>NZ_CP119083.1:4800000-5117415 GCF_029028125.1 Pseudoduganella chitinolytica
CGGCTCCTTGCCGATGCAGCGGTTGAGGATCTTGATCAGGTCGTCGGCAATGCCGTCGGCCACCTTGGCGCATTCGTCCAGGATGCCGGACAGCCTGGCCATCGCGCCGTCGATGAAAGTCTCGAGTTCGCCGGCAAGCCTGGCGTTGAGGTGCAGGACCAGCACCTCGACCAATGCGGCGCCGATATCCTTGGCGCCCATCGCCAGCTTTTGCCGGGCCAGGTGCAGGGCCGGACGCAGGCTCATGCGCGCCGCGCTCATCCCTGGCGGCACCGGCACCACGCCGATCAGGTTGATGCCCAGGCTGACCCAGGCCAGGAAATCGACTTTCTCCTTCTCCTTCGCGATGTACTTCTGCATGATCCCGACCACGTCCATGATGGCGTCCATCAAGGCCATGATGTTGCCGATCACCGGCAAGCTACCGGCGACCGTGCTCAGGCGGTCCAGCGTCACGTAATCGTAGCTGATCTTGCGCAGCCATTTGTCGAAGGCGGCGGCGGCGGCACCGACGTCCCGCTGGTCGATCGTATTCAGTGGCGCGACGGCGACTTCCGGCGCGCGCGCAGTGGGCTTGGACGTGGGTTCGGTCATGGAGCTGTTTATACGAGTGATTTTTTCAGGGACGGGGCTGGCACGTCAGCGCCAATGCGCGGCAGCGACCCGGGCAGACCAAGCGTGGACGCGACGGCGGCGGCCGGATTGCCTCCACTCAGTGCACCGTAGGCACTCAGCGCCGCGGCGCCGCCCGGCAGCTTGCCCGCGACATTGGCCATGGCCGCCTGTCCGAGCGGCGCCAGCAATGCTTGCGCGCCACCTTGTTTCAGGGATTGCACCGCGCCTGCCGCTTGCTGCGCGGCCTGCACCATCGCGCGGGCCTGGCCGGCTGCGCCTTTGAGACTGGCTGCCGCAGCACTGGCACCGGACAGCATTCCTCCCCCCGGCGCCGGCTGGCCGGCCGTTGCCCCAGCGGCACCAGCAGCGGCACCTCCCTCGGGCAGCGCCGCAGCCGGCCATTCGGTCTCCTGGCCGAGGACGCTGCCTTCATCCCATGGGTCGCGCGGATCCTTGCCGTAGGTGACCGCGGCCATGCCCATCGGCAGGCCCGCGACGCTGGCAAAGCCGTCGCCATCGAGCGTGCCCTGGTGCTCGCCTCCTTCGGCGTCGACGACCGTGTAGTCGCCTTGCCGGATGCCTTGCTTCTTGCTGCCTTCCGGGTTCACATACTGGTGATGCAGGTCGAGCTGCCCCGGCGCCAGCTGCATGGGCTGCGGCAAGCTTCGCGTGCCTTTGCTCTTGGCGGGGACGAAGCTATGGTGCGCGGCGTGCTGGACCCAGTTGCCGCTGGTGCCATGGACGATCCCCGATGCGTTCCAGCGGCTGAAGCTGGAGCCGCCGTTGATCACCACCTCTTCCTTTGCCGTGATCGTGATCTTGTTGGCGGTGTGGGTGATGTTGAGCTTGGCCAGGATGTTGATGCTGTCCTTCAACGCGGTAATGTCGATGTCGGCGCTGGCCGCCACCAGCTTCATGCCGGCCTTGTAGGCAAACATGCGCACCGCTTCCTTGACGCTGACGAGCAGGCTCTTGCCCGCGCTCAGGCTGATATGGCCCCCGCTGGTCACGGCGCTGTGCTCGACGCTCATCAGATGGGTGGACCCCTCCGTGGTGGTTTCGATGCCGGCAGGGCTCGCCAGGGTCAGGTGGGGCGCCTGGAATTCCGGGAATTCGCCTTGCGCCGGCGCGCCGCCCTGGCCTTTGAGGGCGTCGATCTGCGCCTGCAGCGCGGCGATGACCTGGTCCTGGTCACCTGCCTGGTGCGCTTGTGCCTGCTGCGCGGCCTGCGACAGGCTGTCGTGCAACTCCTTGCCTTGCGCCATGCGCGCCAGCGTCTCCTCCATATCGGTGATATGGGCGCGGGCGTTCGGCCGTCCCTCGGTGCTGAGCAGCAGGCCCTGCTGTGCGCGCACGGCGCCGTGGCCGTCCGTGCGCAGCTCGAACCCCTGGCCGCGCGCGTCCTTGCGTCCCGCATTGTCTTCGATGCGGCTGATATGGCCCAGGCTGAGCTGGCTGGCGAGGTGGTCGCTCTTGAGCTGGGCCTGGATCTGCCCTTGCGTATCGTCCAGCACCATATGATTGCTGCGGCCGCCAGGCGTGTTGCCGCCATCGGCGGTCAGCTCACGGCTCCGCAGCCCCGTCAGCGCCCGCTGCTCGGGCAGCTTCCAAGGCGGCATATAGCTCTGGTTGTACACGGCGCCCGTGATGATCGGATGGTCGGGATTGCCGTCGAGCCATTGCACGATCACTTCCGATCCGACGCGAGGATGACTGGCCAGGCCCTTCTCGCCGCCGGCCCAGTTGCTGCTTACCCGTACCCAGCAGCTGCCGCTCTCGTCCCGGTCCCAGTGGAACTTGACCTGGACACGCCCGTACTCATCCACGTTCAGGCTGCCCTGGCCTTCCGCGCCCACCACGATGGCGGTTTGCAGGGCCAGCAGTTTGGTCTCCGTGCTGTTGAAACCGCGTCCCGGCCGCCAGGGCGCGGCCTTGCTCTGGCAGAGCAGGCGATTCTTGTACTCCGAGATCGCACCCCTGCCTTGCAGGTAGTTGTTGCTGGCTGTGTGGTGCACCTCCAGGATCAGGAATTCGCTGTCTTCGCTTTCGCCGAAATGGTCGAGCAGCGTGAACCACCTGCCCGGGGCCACGCGCCGGTTGTTGCCTTGTGCTGCGTACAGCTTGCCGCGGGCTTCGATTTCTTCCATGCGCAAGCGCGACAGCTCGTAGGCGCCGGACTGGTGCTTGAAGCCGTAGTGCCCCTCATAGCTGTGCACTTCCAGCGGTGGAATGTCGCCTTGCTGGTCGATGGAGACGCTGTCCGCATGGACCGGGCGGGGATTCTTGAAATCGAAGCCGCTCACCGCCGTCTGGGCGGACGCCCACTGGCGCAGCGGGCTCCAGTCGCCGATCGCGTCCTCTTCGGCCACGCCACCGGCCCGTTGGAAGCGGATGCCCGGCGACGGTCCATCGATCGGCGCCGTGGTGCGGGTGTCGTCGCACACCTTGAGCGTATGGCCTTCGTTGCTGTGTTCGTACCAATGGCTGTAGCCCGCCGCTTCCCAGCGCCGGCACAGGTAGTTGTGATCGGTCTCGTCCCATTGCGTGGCCATGGTGAACTGCGGCTGTTCGCCGGCGACCTCCCATTCCCAGGAGGGCAGGCCGCCGTAGCCGGCGAAGATCGCTTCCGTTTGCTCGCGCAGGCTTTGCACATGGAACAGGCGGTTGTTCCGGCGCAGGCGCAGGTATGCCAGCCATGGCCGCAGCACGGCCTCGTAGAAGGCCACGCCGCCATCCGTCTTGACCAGCTGGAACGACGTCACATAACCGGTGAACGGACGCAGGCTGCCGTCCGCCTGTACCAGCGACACGCACAGCAGCTTGCCGTGCATCGCCTCGAGTTCCAGCCTGGCGTCGTCGCTCAGGAGTTCCACCCTGAATTCGAAGTCGCGCGACAGGTATTCCGTGCCTTCGAAGCGGTTCACCATCAGCTTCACTTCCGGCCCGTCGTTCTTCGGGAACGACAACCGCAACAGACGGGTACTTTGGTGGGCTTCCAGCAGTGCTAGCAGGTCAGTCATCGTAATGGCTCATCGGTTGAGCTGGCATGGTTGATTTGGGATGCAAGAAGTGGCCGCCGCAAACATCCACCCGCACGCCGCGCGGGTGCTCGCTGTTGAGCCACGAAACTTAGCATTTTAGCACGACTATATCGGGGCATTACGGGAAGGCGACATACAGGGAATGTCAAATGCATCGCCTCATTTGGCGGGCGGTAAAGCATCGCACATCGTTCTCGGCGGTACCCTGACCTGAAGCAAGGGGGCAACGTCCACCATCGGGCGTGGCCCTGCAGAAGAGCTCAGCTGGCCCAGCGTTGCCTGCCCTTGCCATGCTGTCCAATGAAAAACGGCCCGGTCGAAAACTCGACCGGGCCGTGCAGGCATCACCTCGACGTTACGCCGTCCGCGTTAAGCAGCCACTTAACTGAACGGTATTACCGCCACGGCAGCCTTCTTTCCCCTACAACGGATCAGCAGCAGCCGAGCATCTTGAGGCAGCATTCGATGCTGACGCAGCAGCCGTCGGCCGCCAGGGCGGCGGCGGAAGCGGACAGCAGGGCGATGGCAACGGCGATCTTGGTGGTGTTCGATTTCATGATGGGTACTCCTGGACGTTGGAAAAATAAGCAGGCGGATCTTTCCAGCTTCGTCAGTCGGGCGGTGTCCAGACGTCCCGGACCACTAGCGGGCCCGCACATGGCAAGGGCGCGCTGGCTGCGGCGGTTGCCGGCGCAACCGCCACGGCGTGGCTCGTATCGACCGCCAGCGCAGGCGCGGCACTCAGGCAGCCCATCGCCGCGCACCGCTCGGCCGTGCATTCGTCCTGGGGACAGCAAGTGTCATACGATGCCGCCAGCGCGGCAGTGCTGCCGAGCAGGAAGAACAACGCGATCAACAGGAAACGGAGCGTGCGCATGCGACGATTCTACGCCCGTCCGTAGCGTGATGCTAGCGCTGTGCCCCTGCCCCGGCCTTCAGCTTGCGGACCGTATTCGTCACCAGTTCCCGCACGGGTCCGCACCCCAGCTTGGCCAGCTCGGCCACGTCGCGCGACTTGCCCGCCTCCTGCGCCACCAGGTAGCCCAGGTAATAGCCGCGCCGTTGCGGCAGCGACTTGTCCCGGCTGCTCATCTGGAACAGGCTGGCATTGACCTGCGGGTCGCTGCTGTCCAGCACCTTGTCCAGCTGCGCCCAGGCGGCCGGCAGCATCGCCCGCGTTTTCGCCACGGTGCCGGACGGGAAGTCCGTCAGCAGTTCCTTGTCGTTCGCTTCGGGATGCATCTGCTGGGATACATACGTCGCCAGCCCCTCGACCCACAACGATTTCCACACGACGTTGTCCGGGCAGGCCGCCAGTGCCGGCTCGTGGTACGTGTGGAACAGTTCGTGGTGGAAGAAGGCGCCGTCGTCACCGCCCGCGTGATAGCGCGCCAGCCCGTCGGCGCCGAAGATCAGGTGGGTCTTGCCCGCCAGCTCGCGCGTGCCGCCGTCCATTTCTCCCAGCGAATGCAGCAGCCAGATCTCGCCGTCGTAGCGGTAATCGGGGAAACGGGCCTGGAACGCGGTCACGTAGCCGGACAATTGCGCACCGAACGCGCGTGCCTTGCGCAGGTAGACGTCGCGCATCGCCGGGTATTTGACGATGGCCGCGCCGATTCGTTCGTCCTGCTCGGCCCGCGAAAACAGGATGCGCTCGTCGCCATAGAAAAGCGGGAAGCGCGCACCCACGCTGCGGCGGAACTCCTCCACCCGCGCCGGCAGCGGCATGAACTCCGTGCGTGCATAAAACTCGTCGAAGGCGATGCTGAGATCGTTTACCCTTGGCCCGGCCGCCTGGGCGGCCGCGCTCAGCAGCAACGGTAACGCGACGACCAAACAGGGCAGCAGGTGCATGATGTGTTCTTTTTGATAACGTGACGACGTAAAAAAAAGCAGCCGGCAGGCTGCTTTTCTTGGATGCGACCAGATCAGTGCTTGGTCTGGCGCAGTTTGGCGATCGCTGCCAGCTGGCCGATGGCCGCTGCCAGTTCCGCCTGGGCTTTCGCGTAGTCGATGCCGGTCTTGTTGTTGGCCAGGTTTTCTTCCGCCAGTTTCTTGGCGGCTTGTGCCTTGGCTTCATCCAGGTCGGCGCCACGGATCGCGGTGTCGGCCAGTACCGTCACGGCGTTCGGCTGCACTTCCAGCAGGCCACCGGCAACGAAGACAAACTCTTCTTCCGCCTTGCCTTGAACCTGGATGCGTACCGCGCCCGGACGGATACGGGTGATCAGCGGCGTGTGCTTCGGGTAGATCCCCAGCTCGCCCTGCTCGCCCGGCAACGCGACGAACGTGGCTTCGCCGGAGAAGATCAGCTCTTCTGCCGAGACCACGTCGACGTGAATAGTATTTGCCATTGTCAATCCTAAGTTGAACAGCCCCGCGTCCCGGACGCGGGGCTATGTCGATTAGCCCAGTTTCTTGGCTTTTTCGATGGCTTCTTCGATCGTGCCGACCATGTAGAACGCCTGCTCCGGCAGGTGATCCAGTTCGCCGGAAGCGATCATCTTGAAGCCCTTGATCGTGTCCTTCAGCGAAACGTACTTGCCTGGCGAGCCCGTGAAGACTTCGGCGACGTGGAACGGCTGCGACAGGAAACGCTGCATCTTACGAGCGCGTGCCACCAGCAGCTTGTCTTCCGGTGCCAGTTCGTCCATGCCCAGAATCGCAATGATGTCGCGCAGTTCCTTGTAGCGCTGCAGCGTGCCCTGCACGGCGCGGGCCGTGTCGTAGTGCTCCTGGCCGACGACCAGCGGGTCCAGCTGGCGGGAGGTCGAGTCCAGCGGGTCGACGGCCGGGTAGATACCCAGCGAGGCGATGTCACGCGACAGAACGACGGTGGAGTCCAGGTGACCGAAGGTCGTCGCTGGCGACGGGTCGGTCAAGTCATCCGCAGGGACGTAGACGGCCTGGATCGACGTGATCGAACCGGTTTTCGTCGACGTGATGCGCTCCTGCAGGCGGCCCATTTCTTCGGCCAGCGTCGGCTGGTAGCCCACGGCGGAAGGCATACGGCCCAGCAGTGCGGACACTTCGGTACCGGCCAGCGTGAAGCGGTAGATGTTGTCGACGAAGAACAGAACGTCCTTGCCTTCGTCACGGAACGATTCGGCGATCGTCAGGCCGGTCAGCGCGACGCGCAGACGGTTGCCTGGCGGCTCGTTCATCTGGCCGTAGACCATGGCAACCTTGGAGTTGCCCAGGTTGTCCAGGTCGACGACTTTCGCATCGGCCATCTCGTGGTAGAAGTCGTTACCTTCACGGGTACGCTCACCCACGCCGGCAAACACGGACAGACCCGAGTGCGCCTTGGCGATGTTGTTGATCAGTTCCATCATGTTGACGGTCTTGCCGACGCCGGCGCCGCCGAACAGGCCGACTTTACCGCCCTTGGCGAACGGGCAGACCAGGTCGATGACCTTGATGCCGGTTTCCAGCAGGTCTTGCGACGGCGACAGCTCGTCGTAAGCCGGTGCCACGCGGTGGATCGAGGCGGTCTGTTCTTGCGAAACAGGGCCGCGCTCGTCGATCGGGTTGCCCAGCACGTCCATGATGCGACCCAGCGTGCCCTTACCGACCGGCACCATGATCGGCTTGCCCGTGTTCTGGATGGTCATGCCGCGACGCAGGCCGTCGGAAGAACCCAGAGCAATGGTACGGACCACGCCGTCACCCAGCTGCTGTTGGACTTCCAGGGTCAGCTCGGAGCCTTCCATTTTCAGCGCGTCAAAAACCTTAGGCATCGCGTTGCGCGGGAACTCAACGTCCACCACAGCGCCGATACACTGAACGATTTTGCCATCAGCCATGTTCGTTCCTTCAAATATAGTTAAATTCGTTTAAACCGCGGCCGCACCGGACACGATTTCAGAGAGTTCTTTGGTAATTGCTGCCTGGCGGGTCTTGTTGTAGACCAGCTTCAGCTCACCGATGACGTTACCGGCGTTGTCGCTGGCGGCCTTCATGGCCACCATGCGCGCCGATTGCTCGGACGCCAGGTTTTCCGCGACGGACTGGTACACCAGCGCTTCCACGTAGCGTTCCAGCAGTTCGTCGATGACGGTCGCTGCGTCCGGCTCGTAGATGTAATCCCACTGGTGGGCCGACTTGTCGGTGGCGCGCTTGTCCGCCGTCAGCGGCAGCAGTTGCTCGACGACCGGTTCCTGCTTCATCGTGTTGATGAACTTGGTGTAGCACAGGTAGACGGCGTCCAGCTTACCTTCCTGGAACTTCTCCAGCATTACTTTCACGGGGCCGATCAGCTTTTCCAGGTGCGGCGTATCGCCGATCTGGGTCGCCTGCGCCACCACGGGCACGCCGACGCGGTTCAGGAAACCCAAACCCTTGTTGCCGATGGCCACGGCTTCGATCTTGTTGCCGGCGCCTTCCAGCTCACGGGTTTTCGCCGTCACCTGGCGCAGCACGTTGGTGTTCAGGCCACCGCACAGACCCTTGTCGGTCGTGACGATGATGAACCCCACGGCTTTCGCTTGCGTCCCCTGGGCTTCGGCCAGGAACGGGTGCGTGTATTCCGGATTGGCGCTTGCCAGGTTCGTCGCGATCACACGAATCTTGTCCGCGTAGGGACGGGCGGCGCGCATGCGATCCTGCGCCTTGCGCATTTTCGATGCGGCGACCATTTCCATCGCCTTCGTGATCTTCTTCGTATTTTCTACGCTCTTGATCTTGCCACGTATCTCTTTGCCTACTGCCATGAGTCCTTACTCCTTCTGCGTTGAAAGGCGACCCGTTACAGGGTCGCCATCACGCTTAAAATGCGCCCGACTTCTTGAAATCAGCGATGGCGGCAGACAGCGCAGCTTCGCCGTCCTTGTCCAGTTGCTTGGTTTCTTCGATCTTGGACAGCAGAGCGGCTTGCTTGGTCTTCAGGTACGAGTGCAGGCCGGCTTCGAACGCCAGGACCGACTTGACTGGCACGTCGTCCAGGAAGCCCTTGTTGACGGCGAACAGCGACGCGCCCATCAGGGAGATCGACAGCGGCGAGTACTGTGCCTGCTTCAGCAGTTCGGTCACGCGGGCACCGCGTTCCAGCTGCTTGCGGGTCGATTCGTCCAGGTCGGAAGCGAACTGCGCGAACGCAGCCAGTTCACGGTACTGTGCCAGGTCGGTACGGATACCGCCGGACAGGCCCTTGATGACCTTGGTCTGGGCAGCGCCACCGACGCGCGACACCGAGATACCGGCGTTGATCGCAGGACGGATACCGGCGTTGAACAGCGACGTTTCCAGGAAGATCTGGCCGTCGGTAATCGAGATCACGTTCGTTGGCACGAAGGCCGAGACGTCACCGGCTTGCGTTTCGATGATCGGCAGTGCCGTCAGCGAACCGGTCTTGCCCTTGACGGCGCCGTTGGTGAAGGCTTCGACGTAGTCGGCGTTCACGCGGGCAGCACGTTCCAGCAGGCGGCTGTGCAGGTAGAACACGTCGCCAGGGTACGCTTCGCGACCTGGTGGACGGCGCAGCAGCAGCGAAATCTGACGGTAGGCAACAGCTTGCTTCGACAGGTCGTCGTACACGATCAGCGCGTCTTCGCCGCGGTCGCGGAAGTATTCGCCCATCGCGCAGCCCGAGTAGGCCGAGATGTACTGCATGGCGGCCGATTCCGAAGCGGAAGCGGCGACAACGATCGTGTATTCCATCGCGCCGTGCTGTTCCAGGGAACGCACGATGTTCTTGATGGTCGATGCCTTCTGGCCGATGGCGACGTAGATACACGTCATGCCCTGGCCCTTCTGGTTGATGATCGCGTCGACTGCGACAGCCGATTTACCGGTCTGGCGGTCGCCAATGATCAGCTCACGCTGGCCACGGCCGATCGGCACCATCGCGTCGATCGACTTCAGGCCGGTCTGCATTGGCTGCGACACGGATTCACGGGCGATAACGCCCGGCGCGATCTTCTCGATCGGGGACGTCAGTTGCGTGACGACAGGACCCTTGCCGTCGATCGGCTGGCCCAGGGCGTTGACGACACGGCCGCGCAGTTCCGGACCGACCGGCACTTCCAGGATGCGGCCGGTGCACTTGACCGTGTCGCCTTCGGAGATGTGCTCGTAGGAACCCAGGATGACGGCGCCGACGGAGTCGCGCTCCAGGTTCATTGCCAGGCCGAACGTGTTGCCAGGGAATTCCAGCATCTCGCCTTGCATCACTTCGGACAGACCGTGGATGCGGCAGATACCGTCGGCAACCGAGATAACGGTGCCTTGATTGCGCACTTCAGCGCCGCCATCAATGCCTTGGATCCGGCTCTTGATCAGCTCGCTGATTTCAGATGGGTTGAGTTGCATACTAACTCCTAATTGTTTTCTCTCAGCTTGCGCGAGGGTATAAGGGTCTGCCGAAGCGGGCGGCGGTTACGCTGGTGCCTTACGACACCAGTGCGACACGCAGCTGTTGCAGCTTGGCGCGTACCGAAGTGTCCAGCACTTCGTCGCCGACCACCACGCGTACGCCACCGATCAGCGATGGATCCACCGTGACGCTTGGGTTGAGCTTGCGGCCGAATTTCTTTTCCAGCGTGGCGACCAGGCCTGCCGTCTGGGCAGCGTCCATGTCGAATGCGCTGGTGATGTCGGCATCCGCCGCGCCTTCCACGCTGTTTTTCAGCTCGTGGAATTGCACGCCGATTTCCGGCAGCAGTTCGATGCGGCCGTTTTCGATCAGCATCGAGAGGAAGTTGTTCGCTTCCGCGTTAAGCGGCGATTTCAGCAGGCCCTGGATGACCGACGCCACATCGCTGTCGGACACTTTAGGGTTGCGGGCATATGCCAGCACCTCGGGATGGGCACCGATCTGGGCCAGTTCGGACACCAGATCGGACCACTGCGCGAGGTTGCCAGCCTGGGCTACGCGGAAGAGGGCTTCCGCGTAAGGACGGGCGACGGTTGCGAGTTCAGCCATGATTACAGCTCGGTCGCAAGGCGGTTCAGCAGGTCGGCGTGGGCCGACGCGTTGACTTCGCGCTTCAGGATTTGCTCGGCGCCCTTCACAGCCAGGTCGGCGACCTGGGCACGCAGTTGCTCGCGGGCCTGGGTGACTTGCTGGTCGGCTTCAGCCTTGGCGGTCGCGATGATGCGGTCCGCTTCGGCCTTGGCGTTGGCCTTGATCTCTTCAGCGATCAGCTGAGCACGCTTTTCAGCGTCCGCGACGCGCTGTGCAGCTTCGTCACGGGCGGAGGACAGGGCTTCCGCGGCGCGCTTTTCAGCCGCCGCCATCGAAGCCTGACCCTGGTCGGCTGCAGCCAGACCGTCCGCAATACGCTTGGCACGCTCATCCAGCGCGCTGTTGAGCGCCGGGAAGACGAATTTCATCGAGAACCAGACGAGCACCGCGAAGGTGATCATCTGACCGATGAGAGACGCATTGATGTTCATACCTTGCTCCTAAAAAGTTTCCCCGGTTGGAGCGTTATTACTGAGCTACGGCGGTGGTCAGTGCGGTCAGGAACGGGTTGTTGAACGTGAACAGCAGCGAAACGCCGACGCCGATCATCGAGATCGCGTCCAGCAGACCAGCGATAACGAACAGTTTGGTTTGCAGTTGTGGCATCAGTTCAGGCTGGCGTGCCGAAGCTTCCAGGAACTTGCCACCCAGGATTGCGAAGCCCAATGCGGTGCCGATGGCTGCCAGGCCAATGATGATTGCGACGGCCAGAACGGTCATGCTTTGTACTTGTGCGATCAGAGCTTGCATTTGAGATTTCTCCTAAGATTTAAAAAAACTACAGATACTGAAAAAAGTGAAAACAATAGTGCGAAATTAGTGCTTCTCAACCGCGAGGCTAAGGTACACGACCGTCAGGGCCATAAAGACGAAAGCCTGCAGGGTCACAATCAGGATGTGGAAGATTGCCCATGGACCACCCAGCAGCCACTGTGCCCACCATGGCAGCAGCGCGATCAGGATGAAAATCAGTTCGCCGGCATACATATTGCCGAACAGTCGCAGCGACAGCGAAATTGGCTTGGCGAACAGTTCCAGCATCTGGAAGATGAAGTTCACCGGTGCCAGGAAGATCGCGGCGACGCCGTGTGCGTGGAACGGCGCCGTGAACAGCTCTTTCATGTAGCCGCCTGCGCCTTTGGCCTTGATCGAGAAGCCGATAATGCACAGGAACACGCCGAAGGCCATGCCGAAGGTGTGGTTCACGTCGGCGGTCGGTACCACGCGCAGCTTGTAGACGCCGAAGAATTCCAGGAGTTTCGGCAGCAGGTCCACCGGCAGGAAGTCCATCGCGTTCATCAGCCAGACCCACACGAAGATCGTGATGGCCAGCGGGGCGATGACGGCGCTTTTCGCGTGGAAGGCGCTGTTGACCGTGTCGTTGACCAGTTCCATGATCCATTCGACGAAGTTCTGCAGCTTGCCCGGCACACCGGCGGTGGCGCGCTTGGACGCCATGTAGAACACGCCCAGGAACACGAAGCCCAGGATCAGCGAGATCCAGAACGTGTCCAGGTTGAAGGCGCCGTCGGCGCTTTGCAGGTGAGAAAGGTGGTGCTGGATGTATTCGGTGGCGTTTGCCGGGGCTGCGTGCCCCCCGTGTTCAGTGGTCATAGTTAGTGATATTGAATTTAGA
Source organism: Pseudoduganella chitinolytica (assembly GCF_029028125.1). GTDB lineage: Bacteria > Pseudomonadota > Gammaproteobacteria > Burkholderiales > Burkholderiaceae_D > Rugamonas > Rugamonas chitinolytica. The sequence goes on from NZ_CP119083.1 coordinate 4,812,257, forward strand.
ATTGTTGTCCGAACCTTCCGTTCACGGAAGGCCTAAACCGGCGATTAAACTGCGAGCAGTGAAAACCAGTACGCCAAGGTCGCCACTGCAAAACCCAAGATCAGCCAAACGTTAGCGGCCGACTGAAACAGCACCAGTGCCGCAATAAACAGCACTGCTGTAATGAATAACTTCACCATCTCGGCGAGCTCATGCCGCCGTAATGCCGCTTTGGCGTCCTTGCTCCCGCTCGCGACGATCAGCGCGTAAACACCGCTGCCGATCACCGCAATCGCACCGCCCATGGCGGCAGACCAGCCTTTCTCCACCCCGGCGAAATACGCGACGAGGGCAGAGAAAAGGACGGCGATTGTGAATTGCAGGGCAACGATGCGGTACACCGGCCGGGCGATACTTTGTGCAGAATCACTCACTTGCCGACCTTCTCACGTTGCTTATAGACCCAAAGACACGGGATTATAGGTCGCTAACGTGAGCCGCGTCAAACATGCTGCACCGCATCAGAGCAATGGGGACAACATTGCAACACCCCCTCGACGGCCTCTGCACCAGGTTGGTGCAAGAGCGACCTGCACGACAGGCTTAACAGAGCCTTAAGGACTTTTCAGTGTGCCAACCCAAGCATTTCCTGCTGCTTTGACAACAATCCTCGTGATATCTGAGCAATTCCCACTGCCCAATTATTGGGCAATCGGCGCCACCGTCCGGCGCCCTGCCCGATATCGGGACAGTGGCACACGGGACAATGGCAGAACTTCACGGGAACAATTGTGTTTTTAGAGTAAACACTCAGCCGCGCAGGCGGGCGATCACGCCGTCCAGGATGTCCAGGTCGGCGAAGTCGATGATCATCTGACCGCGGCCCTTCGACCCGATCTTGAACACCACCGGGGTCGCCAGTGTATCGGACAGTTCTTCTTCGAGGCGCTTGATATCGCCCGACTTCTCGCGCACCTTCGCTTCCGGCCGGGCCGTCTGTTCCTCGATCGTGCGGTTGACGAGCTTTTCGGTTTCGCGCACGGACAACCGTTTGGCCACCACAACATTTGCCAGCGTGATCTGCGCGGCGGCGTCGACGGCCAGCAAGGCGCGAGCGTGGCCCATGTCGATGTCGCCGGCCATCAGCATCGTCTGCACGGGCGCTGCCAGATTCATCAGGCGCAGCAGGTTCGACACGGCGCTGCGCGAGCGGCCCACCGCATGGGCCGCTTGCTCGTGGGTAAAGCTGAAGTCCGTGATGAGGCGGTGGATACCCTGGGCTTCTTCCAGCGGATTGAGATCCTCGCGCTGGATGTTCTCGATCAGCGCCATCGCGGCGGCGGCCGTGTCGTCCACTTCGCGCACCAGGACGGGCACGTTGTCCAGCCCGGCAATTTGCGCCGCACGGAACCGTCGCTCGCCGGCGATGATCTCGTACGTGGTCTGGCCGTCCTTGCCGGTACCGACCGGGCGGACCAGGATCGGCTGCATGATGCCCTGCGTCTTGATCGATGCCGCCAGTTCGTTCAGGCTGCCTTCGTCCATGCGCGTGCGCGGCTGGTATTTACCTGGTTGCAGCTGGCCGATGGCCAGTTCCGACGGTTTGCCCTGGTCGGCCGGATTGGCGGGGTCGCCGCCGCCGCCCAGCAGCGCGTCGAGGCCGCGTCCCAGGCCTTTTAGTTTTTTGGTTGCCATGTGAATAATCGTTGTAGTTATCAACACCGGGACATGGGTTTCCGAGAAAGCCTGTCCCGCGGGTTTTACATCTTCTTGATCCGCTTGACCATCTCCGCCCCGAAGGCGATATAGGCCTGCGCGCCCTTCGAGCTGGGATCGAACGTCACGCCGGGCATGCCGTACGACGGCGCCTCGGCCAGCCGCACGTTGCGCGGGATGATTGTCTTGAACACCTTGTCGCCGAAGTGCTGTTCCAGCTGGGCCGAGACCTGCTGCGACAGCGTCATGCGCGGGTCGAACATCACGCGCAACAGGCCGATGATCTTCAGGTCCGGGTTCAGGTTCGCGTGCACCTTCTTGATGGTGTTGACCAGGTCGGACAATCCTTCCAGCGCGTAGTACTCGCACTGCATCGGAATGATGACGCCGTGCGCCGCGCACAGGCCATTCAGGGTCAGCATGGACAGCGCGGGCGGGCAGTCGATCAGGATGAAGTCGTAGTCCTTGTCGACCAGGGCCAGGGCATCCTTCAGACGCGACTCGCGCCGGTCCAGTTCCACCATCTCCACTTCCGCGCCGGCCAGCTCGCGGTTCGAGGGCAGCACGTCGAAGCGCCCTGCTTCCGAACGCAGGCGCGCCGTCGCTACATCAGACGTTCCCAACATCACTTCATAGGTGGACGCCGCCAGGCCGGCCTTGTTGATGCCGGCGCCCATCGTGGCGTTGCCCTGCGGGTCCAGGTCGACCAGCAGCACGCGCTGGTTCAACTTGGCCAGGCCGGCCGACAGGTTGACCGTGGTGGTGGTCTTGCCGACGCCGCCCTTCTGGTTTGCTACGCAAAAGATTTTTGCCATGTAGGTTCTTATTGGATGATTCGTATTGGACTAAACTATTTATATTGTTTATATCGTCTATACTATTTATACCGTATAAACGATTTATACTGTTTATATCAACTAAACGATTTATACTGTTTCTGCTCGTTGCACGAAAACCAGGTGCCGCTCCGCCTTCAGTCCCGGCACCCGTAAAGCCTGCAAATCCTGCACTTTCCAGTCGCCCTGCAGCCGGTCCTGCAGCCGCTCGCGTTCGTCTTGCGGCGCGGTGCCTTTCAGGGCAATGAAGCGGCCGTCGTCCGCCAGCAGGTGCCGCGACCACTCGATAAAATCGCTGAGGTCGGCAAACGCCCTGCTCGTGATGACGTCGAACGGTTGCTTCACCTGCAGGTCCTGCACCTTTTTCGTGTAGACCGTGACGTTGGCCAAGCCCAGCTCCACTTTCACCTGCGTCAGGAAGGCGGTTTTCTTGTGCACGGTGTCGATCATCGACACTTTCATGTCCGGCCGCGCGATCGCCAGCACGATGCCGGGCAGGCCTCCGCCCGCGCCCACGTCCAGCACGTTGGCCGCGCCCTCGAAAGCAGGCACCGCCGCCAGCGAATCGAGCAGGTGCAAGGTCATCATCTGCAGCGGATCGCGCACGGAAGTCAGGTTGTAGACGTGGTTCCACTTGTGCAGCAGGGCCAGGTAGTCCAGCAGCTGGTCCTGCTGGGCTTGCGACAGCGCCAATTGCAGCCCAGCCAAGCCCTTTTCCAGCAGTTGCGCCAGCGTGGCGCGCTCGAACTGGGCCATCAGGCTGCCTCTTCTTTCAGGTTGACGAAGCCGCCGTAGCCGGCCTTCTTGAGGTGCACCAGCAGCAGCGAAATCGCCGCCGGCGTCACGCCGGAGATGCGCGACGCTTGCCCCAGCGTCTCGGGACGGTGTTTCGCCAGCTTCTGCCGCACCTCCACGGACAGCGCGGCGATCTCCAGATAGTTAAAACCTTCGGGCAACTTCAGGTTTTCATAGTGCTCGTGGCGCTCCACTTCCTTCAATTGGCGCTCGATATAACCCGAATACTTCAGCTGGATTTCCACCTGCTCCTGCACGGCCGGATCGGTCACGCCGGGGCCGCCCAGGGCCTGCCCGTCCACGCCCGTCAACGTGACGAGCTTGTCGTAGTCGACGCCGGGACGGCGCAGCAGGTCGGCCAGCGAATACTCGCGCTCGATGGCCTGCCCGATCACTCGTTCGGACTCGGCCGCGGCCAGGATACGGGGATTGACCCACGTGGATTTCAGGCGCTCCAGCTCGTGCGCGACGGCCTCGCGCTTGCGGTCGAATGCTTCCCACTGTGCGTCGCCGACGACGCCCAGCTTGCGGCCGATCTCCGTCAGGCGCATGTCCGCGTTGTCCTCGCGCAGCGACAGGCGGTACTCGGCGCGGCTCGTGAACATGCGGTAGGGCTCCTGCACGCCCTGGGTGACGAGGTCGTCCACCAAGACGCCCAGGTAGGCTTCCGAGCGCGCCGGCACCCAGGCTTCCTTGCCCTGCGTCTGCAGCGCGGCATTGATCCCCGCCAGCATGCCCTGCGCGGCGGCCTCTTCGTAGCCCGTGGTGCCGTTGATCTGGCCGGCGAAATACAGGCCGCCAATGGCCTTGGTTTCCAGCGATGCCTTCAGTCCGCGCGGGTCGAAATAATCGTATTCGATGGCGTAGCCGGGGCGCAGGATGTGGGCGTTTTCCAGGCCTTTCATGGAGCGCACAAGGGCGATCTGCACGTCGAACGGCAGGCTCGTCGAGATGCCGTTCGGGTAGAACTCGTGCGTCGTCAGGCCTTCCGGCTCCAGGAAGATCTGGTGCGATTCCTTGCTGGAGAAGCGGTGGATCTTGTCCTCGATGGACGGGCAATAGCGGGGACCGACACCCTCGATGACGCCCGTGTACATGGGGCTGCGGTCCAGCCCGCCACGGATGATGTCGTGGGTCTGCTGGTTCGTGTGCGTGACCCAGCATGGCAGCTGCTTGGGGTGCATGGCCGTGTTACCCATCACGGAAAAGACGGGCACGGGATCGAGGTCGCCAGGCTGTTCCGACATCTGGCTGAAGTCGATGCTGCGCCCGTCGATGCGGGGCGGCGTGCCCGTCTTGAGGCGGCCTTGCGGCAGCTTCAGCTCCTTCAAACGGCTCGACAGCGAGATCGCGGGCGGGTCGCCCGCGCGGCCGGCCGAGTAGTTCTGCAGGCCCACGTGGATCTTCCCGTCCAGGAAGGTGCCGGCCGTCAGCACGACGGCGCGGGCCAGGAACTTCAGGCCGATCTGGGTGACGGCGCCGACGACGCGGTCGCCTTCCACCATCAGGTCGTCCACGGCTTGCTGGAACAGCCACAGGTTGGGCTGGTTTTCCAGGCGCGAGCGGATCGCCTGCTTGTACAGGATACGGTCGGCCTGGGCCCGCGTGGCACGCACGGCCGGGCCTTTGGAGGAATTCAGGATGCGGAACTGGATGCCGGACTCGTCCGTAGCAATGGCCATGGCGCCGCCCATGGCGTCCACTTCCTTGACCAGGTGGCCCTTGCCGATACCGCCAATGGACGGATTGCAGGACATCTGGCCCAGGGTTTCGATGTTATGCGTCAGCAACAGCGTCTTCTGGCCCATGCGTGCGGCCGCTAGTGCGGCTTCGGTACCGGCATGGCCGCCGCCCACGACGATGACGTCGAATTCAGTAGGAAATAACATGGTGAGGGAAAAATTCGAAGGGATTGAACCGAGATTATAGAGTTTTTTCGGTGCTGCGAATTTTTTAGGCAGAAATTTTGATACGTTGTTCCACGTGGAACAGTCCTGGCCGATGCGCTTTTGGTTTCACGTGGAACAAAAAAAATCCCGGCCGAAGCCGGGACGTCCGCTGTTCCACGTGGAACATCACCATCGTTGCCATGCATCCCAACTGGTCTTGACGATCAGGACCGTGACGACGACCAGGAAAACGCGACGGACAAAACCGCTGCCATGGCGCATCGCCAGCTTGGTCCCGATCAGCGAGCCGGCCACCTGGCACACGGCCATCATCAGCCCCAGCTGCCACAGCAGGTGACCGCTGTAGCCGAACCACATCAGCGCGGAAAGATTGCACGCCACATTGACGATCTTCGCCACCGCCGATGCGCCCAGGAAGTCGAAGCCAAAGACGCGTACAAACAGGAAGACCAGGAAGCTGCCCGTGCCCGGACCGAAGAAGCCGTCATAAAACCCAATCCCTGCCCCGCTCAAGACGGCAAACACCTGCTCGCGACGGCCCGTGTGCAACGGCGCGTGCACGCTGCCCAGGTCCTTGCGCCGGAACGTGTACACGGCCACGGCCAGCAGTACAACCGGCAGTAACGTGCGCATGAAGTCGGCCGGAACGTGCGTGACGGTAAAGGCACCGCAGAAGGCGAACAGAAACGCCGCGATCGCGGCGGGCGCGGCAGTCGACCAGGCGATCGACACACGCCGGGCGTAGTTCACTGCCGCCGCCGCCGTACCGAAGATGCCGGCCAGTTTGCTGGTACCCAGCAAGGTTGCCGGTGCCGTGTTGCCAAACACGGAAAACAGCACAGGAATCTGGATCAGCCCCCCTCCTCCCACCACCGCATCCACCAATCCGGCGGCAAATGCGGCTACGCCCAACAACGCATAATCGACCATCTTCCCTCCTTAAAACAAGCTCATCATTGTACGGAAGAACGCGGCAACGGGTTCTGGTAAGCTGGCAGCAGACCACCGGGAGATCGCATGAACGACTTCGTCTTCAGCACCGTCAGCCAGATCGTCGCCGCGTTGGGCGCCGCCGGCCAGCTTGGCCAGCACGTCCGCCAGCGCTTCCCCGCGACCCGCCGCGCACTGGTCGTTACCGACCCGGGCTTCCTTGCCACCGGCCTGGCTACCGCACCGGTGCGCAGCCTCGAGGCCGCTGGCTTTTCCGTTCATACCTATGCCGGCGTCGTTGCAGACCCACCCGAAGCGGTTGTGCTGGCCGCTGCCGATATCGCCCGCGCCCACGCTACCGATGTCGTCATCGGCCTGGGTGGGGGCAGCTCGATGGACGTCGCCAAGCTGATCGCCGTGCTGGCCGGCAGCGATCAGGCGCTGCCCTCCATGTACGGCATCGGCAATGTCCAGGGCAACCGGCTGCCCCTGGTGCAGGTGCCGACCACCGCCGGCACGGGCTCCGAAGTCACCAATATCGCCATCGTCACGACAGGGGCGACCACCAAGATGGGCGTCGTCGCGCAGCAGCTATATGCCGATATCGCCCTCCTGGACGCCACGCTGACGGTCGGCCTGCCGCCGCGCGTGACGGCGGCCACGGGCATCGATGCGATGGTGCATGCCATCGAGGCTTATACCAGCCGCCACAAGAAGAATCCGCTGTCGGACAGCCTGGCGCGGCAGGCGCTGCAACTGCTGTCCGCCAACCTGCTGCAAGCCTGCCGCGACGGCCAGGACCTGGCAGCGCGCCAGGCCATGCTGCTGGGTGCCCTGCTCGCCGGGCAGGCGTTTTCCAACGCACCCGTAGCCGCCGTCCACGCGCTGGCCTATCCGATCGGCGGCATCTTCCACGTGGCGCATGGCTTGTCGAATGCGCTGGTGCTGCCGCATGTGCTGCGCTTCAATGCACCGGCGGCGGCGCCCCTGTATGCAGAGCTGGCGGAGGTGGTCGTGCCCGGCGTGACCGGCTGCGTGGAAGCCCGTGCGCAGGCACTGACGGTGGCAATGGAACAGTTCGCGCATGCGGCCGGGATCGAGCGAACGCTGCGGGAAGTGGGTGTCGGGGAAGGCGATCTCGACCGGCTGGCGGACGATGCGATGTTGCAGACGAGACTACTGGGAAACAATCCGCGCGACCTGACGCGCGCGGATGCCTGGGAGATTTATCGGGCCGCTTACTGAGCCGGCCCTATCACGGTCGAGCCCGTGTCCGTGTCGGGGTGTGACCCCCGTTGCCATGGATCGGACACGGGCGCGGCCGTGGTGCGGCGTAGCGAGGAGACTTAGTCCGGCACCGTCACCGTGGTACCGCTGACGGTGATGGCGTTGATGCCTGGGGCGGCCGAGATCACGGGCACGTTCTGCACCGTGATCGGCACGCTGGCGTCGCCCCGCGTTGTCGTGCGCACCAGCTGCGACGGAGGCAGCGCCGTCGCGCTGTTCTTCAGGTTGGCATACACGGCGTCCAGCGCACGGAACAGGTACACGTGCAGCGGCACGATCACGTTCGGCAGCGCATTGGTAAACGAATCGAAGTGATTGGCGTTCGTCACCTCGATATAACGCAGCTTGCTGTTGGCGCCCTCCACTGCCGCATTCAGGCCGACGTAGGCACGCGATGCATGGTTCACGGGAATCAGCGCATCCGAGCGGCCAGACACGATGACGGCCGGCTTGCCCTTGAGGTTGCCCGTCGCCAGTACTTCCGCCATCCCCGCCTTGACGCGCGCGCTCAGCGCAGCCGCGTCGCCCGTCAGGGCATTGCCCGTCACGGGATCGATCCCGGTTGCCAGGCCGCGCAGGCACAGGAAGCCGTCCAGCGACTGGTCCTCGATGCCGCTCGACGGCGACACGCCAAGGCTATACGCCTTGGCGCCGCCGACGGAATCCTCGTAGACCGGCGTGCCGACGATACCGTTCTGCGTGGCAAAGCTCGCCGCCTTCTGCGCGGCCGTGAAGGCGATCGGGTTGCCGCTGGCGTCGACAGGTGCCCAGTTGAAACCGCACACCTTGTCCGTCACGGCAAACTTGCCGTATGCGTTCACGTACGTCACGGCGACCAGCACGTTGGTCAGCGCGTGCAGGCCTTGCAGGGGTTCCGCATCCGCCGTCCAGCCGTAGGCCTTCAGCCGCGCCTTGGCGTCGTTCTGGCGTGCCACCAGGTCGGTGCCGTTCAGCAGTCCTTTCTGCACCAGCGAAGTACAACGACCGGCGCCGCCCGCAATGCAGGGCTGGTACAGCGCCGCATAGCTGGAATAGTCCAGCAGCGCCTTGCCCTGCGCGGGCACGTTGACACTGCCCTGGCGCACCGTGTAGCCGGTGCTCTTGTTCGGCTGGATCTGCGGTTCGGTTGCGGCCACGGCATCGATCAGGCCCTTGGTATCCTGCTCGGCCGCCAGCAGCGCCGCGCCGGCCCCATTGGAAATGCTGGACGCGATCGTCAGCGTATTGGCTGGGGTGAAGCGCACCGTACGGCCGCCGTCGCTCGTCTGCACGCCGTAGCGCTCGTTCAGCACATAGAACGCGAACTCGACGGCCTGCAACGTGATCTTGCCCCAGTCTTTTTCCGGGTTCTGCTGCGAGTGCGCATGCTTGAACGCGATGCGGCCCGGGTATTGCTGCGCGAACGCGGTGCGCTGCGCATCCGTCAGCTCGGGCGCGAACGTGGCGTTCTTCGCTGCCGCAGCGCGCGTCGCGCGCACGCCGTTCAGCGTGTTGACGCTGTCGTCGTCGAACGTGTACAGCCCGGTCCCGCTGCCCTTGTCCGCATAGGCGACGGCGCAGTTGTTCTTCAGGCCCCACTCGCCGGCACTGCCGATTGCGCCATAGATGCCGCGCGAGCCGCTGGACGTACCCGTCACGATGCACGGGTTGGCGGGATCGAAGCTGCTCGGCACCTGCACCATCAATGTGACGTTCTGCTTGCCGCTGCCATCGTCCGCATAGGCCAGGTATTCCGTGCCGGCCACCATGCCACTGCCGTTGGTGACGCCACCGGCCGCATTGACGTTCGGGCCGTACAGGGAACCGTAGCCGCTGTTGGCCGCGATATCGAGCACGGCGCGGTAGTTGGCAAAGATCGCATTGCGGCGCAGTTCGCGCGCCGTGGGATTGGCCGGGTCGTTGTACGCTGGCGGCGTGGCGGCTGCCAGGCCCGAGGCCCCCAGGCCGGCCGTCAGCAGGTCGTCCGACGTGCCGTCATAGGTCGTGCTGGTGACCGTGCCCAGGTAGGCCGGCTTCTGGTTGACGGCGGCGGGGCCGTCGTCGTCGCGGCTGTGGTCGCCACAGGCGGTCAGCGCCAGCCCCACGGCCAGCGCGATCGCGGTTTTCGATGGTGTCTGCATAGTCTCTTCCTTTTATTGTTGGTTCAGGCTTGTCGCCTGCAATGCTCGTAAAAAAAAACGCCGGCTCTGCCGGCGTCCGGTTCAGGCTGGTTTTCGCCTGCCGAAGTGCGCAACGATTTCGCCCACGATGCCGCGCCGGAACAACAGCACGCACGCGACGAAGATCAGGCCCGTGACCATGCTGACGGCTTCGCCCAGCGTACCGAACCACTCGATCCCCGTGCCGTTGGCCAGCAGGGTACCGAAGTCGCCCAGCTTGTTTTCCAGCGCGATGATGACCACTGCGCCCAGCAACGGTCCCGCCAGCGTGCCCATGCCGCCGACCAGGGTCATCAGGATGACGAGGCCGGACATCGTCCAGTGCAGGTCCGTCAGCGTCTCAAAGCCCAGCACGACCGTCTTCAAGGAACCAGCCAGCCCGGCCAGCGCGGCGGACAGCACGAACGCCACCAGCTTGTATTTGTCGACGTCGTAGCCCAGCGAGATCGCGCGCGGCTCGTTTTCCTTGATCGCTTTCAGTACCTGGCCGAACGGCGAATGCACGGTACGAACGATCAGCGCAAAGGCGAGCACCGCCACGCCCAGCACGACAAAGTACAACGTCAGGTCGTCCGACAGGTCCAGCACGCCCAGCAGTTTACCCCGTGGCACGCCCTGCAGCCCATCCTCGCCGCCCGTGAAGTCGGTAAAGCGCAGGCCGCCGAAATATACCATCTGCGCCAGCGCCAGGGTGATCATCGAGAAGTAGATGCCGGCGCGGCGGATCGCCAGCGCGCCCATCACCAGGCCCACCAGGGCGGCAGCCGCGACGCCGGCCAGCAGCGCCAGCTCCAGCGGCAAGCCCCAGTTCTTCAGCGCGTTGCCCGCGACGTAGCCGGCCGAGCCGAAGAACGCCGCGTGGCCGAACGACAGCAGCCCGGTGTACCCGATCAGCAGGTTGAAGGCACAGGCGAACAGCGCAAAGCACAGCAGCTTCATCAGGAAGACGGGATAGCCGATGAAGGGCGCCGCCAGGGCGATGGCCAGCGCCAGCGCGTAACCGATCTGTTTATTCATGGATCACCTCTTATTTTTCCTTGCCGAACAGGCCGGCGGGGCGCAGCAGCAGCACGATGACCATCACGAGGAACACGACGGTCGACGAGAACTCCGGATAGAACACCCGCGTCAGTCCCTCGATGACGCCCAGCCCCAGCCCGGTGACGATGGACCCCATGATCGAGCCCATGCCGCCGATGACGACGACGGCAAACACGACGATGATCAGGTTCGAGCCCATCAACGGCGAAACCTGGATGATCGGTGCCGCCAGCACGCCCGCAAAGCCGGCCAGCGCCACGCCGAAGCCATACGTCAACGTCACCATCAACGGCACGTTGACGCCGAACGCCTCGACCAGCTTGGGGTTTTCCGTGCCCGCGCGCAGGTAGGCACCCAGCTTGGTGCGCTCGATCACGTACCACGTGGAGAAGCACACCAGCAGCGACGCGACGACCACCCAGCCGCGGTAGTTCGGCAGGATCATGAAGCCCAGGTCGGTTGCCCCCTGCAGCAGCTCCGGCGTCTCGAACGGCTGGCCCGAGACGCCGTAGAACGAGCGGAACACGCCCTCCACCAGCAACGTGATACCGAAGGTCAGCAGCAGGCCGTACAGGTGGTCCAGCTTGTACAGCCAGCGCAGCATCGTTTTCTCGATGAGGATGCCCAGCGCGCCCACGACCAGCGGCGCGGCCAGCAGCATCGTCCAGTACGACAGGCCCAGGTAGCTCATGCCCATCCAGGCAACGAACGCGCCCATCATGTACATCGCGCCGTGGGAAAAATTGATGACGTTGAGCAGGCCGAAAATCACGGCCAGCCCCAGCGACAGCATGGCGTAGAACGACCCGTTGACGAGCCCCAGCGTCAGCTGGCTCATCACGACGGGCAAGGGATATCCGAATAGTTCCATGGCTGAACAAGGTGAGTTGGTGGAGGGGCAGCGGGCCCGCGCGGCCGCCCGCGGTCGCGGGACCGTACAGCGCGGGACCGTACAGCGCGGGACATCCGATCCCGATGGGCGTCAGCCCGTTATTTCCACAGCGAGCACTTGGTCTCGGCTTTCGTCATGTACGCCTGGTCGCCCGGGATCGTGGCCACGAGCTTGTAGTAGTCCCATGGGTATTTCGATTCCGCCGGTTTCTTCACTTCCATCAGGTACATGTCGTGCACCATGCGGCCGTCCGGACGGATCACGCCGTTCTTGGTGAACATGTCGTTGATCGGCGTTTTCTTCAGGTGGGCCATGACCTTGTCGGAATCGTCGGTACCCACGGCCTTGACGGCTTTCAGGTAGTTCGACGCGGCGGAGTAGTCGGCCGCCTGCAGCATCGACGGTTCCTTTTTCATCTTGGCGAAGTAGCGCTTCGACCATGCGCGCGTCTCCGCGTTGGCATCCCAGTACCAGCCGTCCGTCAGGTACATGCCCTGGGTGGCGTTCAGGCCCAGCGAGTGGATGTCGTTGATGAAGATCAGGAGGCCCGCCAGTTTCATGCTCTTGGTGACGCCGAATTCGTTGGCGGCCTTGATGGCGTTGATCGCATCGCCGCCGGCGTTGGCCAGGCCCAGGATCTGCGCCTTGGAACCCTGCGCCTGCAGCAGGAACGACGAGAAGTCGGAGGCCGACAGCGGGTGCTTGACGGCGCCCAGTACCTTGCCTCCGCCCGTCTTGACGACGTCGGCCGTGTCCTTCTCCAGCGAATGGCCGAACGCGTAGTCGGCCGTCATGAAGTACCAGTTCTTGCCGCCCTGCTTGACGATGGCGCCGCCCGTGCCGCGCGCCAGCGCCACCGTGTCGTAGGCGTAGTGGATCGTGTAGGGCGTGCATTCCTCGTTGGTCAGGCGCGAGGAGCCGGCGCCGATGGAGATGAAGATTTTCTTCTTGTCGGCGGCCACCTTGGCCATCGCCAGGTTGGCGCCGGAATTGGTCCCGCCGATCAGCATGTCGACGCCCTGCTGGTCGAACCATTCGCGCGCCTTCGACGCGGCGATGTCGGCCTTGTTCTGGTGGTCGGCGGAGATGAACTCCACTTTCTTGCCGGCGATGACGACGCCGGCGTCGGCGATGGCCATCTTGATCGCCTCGGCGCCGCCCGCACCGTCGATGTCCGTGTACAGGCCGTTCATGTCGGTAATAAAACCGATCTTGATCGTGTCGCCCGATACCTGGGCGTGGGCCGTGAAGGAGAGCCCCAGGGTGCAGAGGGCGAAGGCGGCAGTGGCGATAGCTGTGCGTTGCATGGTCTTGTCTCCTTTTGGTGGGTACTGCCGCGGCCGGTCGGCACGGCGGCGTCCGTTGCTTTGTTAAAACGCAGCGCCGCCCATGGCGGCGTGCGCATCTTCCCTGCTTTACTGTTGTACAGCTGTCGACTTGCGGATCAAACGCCCAGCAGCTCGGTCAGTACCGGCATCTTGGCCTGCAGCTCGGCGGCGGCGAACGTCTCGACGATCTGGCCATGCTCCATCACGTAGAACCGGTCCGCCAGCGGGGCGGCAAAGCGGAAATTCTGCTCGACCATGACGATCGTGTAGCCCTTCGCCTTGAGCGTGCGGATCATGCGCGCCAGGCCCTGCACGATGACGGGGGCCAGCCCTTCGGAAATCTCGTCCAGCAGCAAGAGGCGTGCGCCCGTGCGCAGGATGCGCGCGACGGCCAGCATCTGCTGTTCGCCGCCCGACAAGCGCGTGCCCTGGCTGTGGCGGCGCTCCTTCAGGTTGGGGAACATGTCGTAGATCTCGTCGATGCTCATGCCCCGCTCCCCTTCCTTGCCCGTCTTCAGCACGGGCGGCAGCAGCAGGTTTTCCTCCGTCGACAGCGACGAGAAAATGCCCCGCTCCTCCGGGCAGTAACCGATGCCCAGGTGGGCCACCTGGTGGGTCGGCAGGCCGATCGCTTCCTTGCCATGGACCTTGATGGACCCCTTGCGGGTGCCGGTCAGGCCCATGATGGCGCGCAGCGTCGTCGTGCGGCCGGCGCCGTTGCGGCCCAGCAGCGTGACGACTTCGCCCTGGCGCACGGCGATGTTGACGTCGTGCAGGATATGCGACTCGCCGTACCAGGCCTGCAGGTTGCTGATCTCGAGCGCCATGCTGGCGGCGGCGGCGCCTGGCGCGGGAGAGGCGTGCACCGGGCCGCGCTCGGCGGTGCCGCGCGAAACGGAGTGGATGGTGGCCGTCATCAGTGCGCTCCCGCCAGCTCGGTGGCTTCCGTGCCCGCTTCCGTGCCCATGTATGCCTCCATCACTTGTGGATTTTTCGACACCTCGGCATAGCTGCCTTCGGCCAGCATCGCGCCCCGCTGCAGCACGGAGATCTTGTCGCAGATGCCGGAGACGACGCTCATATTGTGTTCCACCATCAGGATCGTGCGGCCCTGCGACACTTTCCGGATCAGTTCCGTTACCCGGTGCACGTCCTCGTGGCCCATGCCCTGGGTCGGTTCGTCCAGCAGCATCAGTTCCGGTTCCATCGCCAAGGTGGTGGCAATCTCCAGCGCGCGCTTGCGACCGTACGGCATGTCGGCCGTGACCGTGTCGGCAAACGACGTCAGGTCCACTTCCGCCAGCAGCTGCATGGCGCGTCCATTGAGCGCATCCAGCGATTTCTCGCTGCGCCAGAAGTGGAAGGTGGTGCCCAGCTGGCGCTGCAGGCCGATGCGCACGTTCTGCAGCACTGTCAGGTGCGGGAACACGGCCGATATCTGGAACGAACGGATGATACCCATGCGCGCGATCTGGGCGGGCCGGGCCGCCGTGATGTCGCGGCCGTTGAAGAGGATCTGTCCGGCGGTGGGGACGAGAAACTTCGTCAACAGGTTGAAGCAGGTGGTCTTGCCGGCCCCGTTCGGGCCGATCAGTGCGTGGATGTGCCCACGCTGAACCTTCAGGCTCACGTCATTGACGGCCGTGAAACCCTTGAATTCCTTGGTCAAGCTTCTTGTTTCCAAGATGAAGTCCGACATCGTGTCTCCCCGATATGCTTGCGACCTCTCCGCCGGACCGTGATGTGATCGGACGGAAATCCTTTACATCTTGCTAAATTTTTTTTTGATCATACACAGAACAATTTTTCGTCACAATACCGTATAACTACCATAAACTTTTGGCTTACTACCGTGAAACTGCCCGAAAATGCTGTCATGCACCATTTTCAGCGCGCAGCCACTGCGCCGCCTTCTCGGCAATCATGATGACAGGCGAGTTGGTGTTGCCGGACGTGATCGTCGGCATCACCGAAGCGTCCACGATCCGTAGCCCTGCTACCTGCTTGACGCGCAGGCGACTGTCGACCACCGCCAGCCGATCGTCCGCCCGTCCCATGCGGCACGTGCCGACGGGGTGGAAAATCGTCGTGCCGATCGAGCCGGCCGCCTCGGCCAGTTCCTCGTCGGTGCGGAAGTGGATGCCCGGCTTGAACTCCTCGGGCCTATATTTCGCCAACGCGGGGGCGGCTGCGATGCGGCGCGTCAAACCCAGTGCGGCGCAGGCGACGCGGCGGTCCTCAATCGTGCTCAGGTACATCGGCGTGATCTTCGGCGGCGCGTACGAGTCGGCCGATCCGATGCGCACGTGCCCGCGCGACGTGGGCCGCAGGTTGCACACGCTGGCAGTAAAGGCGGGGAACGTGTGCAAGGGCTCGCCGAACCGTTCCAGCGACAGCGGCTGTACGTGGTATTGCAGGTTGGGCGTCGCTTCGTCCGGATGCGAGCGGGCAAAGGCGCCCAGTTGCGACGGCGCCATCGACATCGGCCCGCTCTGGAACAGTGCATATTCCAGGCCGATACGCAGCTTGCCGAACCAGTTGCGCGTCATCGCGTTCAGTGTCTTGGCGCCTTCGATGCGGAAGACCATGCGCAGTTGCAAGTGATCCTGCAGGTTTTCTCCCACGCCGGGCGCATCCACGAGCGGCGTCACGCCGGCCCGTTGCAGGTCGGCCGCCGGGCCGATGCCGGACAGCTGCAGCAGCTGGGGCGAACCGATGGCGCCCGCGCACAACAGCGTCTCGCGCCGCGCGTGCGCAACCCAGCGCGTGCCGCCACCCGTGAATTGCACGCCGCGGCAGACGGTGCCGTGCTCGCCCTGCTCCAGCAGCAGCCGCTCCACATGGCAGCCCGTCATCAAGGTGAGGTTGGGACGCTGCGCGGCCGGCCGCAGGAATGCCTTGGCCGTGTTCCAGCGGATGCCGCGGCGCTGGTTCACTTCGAAGTAGCCGCAGCCCAGGTTGTCGCCCTGGTTGAAATCGTCGACGCTGGGGATGCCGGTCTCGGCCGCGGCCTGGCGGAATGCATCCAGGATCTCCCACGACAGCCGCTGTTTCTCCACCCGCCATTCGCCGCCAGCCCCATGATAATCGGTGGCACCGCGGTAGTGATCCTCGCTTTTCCGGAACAAGGGCAGCACTTCCTGCCAGCGCCAGCTGGGGTCTTTCGTGACGTCGGCCCAGCAGTCGTAGTCGCGCGCCTGGCCCCGCATATAGATCATGCCGTTGATGGACGAGCTGCCACCCAGCACTTTCCCGCGCGGATACAGCAGGCTGCGCCCGCCCAGGCCGGCATCCGGCTCCGTGCGATACAGCCAGTCGGTACGCGGGTTGTCGATGCAGTGCAGGTAGCCGACGGGAATGTGGATCCACACGTAATCGTCGCGCCCTCCCGCTTCGATCAGCAGCACCTCGACGCATGGGTCCTGCGTCAGCCGGTTGGCCAGGACGCAACCGGCCGTTCCGGCACCGACAATGATGTAGTCGAACTGTCCTGCCGATTCCAAGGGCGACTCCTCGTCAAGGTTGCTGCATCTCCATTACCAGCGTTTCCACCAGGCGGGCCGCCGACATGCGCCGGGCCCGCCCCACGCCCGTGCCGCACCATAGCGACATCAGTTCGGAATCGCCCCGCTTGGCCGCTTCGAAACGGATCGGTCCCGTCAAGGCATTTTGCACCGGATACGGGGGCACCTGGTCCTCGACGTCCGCCATCTGTTGCATGAAACGGTTTTCCAGGCCGCGCGCATAGCGGCCCGAGAACGCCCGCGTCAGCCGTGTCGGCGCATTGCCGGCGTGCTGCAACCGGTGTTTGTAGGCGGGATGAATACCGGACTCATCGGTGACGAGAAATGCCGTGCCCATCTGGACGGCTGTCGCGCCCAGGGCCAGCCGCGCCCGGATATCGGCGCCCGTCATGATATTGCCAGCTGAAATCACCGGAATCCGTACTGCCGCCACGACCGCTTGCAGCAGTTCCACGGCACCCAATGTCGCGTCGCGCTGGTCGCCGATGAATGTTCCCCGGTGACCGCCCGACTCGATGCCGGAAGCAATGACGGCGTCGGCGCCGGCTGCCTGCCAGGCGACAGCTTCGTCGACACGCGTGGCAGTACCGATCACCAGGATGCCGGCCGCATGCAGGCGCTGGACTTGCTGCGGCGCCAGGATGTCGAACGTGAAGCTGGCGGCGGCGGGTTTCAGGCTGATGAGCATGTCAAGCTGGGCCCCGAAGTCTTCGCACCAGCGGAACGGCAGCGCCAGGTCCGGCCAGCCGAGGGAACTCCAGACCGGCCGCAGCAGCTCGACGGCGTGCGCCACCTCTTCCTTGGTCGGGTGCGGCAGCGGCTGGACGAACAAATTGACGAGAAACGGCTTGTCGGTCAGCGAACGGATGTCGTTGACCTGGTGCCGCAGCTTTTCCGGTGCCAGCAGGGAACCGGCCAACGCCCCCAGCGCGCCGGCGTTCGACACGGCCGCGACCAGCGCCGGGGTGTTACAGCCGCCCGCCATCGGCCCCTGGATGATGGGATGAGAGAACAACGACCGCAAATCCATACGCTCTCCTGTCGGATTCGACCTGTGGATAAGCCCTTGGATATCCACAGGTACCATTTGTGCGTAAACCGTCAGGCTGTGCGGAACCGTTTTTTTGTCCCAAAACAGTTCTTCGGCCATACAGGGTTTACACGTCGGGTTGTGCAGCTTGTAAATGCTTGATTCTAATCCAGTTGCGGTACTTATCCACAGAAACGTCGTGCTGTTAACAACTACCACTATTTTATATACATACTTATTCCAGTAAACCGACGACCCTGTCGCGCGCTTTGCACTGCCGTTCGGCGTGCCCGGTCGCATCGAGCCGGCACCGATGAACGACAAGTCGACGACGCCTGCAAGTCATCCTGCTGACGATTTTTTGTCTGCAAAGTGCTCCGGGGGTGATGTCGAGGGGTGTTTTGACGCCAGGAAGGCCAGCAGAATGCCTGTTGGGCAACTCTTCTGTGGATAACGTCCTGCATATCCACAGGACGGAATGTGCGTAAACGGGTCAGTTGTACAGCCGGGGATTTTTTGTCCAGAACTACTCCGGCGTCGATACAATGCTTGTTCAGCCGGTTCTACAGGACGTAAACACCTGATTCTGTGGATGTTAACAGCTTTATCCACAGTCACTGCGACGTTTACTATCTACTACCAGCTTATATAAATACTTTTATCTAAATTAAAACCAGCATCACAGTCGGCGCAACCAGCCCGGGAACCCCATGACATCGACGATTTCGGACAAAAAAATACGGTTGGGTATCATTTCCGCCCTGGCGGAAGAGCAGGAAGGACTGATCGACGCCATGCAAGGCGCCGTCACGCTAACGCATGGCATGCGCGATTACACGACAGGAAAGCTGTGGAATATCGATACCGTGGCCGTGTTGTCCCGTATCGGCAAAGTCGCTGGCGCCATGACAGCGGCAACGCTTGTGGAAAAGTTCGGGGTTACCCACATCGTCTTCACGGGCGTGGCAGGTAGTGCCGACTTCGCCGTACGGGTTGGCGACGTCGTGGTGGCGGAAGCGCTGGTCCAGCACGATATGGACGCGTCGCCCCTGTTTCCCCGCTTCGAGGTGCCGTTGACGGGATTGACGCGGCTACCGACGGACCTGGACCTGTCGCGCCAGCTGGCTGCCGCGGCCCGCCGCTACCTGGACGAGGAGCAATCCCGACCCCAGCTGCACCGCGGAACCATCGGCAGTGGCGACCAGTTCATCAACGACAGCGTCCGCATCGCCGCCTTGAAGGATGCGCTGCCGGACCTGCTGGCCGTGGAAATGGAAGGCGCGGCGGTAGCCCAGGTGTGTTTCGAGCTGAACATCCCATTTGCCGTGATCCGGACAATTTCCGACAACGCCAACGAAGAAGCGGCCACCGATTTCATGCATTTCGTCAAAACGGTCGCCTCCCGCTACGCCTTCGGCATCCTGCGCGAGTTCTGCGCCACCTACACGGCCCCGCACTGACCGCTGTGGAAAACCCCGCGGTTTTCCACAGCCACCCCGCGAACATCACAGTCCAGCTCGTGTCCCACCGCGGGGTCAGTCACCAAAACGGGACACGAGCTCGACGGATCGACGCTGCCTGCGACAGGCTGATCGGCACGCCAACGCGTTTACAGCCCCGTCAGGGCGTTTGAATGGCTGAGTGCTCTGCAGGGTAGGGGGATGACGCTGCGTTGAACACGGGCTCATCTGATGATGCTGGCAGCCCCGTGCTGGACGGGCGGGCCCTGTCGAGCTCGTGTCCCGAAATGGTGACTGACCCCGTGGTGGGACACGGGCTCGACAGATTGTCAGTACTTGTTGCGGATGGATTGGCTCGCCAACGCGTTTACAGCCCCGCTACGGGCTTTGAACGGCTGAGCCCGTGTCCGTGTCGGGGTGTGACCCCGCGGTGGACACGGGCTCGTCTGATAGCCCTGGCGGCTGAGGTCGGGTCAGCGCTTGGTCCTGCCCTGGCGTTGACAGGCGAAAAAAATGGCGCGGAGATCGCGCCATTCGGTGTTGCAACTGCCGGGAAGCTTACGCGCCCAGCGTCATCAGGCTGGCGTTGCCGCCCGCTGCCGTCGTGTTGACGCACAACGCGCGCTCGGCGATCAGGCGCCACAGGGGAATGGCAGCTTGCTCGGTCGTGTCGATCAGGCTGACGAGGGCGCCGTCGCGTTCGGCCAGCGGCACGCGCAGGGTATTTGTCAGCGTGGCGTCCACCAGCGCGATCTGGAAGCTGTCCTTCAACGTTGCCAGGTCGGCCATGACACGGATGCGGTCACGGACAGCATCCGGCAGGTCGGCTGGCACGACGACAGGCGTCTGCGGTACGACAATGGCGACGTTGCCGGTCGCCAGGACCGCTGCCAGCTGGTTCAGCAGCACGTCCTCGCTGGCGGCAAAGCAGGCGACGGCGCCGCGTGCCTCGTAGCGCAGCGTGTTGCGCTCGCCGGTCGGGCCGGGCAGCACGATTTCGGTGCCCAGCGGCGTCGTGCAGGCGTATTGCTCTGCCAGCGTGGCCACCTGCGGCTTTCCCTTGGCCTTGGCCCAGACGGCCAACGCATCCAGGCTTGGCGACGACTGGCGCGCATGCACCTCGACCGGTGCCGCGGCGCGCTGCAAGCGCTTCAGGTACAGCGGACCGCCCGCTTTCGGACCCGTGCCGGATTTCCCCTCGCCACCGAATGGCTGCACACCAACCACTGCGCCGACGATGTTGCGGTTGACGTAGATGTTGCCGACGTGTGCCCGCGACGTGATGTATTCGATCGTCTCGTCGATGCGCGAATGCACGCCCAGGGTCAGGCCGAAGCCGCTGGCATTGATCGCGTCGATCACTTTCGGCAGTTCGTCGCGGCGGTAACGGATCACGTGCATGACGGGGCCGAAGACTTCCTTCGTCAGTTCGTCCAGCGAGCGGATCTCCAGCACGGTCGGTGGAACGAACGTGCCGGCGGCACCGGCCGGGATGCCAAGCGAGAAATGCGCCACGGCCGAGCGCTTGGTTTTCTCGATGTGCGACAGCAGGTTCTGCTGCGCTTCCGTGTCGATGACGGGGCCGATGTCCGTCACCAGCCGGTCCGGGCTGCCGATGTTCAGTTCGCCCATCGCACCCTTGAGCATGCGGATCGTCTTTTCGGCGATGTCCTCCTGCAGGAACAGCACGCGCAGCGCGGAGCAGCGCTGGCCGGCGCTGTCGAAGGCCGACGAGATCGCATCCTGCACCACCTGCTCCGGCAGCGACGACGAGTCGACGATCATCGCGTTCTGCCCGCCCGTCTCGGCAATCAGCGGAATGTCGCAATGCTCCGCCACGGCCCGCTTGGCCAGCGTCCGGTTGATCAATTGCGCCACTTCCGTCGAGCCCGTGAAGATGACGCCTTTGACGCGCGCATCGTTGCACAGGCCGGCGCCCACCACTTCGCCGCGGCCCGGCAGGAACTGCAGCGCCGCACGCGGTACGCCCGCCTCGTGCAGCAACGTGACGGCGCGGTGCGCGATCAGCGGCGTCTGCTCGGCCGGCTTGGCCAGCACGACGTTGCCCGCCGCCAGCGCGGCCGCCACCTGGCCCGTGAAGATCGCCAGCGGGAAGTTCCATGGGCTGATGCACGTGACGGGACCCAGCGCCAGCACGTTTTTCTCGTGCCGCACCTGTTCCGCGTAGTAGCGCAGGAAATCCACCGCCTCCCGCACTTCGGCAATGGCGTTCGGCAGCGACTTGCCCGCCTCGCGGATCGCCAGCGCCATCAGTTCCAGTTGGTGCTGCTCGTACAAGTCCGCCGCGCGCAGCAGGGCATCGGCCCGCGCCGATGGCGCCACCGTCTGCCAGTCCATGGCGTACGCCGCCGCATCGGCCAGCGCCTGCTCGACATCGGCCGCTGTTGCTTCCGTCACGTGACCGACCACGTCGCCCCGCTGCGCTGGATTGGTGATGTCCGCCGCCGTCTGTCCGGGGGCGACGGTGCCAGCCAGCAGTGGCGCAGCCGTCCACGTGCGTGCCGTTGCCAGGGCTGCCGAGACTTCGCGCAGCGTCTCTTCGTTGGACAGGTCGATGCCGGCGGAGTTCCGTCGTTCCGCGCCGAACATGTCACGCGGCAGCGCGATGGCCGGGTGCGGCTGGCCCTGCAACTGGCGCGCGATCGCCAGCGGGTTCTCGATCAGGCGGTCGACAGGGATGCTTTCGTCGACAATCTGGCTGACGAACGACGAGTTGGCACCGTTTTCCAGCAGGCGGCGCACGAGATACGCCAGCAGCGTTTCATGGGTACCGACCGGCGCATAGATGCGGCACGCCTTGCCCAGGTTGCCTTCACCGACGACCTGGTCGTACAGCGTCTCGCCCATGCCGTGCAGGCACTGGAATTCATAGTTCTCGATGCCGTCCTGCTTGGCCCACGTGTAGATCGTCGACAGCGTCTGCGCGTTGTGGGTGGCGAACTGCGGGTAGATCACGTCGGTGGCGGCCAGCAGGCGCTGCGCGCAAGTCAGGTACGACACGTCCGTGTAGACCTTGCGCGTATAGACGGGATAGCCGGGCATGCCTTCCACCTGGGCGCGCTTGATCTCTGCATCCCAGTAGGCGCCCTTGACGAGGCGCACCATGAACTTGCGGCCCGAGCGGCGTGCCAGGTCGACCAGGTAGTCGATGACGAACGGGCAACGCTTCTGGTAGGCCTGCACGACAAAGCCGATGCCGTCGAAGCCGGCCAGGTCCGGGTCGTGCGCCATCGCCTCCATCAGGTCCAGCGACAGCTCCAGGCGGTCGGCCTCCTCGGCATCGATGTTCAGGCCGATGTCGTACTGCTTGGCCAGCAGCACCAGCGAGCGCAGGCGCGGCAGCAGCTCCGTCATCACGCGGTCGCGCTGGGCCCGGCTGTAGCGGGGGTGCAGCGCCGACAGTTTCACCGAGATGCCGGGCCCGTTGTGGATGCCGCGCCCGTTCGACGCCTTGCCGATCGCGTGGATCGCCGTCTCGTACGAGCGGTAGTAGTTGGCCGCGTCGTGCTCCGTCAGCGCCGCCTCGCCCAGCATGTCGTACGAATAACGGTAGCCGCGCGCTTCGTTGTCGCGGCCGTTCTTGATCGCTTCCTCGATGGTCTGGCCCGTCACGAACTGGTTGCCCAGCATGCGCATGGCGAGATCGACGCCCTTGCGGATCAGCGGTTCGCCGCCCTTGGCGATCAGGCGCGTGAGGGCCGAGCCCAGCTTGTCCTCGCTGCTCGAGCTGACCAGCTTGCCCGTGACCAAGAGGCCCCACGTGGCCGCGTTGACGAACAGCGACGGCGATTCGCCCAGGTGCTTGCGCCAGTCGCCCTTGCTGATTTTGTCCGCGATCAGGCGGTCGGCGGTGGCGCTGTCCGGAATGCGCAGCAGAGCCTCGGCCAGGCACATCAGCGCGACGCCCTCTTCCGACGACAGGGAGAACTGGTGCATCAGCGCATCGACGCCGGACGCCCGCGTGCGCTTTTCGCGCACGGCGGTCACCAAGCGACGGGCCAGCGCCTGCGCCTGTTCCGTCGTGCCGGGGCCGCCGTCGCGGACCTGGCCCAGCAGCCATTGCACGGCCGTCTGTTCGTCGCGCCGGTAGGCGGCGGTCACGGCCGCGCGCAGCGGGCTGGGGTCGCGCAGGATTTCAGCCTGCAGGGCGGCAAAGGGGGCGATCGGAGCATTCATGGCAAATTTTCAATCAAAGCAAATGTTAAGCGTACGTAACAAAACACGCTCCGAAACCGGGGTTTGCGGAGCGTGCGAAGCGTCAAACGCGAATGATTCGATTGTATCGGGGAATCTTCTGGATTAATTCTGGTAATGCCGGGGGCTAGCAATAGATAGTTTTTGGTGAGAGAATTTAACCAAATAAAATTAATTAGGGGATAGCGATGTTGGACAAGATCAGTAAAAAGATCCTGATGGAGCTGCAAAGCGATGGCCGGATCAGCAATGTGGAGCTGGCCGCGCGCGTCAACCTGTCGCCCGCCGCGTGCCTGGAACGGGTGCGCAAGCTGCATGAATCGGGCTACATCATGGGCTACACGGCCCAGCTCAACCCGCAGCTGCTGGACGTGTCGCTGCTCGTTTTCATCGAAGTCGTGCTGGACCGCACGACACCCGAAGTGTTCGATGCGTTCAAGCATAGCGTACAAGTGATTCCCGAGGTGCTCGAATGCCACATGGTGGCGGGCGGCTTCGACTACCTCGTCAAGGCGCGCGTGAAGGACATGGCGGCCTACCGCGAGTTCCTCGGCAAGACGCTGCTGCAGAAGGGCGTGCGGGAGACCCACACGTATGCCGTGATGGAAGAGGTGAAGAACACCAGCAAGCTGCCCATCAAATAACGGGCAGCCTGCCGGGGAAGCGGCTCAGTAGGTATCGCTGCGGGGCGCCGTGCCCGGGGCGGTGCGCTGTACGACGGCGTTCATGCCTTCCAGATGGCCGCGCAGCCATTTGTGGGCAGGGCTGCGGGCATCGCGTTCGTGCCACAGCATGTCCAGGTGCACGGCCGGCAGCTGGAATGGCAAGTCCTTGTAGAGCAGCGCGTCCGTCATGCCGGTGGACGCGATCAGGTGCTTCGGCAGCACCGTGATCAGGTCGGAATTGGCGACGACGCGCCCGGCCGTGAAGAACTGGTTGACCGTCAGCAAGATGCGGCGCTCGCGCTGCAATTGCGCCAGCGCTTCGTCGACGAGGCCGTGGGCCCGCCCGGAAAAACTCACCAGCAGGTGGTTCGCCGCGCAATAGCTGTCCAGGGTCAGCTCTTCCTTGGCCAGCGGATGGCCACGCCGCATGACGCACACATAGGTGCCCGAATACAGCCGCTCATGGCGGATCGGCGTGGCCGTCTCGTACGACAGCTGGGCCGCGACACCGGGGAAGAAGCCGACGGCCAGGTCGATATCGCCGCGCAGCAGCATCGGCCGCGGTTCGCGCGTGGTCAGCGGCACCATGCGCACATTGATGCCGGGCGCATCCCGTTCGATCGAACGCATCAGCGCGGGCAGCCACATCGCGGCGGTCGCATCCGCCATCGCCAGCCGGAACGTCGCATGGGCCTTCGAGACGTCGAACGTGCCCGGGGCCACGGCCGCCTCCAGCGAGGCCAGTGCGCTGCGCACGGCCGGCCACAGTGCCTCGGCCCGCGGCGTGGGCTTGACGCCGTACGCGGTGCGGATCAGCAGCTCGTCGCCCAGGCTTTCGCGCAGCCGCTTGATCGCGTTCGACACGGCCGGCTGCGTCATCGCCAGGTGGCCGGCGGCCCGGGTCAGGTTCTGCTCCGTCATCACGGCATCGAATACGCGCAGCAGGTTCAGGTCCAGCGTGAGGAAACTCATGGTGTGTTATTCAGAAGAGTGATGGGATATATTGGGAAACAGAATTGGATTGATATGTTGCGCTGCACTATAGTCACGTTAGATTCTAAACGTAACTGAAAAAGTATGTCCACCTTGATTTCCGCAGCACAATACCTGACCCAGTTTTCGCTGGGCGACGCGCTGCAGTTCCTGTTTGTTGCCGTGCTGGCGGTCGGACTGATCGTCCTGTTCAAGCCGTTGCTGCGCGGGCTGGCGCTGGCCGCGCTGCTGCTCGTCAAGCCGAAGCTGTCGAAGGAACAACGCCTGCAGCGCCGTCAGATGCGCGACGCAGCCCTGCTCAGCGGCCTGATCAACGCAGCCGACGGTTCCCCCAGCAACGCCGCCGAACTGCGCGCGCTGGCGTCGCGCGGCTGAGCGCAGCCCGGCTGAGCACAGCGGGCTGTCGCAGCGCAGCAATCAGTTCAATGTCCGCCGAGCAGCTTTGGCTTGAGTGAATTGTCGGCCGGGTTCTCGCCCAGCCAGATCCGCAGGATGGCGTTGTAGAACGCGACATCCTGCACCGTCTCCCCGATCTTCCTGCCGTTCAGCGTGCACACCGTGCCCGTGCCCGGTACCCAGTCCACCAGCAGCGTGTCGCCCTTCTTCAGGCCGGGAATCGACGCGAACATCTCGCCGAACGTCTTGGTTTGCGGCAGGAAGCGCGTGCGTTCGGCCTGGTCGGTATTGCTGTTCAGGCCTTTCATGAACGCGTCGCCGAATTCGTCCGACGTCAGGTCGCGCATGCTGACGATCTGGATGCGGCGCGCGCCCTGCGCGGCCAGCACGTCGGCCACCGTGGTTTTCTTCTCCGCCAGGTACAGTCCCAGCGCATACACCTTGAAGACGATCTTGGTGCGCACGCCGGCGCCGTTCAGCTTCAGCGCCTGGCCGCCCACGGTAGCGCTGTCGTCGAAGCGGATGCCCGCGACGTCGGCCGCAAAGGTGGGATGGCACAGGGCGGCGGCGCTCAGGGCGGCGGCGGCGAGGAATTTACGGCGGTCAAAGCGACTGGGGAAAGACATACGGACTCCGGCGTCAGGTAAAAAAATGCGTTGGGGCATGCCGTTGCAATATACCACCCTGTTCACCGTCCATGCTTACCCCGGGCTTATTGCTCGCCCCGGTTCTGGTTTTCGATCGCGCCCAGCACGGCCTGGGGATCGGCCGGCTTGTCCAGCGCTTGCGCTTCCGGATCGACCTTGTCGACGACCTGTGGCATGTCGCGCCGCAACTCCTCCAGCAGGCTGATGATCTTGCTGGTCTTTTTTTCCGTCAGCAAGCTGACCTGCAAGTCCAGGTGCGTGTGCTGGTCGGCCAGGCGGGCCATCCGGTTCTGCCGGATCAGCACGGTGGTCGTGGTCAGGAAGGCATTGAGGGAGATGATGCCCTGCAGCCAGAAGAACGGCGGTTCGTCGAACGCATCCCAGCCCAATTCCTCCGCAAAGACGTTGGCGCCGATCCACAGCAGGGCAAACACGACAATGCCGACCAGGTAGGCCGGCCGGCCGAAAAACAGGCTGAGCTTCTCGATCGCGGTCTGGGCAGGAGAAATCTCCTGCTTGTGCCGCGCGTAGAAGTCGCTGATGGTCTCGAGGTTTTCATTGACCGCGTCCGGCAGTTCCAGTTCCGGGCCGGGCGCTGGCGGATCGTCTTGCATGCGGCGCTCCGTGGGCAGTGGAGCCCGAGCATAGCAAGCAATGCGGCGCGGCGGCGCCGCGATGGGTCACGCGGCCTTGGCGGCCTGCAGGCGTTCGTATTTGGCGCGCAGCTCGTCTTCCGACTCGCGCCAGGCGGGATTGAACGGGATGCACGCGACCGGGCAGACCTGCTGGCACTGGGGTTCGCTGAAATGCCCGACGCATTCCGTGCACTTGTTCGGGTCGATCTCGTAAATTTCCGGACCCATGTAGATCGCGTCGTTCGGGCACTCGGGCTCGCAGACGTCGCAATTGATGCAGTCGTCGGTAATCATCAAAGCCATGGCGCTACCCTACTTTGCAGTCTTGTTGGCGGCGATTTTCTTCTGCAGCCAGCGGTCCACCGAAGGGAACACGAACTTCGAGACGTCGCCGCCCAGCTGGGCGATCTCGCGCACGATCGTGCCGGAGATGAACTGGTACTGGTCGGACGGTGTCAGGAACAGCGTTTCGACGTCCGGCAGCAGGTAGCGGTTCATGCCCGCCATCTGGAATTCATATTCGAAGTCGGACACGGCGCGCAGGCCGCGCACGATCACGCGTGCATCGTTCTCGCGCACGAAATCCTTCAGCAGGCCGGAAAAACCTTCCACCTTGACGTTCGGGTAATGGCCCAGCACTTCGTTGGCGATCTCGAGGCGTTCCTCGAGGGAGAAAAACGGATGCTTGTTCTGGCTGTCGGCCACGCCGACCACCAGCTTGTCGAACAGGCCCGACGCGCGACGCACCAGATCCTCGTGACCCCGGGTCAGCGGATCGAACGTTCCCGGATAAACGGCTACAACCATTGCGGCTCCCTGCATTCAGCATCAATCAGACGCGCATTATGCCCTAAATTCAGGCACGGCTTCGAGGGCCGCCCCGGGTCAGGCCTGGCGCAGGCGCAGCAGGTGGAAGTGCACCATGCCCGCCTTGTCGCAGCGCACCACTTCCCAGGGCGCCAGCCAGTCGGGGGCATCGTCGCCCTCCAGCGCGGTTTCCGCTTCCGCATAGACCAGGCCGCCTTCGCGCAGCAGTGGCACGCACAACGGCAGCGTCCGCGCCAGCAGGTCCTGCTGGTACGGTGGATCCAGGAAGATGACGTCAAAGCGGTGCGCGCGCAGGGCCAGCGACTGGGCCGTGGCCAGCGCGTCGCCCCGCTGCACCGTCACGTTGGCGGCCTTCAGCTTGTCCTTGACGGCTTCCAGCTGGCGCACGATGGCCGTGTTGGCGTCGACCATGACGACGCTTTCGGCGCCACGGCTGGCGGCCTCGAAGCCCAGCGCGCCGCTGCCGGCAAAGAGGTCGAGCACCTGCGCCCCGTTCCAGTCGCCCTGCAGGTGGCGCAGCCAATTGAAAACGGTCTCGCGCACGCGGTCCGGCGTCGGGCGCAGGCCCAGTGCTTCCAGCACAGGCAAGGGCGTACGCTTCCAGTCGCCGCCGATGATGCGCACCTGCTTGCTGTGCTGGGGACCGTGGACGGGGACTTTGGCGGGCTTTTTCTTCTGCATGACATGGGGGAACGGATGGGACGCGGCACTATAGCACGCGCGCCCCCGCGGCAAATCGGGGACAGCCTCCGAAATACAAATTGGGGACAGCCTCCGAATGCGCCGATGCGCTGCTCGCCACCAGGCGAATTGGAGGCTGTCCCCAATTTTGCAGGCGAATCGGAGGCTGTCCCCAATTTTGGTGTAGCGGGCTTACTTCGCCTCGGCGGCCAGCGCCGAGAAGTCCTGGATCCAGCCCTGCATGCGTTTTTGCGCGTGGGCCTTCTGCTCTGGCGTGGCGATGCGGACCACGGTGTGCACCAGCTCGATGGTGCTGTTGGTGTACGCGTCGAAGAACGGCTTGCGCTCGGAATTGTCGAGGCGGCTGAACGAATCCCGGATCAGCGTCTGGATCTGGGCGATGGCCTGCTCGCGTGGCGGCTTTTCCTCGACGATCTTGCGGGCCAGCGCCAGCACGTTGCGCTGGCGGCGCAGGCGCTCGTCCAGCCAGATGTTGTTGTCGAGCGGCCGGGCGTCCGAGGCCTGGCGGATGATGGCTTCCTGTTCGTTGCTGAAGCTGCCGAACCACAATTCGAACTGTTCCATCGATTTCTTGTAGCGATACTTGTTCTGGTCGTCCTTGTCGCCCTTCATGTTCTTCTTGCGAAACTCGGCATTGTTCTTGGCGAACTTCTTCTCCATCTGCTCCAGCTGTTCCGGCTTCAGCGACAGCGCCAGGTCGGCGATGTCCGGCGCCGCCTTCAGCAGCAACGCCTGGGTGCGGGCACGCACGTCGTTGTAGTCGGCCAGAAGGTCGGCTGGCGTGGGATTGCCCTGCAGCTGGCGCTGGGCCTTCTGCAACACGTGGATATAGTCTTGCAGCTGGGTCTTGCGGTGCCAGCGGAACAGGTTGTCGATGTCCTTCTTGACCTCGGCGCGCTGGGTGTCCTCGAAGTCGACATAGTTGTCGAGCCACCAGTACAGCAGCGTATCGCCGTTGTTGTAGGCGAGCTTCAGCGAACTGCACGCGGCCAGCAGGACCAGCACGGCCACGATGCCCCACGTGCGAATTGTCTGCGTGCTAAACTTTTGCATATTTATAACTCTCGAATTCGGCCATATGAACGTTGTCATCCTCGCTGCCGGCATGGGCAAGCGCATGCAGTCGGCACTGCCCAAAGTGCTGCACCCGCTGGCCGGCAAGCCCTTGTTGTCGCATGTTATCGATACCGCGCGCAGCCTTGCTCCGGCCAAATTATGTGTCATCTATGGGCATGGCGGCGCCGCGGTGCTCGGTGCCCTGGACAGTCACAAGGCAAAAGGCGGCATCGACATCTCCGCCGCGCTGCAGGAGCCGCAACTGGGCACCGGCCACGCCGTGATGCAGGCGCTGCCCGTGCTGGACGACGCCGTCCCTACCCTGGTGCTGTACGGCGACGTGCCATTGACGACGGCCGCCTCCCTGCGCGCGCTGGTCGACGCGGCTGACGCAGACAAGCTGGGCATCCTGACGGTTGTCCAGGACGATCCATTCGGCCTGGGCCGCATCGTGCGCGAAGACGGTCGCATTGTCCGGATCGTCGAGGAAAAGGACGCCACTGCCGAGGAGCGCCAGATCCGCGAGATCAATTCCGGCATCATGTGCATCCCGACGGCGCGCCTGAAGGCGTGGCTGGGCAAGCTGCAGAACAACAATGCGCAGGGCGAGTACTACCTGACGGACATCGTCGCGCAAGCCGTGGCCGATGGCGTCGAGGTCGTCTCCGCGCACCCGTCCGCCGAGTGGGAAGTGCTGGGCGTGAACAGCAAGGTGCAACTGGCCCAGCTGGAACGCATCCACCAGGCCAACCTGGCCCGCGCGCTGCTGGAACAAGGCGTGACCTTGATGGACCCGTCCCGCATCGACATCCGGGGCGAGCTGGTGTGCGGGCGCGACGTCACCATCGACGTGGGCTGCGTGTTCGAAGGCAAAGTGGAATTGGCGGACGGCGTGACGGTCGGCGCGCACAGCGTGCTGGTCAACGCCCGGATCGCCGCGGGCGCGCAGATCAAGCCCTTCTGCCACATCGAGCAGGCCGTGGTCGGCCCCGCCTCGGTCATCGGCCCCTATGCGCGCCTGCGCCCGGGGACGGAACTGGGCGAGGATGTCCACGTCGGCAACTTCGTCGAGATCAAGAACAGCCAGGTCGCCGCGCACAGCAAGGCCAACCACCTGGCCTACGTGGGCGATGCGACCGTGGGTTCGCGTGTCAATATCGGCGCCGGCACCATTACGTGCAACTATGACGGCGCCAACAAGTTCCGCACCGTGATCGAAGACGACGCGTTCATCGGCAGCGACAGCCAGCTGGTGGCGCCCGTCACCGTCGGCGCCGGTGCCACCATCGGCGCCGGCACGACGCTGACGAAAAACGCGCCGGCCGGCAAGCTGACGATCTCCCGTCCCAAGCAGATGACGATCGAAAGCTGGCAGCGCCCCGTCAAGACAAAGAAGTAACGGGCTGGTGCCCGGCGGCCAGTTCGGTCCGGCGCATGGTTGCGAACGCGACCAAGTCGGGGAAGAACTGGTCGAACCCCCGCGCGATCGCATCACGATGCAGCACAAGGTCGTCGATGCCTTCGCGCAGCAGGTGGCCGTTGCGGCTCAGGCGCCGCGACACCCGCGCCACCGTTTCCGCCACCCCCTCGAACGTCGCATAGCCCCCCAGCCAGTCCTGGCGGATCAGGTACGGCAGCATCTCGCGCAGCCGTGCCGGCAGGATCGCCTCATGCGCCGTCAGCGCGCCGTAGAACTGCGCGATCAGCGCGTCGCGCGGGATGTCGCAGTAGCGTGCCCACTCCCGGCTCAGCATATGGTCATAGAACACGTCCAGCACGATGCCCGCATAGCGGCGTCGCCCCGCCCCGAACAATTCCCTGGCCGCGACAACGGTGGGATGGCTGTCCGTGTAGCTGTCGATCAGCCGGTGCAGCGTGATTTCGCGCGCGATGTCGGGCGGGTAGTCGTGGACGTCGTTTGCCTTGACGAAGTCGCCCAGCATCGCGCCCACCATGGCGGCGTCGCTGTGCCGGGCCAGGGTGATGTGGGCCAGGTAGTTCATGCGCCATTCTAGCTGGCCCAGGCAATGGCTGCTTGTGGAGAACTTTGTGGGTAAGGGGCTGGACAAGCGGTGGGCAAGCGGTGCAGAAGGTCAATGGCGAGCTGGATCGCCTGTGCGCCGCGGTGCTTTCTGCCGGCTGGGGATAACCATGTTGGCAACCCGGTAGATAAGCGCTGCAGAAGTGGTGGACAGGTGTGTATGAGGCATTTTTGGCTGCCGGAAGGGGCGACACGGGTGGTGCACAAGGCTGTGGAGAAGCGCCGGGATAATGTGTGCATATCCCATCCATGCGGGCGCGCGGGCTTAGTCTTGCCCGGTTTACTGGCATGGCGGGTGTGCCTCCGTGCCCTGTCGCGGCATCGCTTTGCAAACCCCGCGTCGTACTTTGCATGGTGAAATGCCCGATGGATTCTCCCGTCTGGCGATCGCACGGTTTGGCAGCAGCGCTGCCCGCAGCGGGAACTGGCGCCGTGCGTGTCCCGCCGGCTGTGCATAACAATGTGCAAAAGCTTGTGGGCAAGGCCGTATAACCCCCGTATAAGCTGGGCATAAGCGGGGGTAATTCGGTGGATAAACCCGTGGACAAGGGCGGTAGAGCGCTGTGGGCAAGCTGTGTGCTACATGTGGGCAGCGTGTGGGCAAGCCGGGATAACTCTGTCCTGTCAGACCGCGATGCGCGTCTCGAACTTGCTGCGGTGGGTCGAAAAGTAGGCTTTGACGTTGCGCACGTTGGCATGGCTGGTGAACAGCCGGTGGGCCAGCGCATGGTAGGCCGGCATGTCCGTCACCTGGACGATCAGGACGAAATCCGGACCGGGCGAGACGCGGTAGCACTGCAGTACGGCAGGCTCGGCGGCCACGTGGGCTTCGAACTCGGCCATCCGATCGGCCGCCTGCACGTCCAGCGTGATCTCGACGATAGCGGTCAGTTGCGGACCCACCTTGTCCGGCGCCACGATGGCGACCAGGCGTTCGATGACGCCACAGTCGCGCAGTTGTTTGACGCGCCGCAAGCAGGTGGGGGCCGACACGTGGACCAGTTGCGCCAGCTCGGCATTGGTCAGCGCGGCGTCCTGCTGCAGGGCATTCAGGATGCGGCGGTCGAGGTCGTCCAGCGGAATTGATTGATCCATAAAAATTTAGATATCAAAGTGAAAGAATATTTCGTCATCGAAAATATGTGAAATATTCTTTCATGAATAGCTGAAACAAGAAAGCTTATTTCTTTGGTAGTGCACTACGATGACGTCATCACAACATTCAATTGATGAGGTCCATCATGTGCGGCATTGTCGGCGCGGTAGCGCAGCGAAACATCACCCCGATCCTGATCGAAGGCCTGAAGCGCCTGGAATACCGTGGCTACGACTCGTGCGGCGTCGCGCTGCACGTGGACGGCAAGCTTCAGCGTTCGCGCAGCACGTCGCGCGTGGCCGACCTGGAAAAGCAGGTCAAGGAAGTGGACATGCAGGGCTTCACGGGCATCGCGCACACGCGCTGGGCCACGCACGGCGCGCCGGCATCGCACAACGCGCACCCGCACTTCTCGCCCAGCTCGGAGAATGCCCGCATCGCGCTGGTCCACAACGGCATCATCGAGAACCATGACGAGCTGCGCGCCGAGCTGCAGCAGCTGGGTTACGTCTTCCAGAGCCAGACCGACACGGAAGTGATCGCCCACCTGGTCGAGCACATGTACAACGGCGACCTGTTCGACACCGTCCAGCAGGCCGTCAAGCGCCTGCACGGCGCCTATGCGATCGCCGTGTTCAGCCGCGAGGAGCCGCATCGCGTCGTCGCGGCGCGCCAGGGCTCCCCACTGATTGTTGGCCTCGGCAAGGGCGAGAACTTCGTTGCTTCCGACGCGATGGCACTGGCCGGCACGACCGACCAGATCATCTACCTGGAAGAAGGCGACGTGGTGGACCTGCAGCTGGGCCGCACGTGGATCGTCGACGTCGCCGGCCGTCCGGTCGAGCGCGAAGTCAAGACGGTGCACGCCCACACGGGCGCGGCCGAGCTGGGCCCGTACCGTCACTTCATGCAAAAAGAGATCTTCGAGCAGCCGCGCGTGGTCGGCGACACGCTGGAAGGCGTGACGGGCATCATGCCCGAGCTGTTCGGCGACGAAGCCTATAAAGTCTTCAAGCAGATCGACAGGGTACTGGTCCTGGCCTGCGGCACCAGCTACTACGCGGGCCTGACGGCCAAGTACTGGATCGAATCGATCGCCAAGATCCCCGTCAGCGTGGAAATCGCCAGCGAATACCGCTATCGCGACAGCGTGCCCCATCCGGATACGCTGGTGGTGACGATCTCCCAGTCCGGCGAAACGGCCGACACGATCGCCGCGCTGAAGCACGCCCGCTCGCTGGGCATGGAGCACACGCTGACGATCTGCAACGTGGCCACCAGCGCCATGGTGCGCGAGTGCAAGCTGGCCTACATCACCCGCGCCGGCGTGGAAGTGGGCGTGGCCTCCACCAAGGCGTTCACGACGCAGCTGGCCGCGCTGTTCCTGCTGACGTTGTCGCTGGCGCAGGTCAACGAGCGCCTGTCCGACGAGGAAGAAGTGGGCCACATGAAGGCGATGCGCCACCTGCCGGCCGCGATTTCCGCCGTGCTGGCGCTGGAGCCGCAGATCATCGCGTGGGCCGAGGAATTCGCCCGCAAGGAAAACGCGCTGTTCCTGGGCCGCGGCATGCACTATCCGATCGCACTGGAAGGCGCGCTGAAGCTGAAGGAAATCTCGTACATCCACGCCGAAGCGTATCCGGCAGGCGAACTGAAGCACGGCCCGCTGGCGTTGGTGACGGAGGAAATGCCGGTCGTCACGATCGCGCCGAACGACGCGCTGCTGGAAAAGCTGAAGTCGAACATGCAGGAAGTGCGCGCCCGCGGCGGCCAGCTGTACGTCTTCACGGACGTCGACTCGCGCATCACGTCCGGCGACGGCGTGCACGTCATCCGCCTGCCGGAGCACTACGGCTGCCTGTCGCCGATCCTGCACGTGGTGGCGCTGCAGCTGCTGGCGTATCACACCGCGCTGGCGCGGGGGACGGATGTGGACAAGCCGCGCAATCTGGCAAAGTCGGTGACGGTGGAGTAAAACCGGCTACCGGTTTGTACAGCTGTGCACAGGCGAAGGCACCTGGTGAAGAGCTTCACCAGGTGCCTTCGCCGTTTCCGATACGTTCGCACTGCCGGGCAGCGGTCATTTCGACAATACACAGCGTTCAGGTATGACAGCTGTCACGGCGGTTGCCCTGAACGGTTGTGATAACCGCAGCAGGTAGCGGCGGTGCATCGGGACAGTCATTTGCGCGTGCCTTCGCGTTTGCCGCCCGCAAACAGTTCGATCTTCTTGGTGGGCCCGGATACGATCAGCGTATCCGCTGGCAGGATTAGCGTATCCGGCAAGGCATGCTGGAAATCTTCGTTTGCCCGCTTTACGCCGACGACCGTGACGCCGAAGCGCGACCGGATGTGTGACTCTGCCAAGGTATGGTGATGGCATTCAGTCGGTGCGTGAATCTTGGCAATGGCGAATCCATCCTCGAATTCGATAAAATCCATCAACCGGCCGGTGATGAGGTGCGCAACCCGCGCTCCCATTTCAGCCTCAGGGTATACGACATGGTGCGCGCCGATACGCTGTGCGATCTGTCCGTGCTCAGGCGTCATGGCCTTGACCCAGATATCCTTGATCCCCAGCTCGTTCAGGACCATCAGCGTCATCAGGCTGGCTGCCAGATCGGAACCGATGCCCACGATTGCATGGGAAAAGTCCGCGACGCCCAGCTGCAGCATGACATTCTCGTTCGTCGAATCGGCCTGAACCGCATGGGTGAGCTTGTCGCCCCAAAACTGGACCAGATCTTCCTTCCGGTCGATGCCCATTACGTCATGACCCAGTCGCATGAGCGATTGCGCAACGGCGCCGCCAAAGCGGCCGAGACCGATGACGACGACACTGTCACCTGCTGAAAATGCGAACTGCTCTGTGAAAATTCTACCCAACAATTGGATGCTCCTCCGGAAAACGATAAGGCATGCGGCGTTCGCCCAATACCAGGGAGGCTGCGAGCGTGATCGTCCCTACCCTGCCGAAAAACATTAACAAGGCCAGTACCAGCTGGCCGCTCACTGGCAAATCGGCGGTGATGCCGGTCGATAACCCGACGGTGCCGAATGCGGAGATCACTTCGAAGATGACCTGGTCGGTTGGAAAATGCGAGACCCGCAGCAGCACCAGGGTTCCCAGCACAATCAAGATACTGCCCAAGGTCAGCACAGTGATGGCCTGGCGCTGGGCTGAGCTGCCGACCCGTCGGCCGAATGCTTCGGTGTCGTTATGGCCACGGATCTCGGCGATGACGAGCAGGACAAGAACGGCCACGGTGCCTACCTTGACGCCACCGGCAGTACCCGCACTGCCGCCACCGACGAACATCAGGAAGTAGTGCAACGCCCAGGTCTCGCGCGTGAGCACGCTGATATCGACGGCATTGAAACCAGCTGTCCGTGCCGACACGGAGATGAACAGGGCATTGAGCAGCTTGTCTGCCATGTCAAAAGGAGCGAGCGTCTTCACGTTGTCCCACTCGAAGAGCAGTACCGCCAGGAATCCGGCAACGAGCAGGACCAGCGTTCCCGTCAAGGTGAGTTTCGTGTGCAGCGACCAATGCCGTGGATCCTTGTACCGGTGGCGCAAATCGTGCAAGACAGGAAAACCGATTCCTCCAATCACGATCGCCACCATGATCGGCAGCAGGATCAACGCGTCTGTCGCGTAACGCATCAAGCCGTCGGCGTGGATCGAGAAGCCGGCGTTGTTGAAGGCCGAGATAGCGTGGAACAGCCCACTCCAGCCCGCTTCGTACCAGCCGAGGTCGTATCCGAATCGCAGCCTCAGCGCAAGGAAAGTGGCGATCAACAGCTGGCAGAACACCGTGACGACAAAGACAAGCTTGGCCACGCTGGTCACGTCGCCCAAGCCGAGCGAGCGCGTTTCGGCCTGGGTGATGAGACGCGTGCGCAGCCGTGGTGAACGGTTCACCATCAGGCCAAGCAGGGTGGCAGCGGTCATCATGCCGAAACCACCGAGCTGGAACAGGCCCATGATCGTCCACTGGCCAAAGCTCGACCAATAGGTCCCCGTATCCACTACGACCAGGCCCGTTACGCACACTGCCGACACGGCGGTGAAAAAAGCAACGATCAACGGGGTGTCCTGGCCGGCTGGACGTGCCCATGGCAGCATCAGCAACAGCGTGCCAGCGAAAATCGCCAGCATGAATCCGAGCGCGACGGTCCTGGATGGATGCGAAATGACGTTCATAAGCTCAGCGTTCAACGCTCGGGCATGCGCATGAAATCCATCGTATCCGCATCGCTGTCCGAAGGCACCGGGGCACCCATCGTCTTGAGCCATACGAAACCGAGGATGCCAGCCAACAGCGAGGCCAGCAGGATTGCGATCTTGGATCCGGTGATGACATCGGCTTGTCCGGTGAATGCAAGGTTCGTGATAAAAATCGACATGGTGAATCCGATCCCTCCCAGCAACCCTGCGCCCACGACATGGCGCCATGCCAGGTCGAGCGGCAGACGTGACAGGCCGAAGCGGACGGCGACGAAGCTGGCCAGCACAATACCGACCGGCTTGCCAAGAACAAGTCCGAGGACAATGCCAAGACTGTTTGCCGACAGCAGCTGTTCTGCCCAGCCGTCCGCGATCGCGATGCCGGTATTGGCCAAGGCAAATATGGGCAGGATGAGGAATGCGACCGGCTTGTGGAGCGCATGTTCGAGCCGGTGCGAAGGCGATCCGGCATCGTCTTCCTTGCTTGAATACGGAATGGCGAACGCCAACAGTACCCCGGCGATGGTTGCGTGTACGCCGGACTTCAGCATCAGGAACCACATCAGTGCGCCACCGATGAGGTAGGGCCACAGCTTCATGACGCCCAGCACACGGTTCATGGCCATCAACCCAGCGAAAACGGCCAGTGCGCCGCCCAGGTAAGCCAGCGACAGCTGCGCCGTATAGAACAGCGCGATGACGACGATTGCCCCGAGGTCGTCCATAACGGCCAGTGCCGTCAGGAGCACCTTCAGCGATGCCGGCACCCTGCTTCCGACCAAGGTCAGTACCCCGAGGGCAAACGCGATGTCGGTGGCCATGGGAATCCCCATGCCGGCCTGGGTCGCTGTGGCGTTGTTGAGGGCGAAATGGATCAGTGCGGGTACGGCAATCCCGCCGAACGCTGCCAGGATCGGCAGCAAGGCATTGCGCAGGTCGGATAGTTCGCCGTTGTAGAGCTCCCGTTCAAGCTCGAGGCCGATCAACAGGAAGAACACGGCCATCAGGGCATCGTTAATCCACAGCTCAACGCTCAGGCCCGCGACCTCGACTTGCCAGAAGTCGAGATAACGCGCTCCCAAAGGGGAATTGGCCAGCCCTAGGGAAATAATGGTGCACAGGATGAGGACAATGCCCCCTGCTTTGCCCGAGGCTGCAAATGCCTTGAAGGTGTTCGATAGACGCTGTTCAATGCGCATGATGGTCAAATGGAAGTAACAGTTGTCTCTGTCCTCGACCCCAATAAGACGGGGCCAGGCCGTGGGCTGCGGCTACAAGGCAGAACGGAAAGACAGGCGATATGGCCTGTCTCGCGAGCATGCTTGCCGCACGCT
Organism: Pseudoduganella chitinolytica; assembly: GCF_029028125.1. GTDB lineage: Bacteria > Pseudomonadota > Gammaproteobacteria > Burkholderiales > Burkholderiaceae_D > Rugamonas > Rugamonas chitinolytica. The sequence continues at coordinate 4,849,983 of NZ_CP119083.1, forward strand.
GGCGCTTGTATATTCTGCGACGGGGGCGCCTGCGACTGCGGATTCGGTCGGGGCTGAAGGAAGGGCGGGAAGTTGATTTGCATAAGGGCGTCAACAAGCTGCGTGGCGGCCCGACCAGCGCTAAACCTGTCACGCCGACACGGCATGATCACCCTGGCCATATTATAAAGCAAACTGTTGACGCACGGCTTGGATGCCCGTGATGCGATCCAATGCCAGCGCCGGCGCTGCACGGCTTATCCGCGCGCAAGTGACGAGTTCAGCCACTCGTGCAACCCGGACATGACCTCGGCGGTGGCAGGTTCCATGCCGTGCCCCGCGTGTCAATTGTCCAGCCAACATCGTCCGCAGCTACCGAGCCCAAGAGGGACTGGCTCTAAGCGCCCCCCTGCGCCTGCGCCATCCCCAGCGCCGGCAACGTCACCGTCAGGAACGACGAAATCTGCCCGATCAGGTCGACGGCTTGCTGCCGCACCTGCCCCATCTGCAGGATCGACAGCTCCGCCTGGCGTACGGCCTGCTGGATCAGTGTGCGGCGCTGCGCGAGCGCATCCAGCAAGGTCGCATCCGGCGTGCCGCGGGCGAGGTGCGTGACGACGGCCAGCACGGCCCCGTGCAGGGTCAGGTTCTGTGCCGACGCTTCCAGGTGGCGCATGGCCACCTCGCTGTCCGCCATGAGCTGCAGGAGCTGCGTGCGGGCCGACGTCAGCGCTGGTTCGTACTCTGCCGGCGATTGCGGCCGGCGAAACAGCCTGTCGAGCAGGCCCGGCGTCGCCCTGGTGCTTTCGAGCGCGGCGTCAAGCAGGGCGGGCACGGCCATCCGGGTGAACTGCAGGACCATCTCGGTAATGGGCTGGAGCAGCGTGGCCTGCTCCGCCAAGGGGCATTCCGCCCAGTCGGTGACGAGCGCCAGCCGGACCGGGAGGAGGCGCCGGAACAGGGCTGCCAGGCGCTGCGCCGAGTGCTCGAACAATACCGGGTAGTCTGCGGCGGCAACCGCCATTGCATCGCGCACCGCCGGATGGTCCTCGCTGTCGAACAGCGCCTTGGCGACGGGTAGTGGCGTGCCTGGATGCTCCGGCACCGGGGGAATATCGTCGAAGGACAGCGCCTTCGGCGGGCCGCCGGGAAGCGGCTCCGCGTCGCCGAAGTCGAACGCCCTTGGCACGACCGGATCCGCCACCGCCTCGGCGGAAGGCTCGGGTTCCGCGCCGAAATCGAAAGCCTTGGGCGTCTGGTGTGTCATCGCTTGCTCAGGGTCGGAAACCAGCCGCACGTCGAGGCAGGGAAGCTGCGCGCGGCCCTTCTCAGACGGTGCCGCCGAGCTTGCGAATGAACGTCGCCAGGTTCAGCTTGAAGCCGGCGCCGACGGCCTGGAAGCGCCATTCGCCATCCTTGCGGTACAGCGAACCGAATTGCAGCGCGGTCTTGTCCGAGTAATCCTCGTTCAGGTTGTACTGTGCCAGCGTCTCGCCCGTGTCGTCGTTATACACCTTTACATACGCGCCGCTGACACGGCCGAAGGTCTGCTTGCGTACGTCGGCCTCATGGACCGTCACCACGATCGGCATCTCCACCACGGCCGGGTCTACCCTGCCGAGGTCGATGGTGATGACTTCATCGTCGCCATCGCGGTCGCCCGTGCGGTTGTCGCCGGAGTGCACCACCGCGCCGTCCGGCGACGTGGTGTGGTTGTAATAGACGAAGTGCGCGTTGCTGAGCATGACCGGATTGTCGGCCGCGTCCCGTTTGCACAGGAAGACCGACGAGTCGAGGTCGAACGGCTGGCCGTCGGCCGCGTTGACCTTCCAGCCGAGGCCGATACGAACGCGCTTCAGGCCGGGAGCGGTTTTCTCGAGGTTGATGCGGTGGCCGGTTTCGAGCGTCGTCGACATGAACTGTCCTTGTATGATCAAAATGGTATTTTCGCTGGAACGCGCAGCGGGAGCAATGGGCGACGCTCGTCAAGCCGCCCCGGATTACGCCGCTGCCGGTGAGAAGCGCGCAATCAGCTCGCGCTCGAGTTCCTGCAGTTTCGGCAGCTCGTCCTTGCGGCGCTGCTGGCCTTCGGTCGAGATCTGCTCGAGCTTGTCGAACGCGGTCACCAGCTGGTTCTGCACGTGCTGGGCGGTTTCGAGGCTGACCAGCGAACGCTGCTTGGCGCGGGCCACCGTCTCCGTATTTTCCAGCAGCATGTCGGCCTGGGCGCGGAACGCCGCATCGGTGGCGTCGTAGGCGGCGTTGGCGACCGCCGCGCTCTGCTTGGCCTCGAGCTGCAGCAGGTACAGCGAGAACACATTGCGCCAGGCCGGGATCGACACGTTGACGATGTCCGTGAAGGTGTCCGTCAGGGCCCGGGCATTGTCCTGCGACAGGCGGATCTGCGGCACCATCTGCGTGGCCATCAGCATGGCGCGGCGCAAGTCGTCCACGCGCTTTTCCAACCGTTCGAGGCGACGCTTGAGTTCAGCGGCTTGCTGCGCCTCGAACGCGTTGGTCGCGGCCGGTTGCTGCGCGACCGCCTGGCGCAGCTGGGCCGCCCAGGCTTCGCCCTTCTTCACGTCCGCATCCAGGCCCTGGTAATACGTTTCCAGCCCCCGGTACATCTCGTCGAAATCCTGGATGCGGGACCGGTGCAGGCTGGCGTGACGCGTCATTTCCGCGACCAGCGTGTCCATGCGCGATTCGACGACCTGGTACTGCGACAGCATCTTTTCCTTGACCGAGCCGAACATGCCGGTGACCCGCGACAGCAGCCCGCCCGAGCGCAGCTTGGCCGGGTCCAGGCCTTTCGATGTCGCGATCAGCTCGTTCAGCTGAGTGCCGAACACATCCGCATCCGAGGCCCGTACCGTGCCGAGCAGCTTGGCCGATACCTTCGCCACGCCGGCGCCGGTGGAGCCGCCCAGGGCTTCGATGGCCTTGTCGTCGATACCGGAGATATCGATGCGCACGGGCGGCGGCGTCACGCTCGCTTCCGGACGCAACGCCGGCAACGGTCCCGGCGCGGCATTGTCCAGGGGCGGCAGGGACGGGGCGGGCGCCGCATTGGCTGCGTTCGCTTCTTCGTCGGAGGAGAACAGCGGTTTCATGACACTCCTTCAGGGCTGAGATGACAACGGTTATCGCCTGGCGCCGCACACCCGGCCAGGGTGGCGCGCCACGGGCGTTTGTCCAGTATAACCAATCTGTACCCGTCCTTTCCGACGACGTCGGGGAGCGCTGGCGCAGGCAGTGCCGGCAGCGCGATCCGTCCGCACCCTCTACGCCGCTGCGTGCCACGCCGCGCCGCAGGTCGACGGTGACCAGCACCGAGTTCGTGGCGGCTGTGCGCGCCAGCTCGCCCCGCATGACGCTGCCCAGCACGCGCAGCGTGCTGTCGTCGCCGGCAAGGCAGGCGTCGAGGTGGATCGTGTTGCCGTCGTCCCAGCCATTGCCCAGATGCAGGGCCATCCCGGCCGGCATTGCCACGATACGGCGCAGCGTGAAGCCGGGCCGGTCAAAGGGTGGCGCCAGGAACACCATGTAGCGGGCCGTGACAACGAAGTCGTGCACGCCGACCGGACGACGGCGCATGTCGGTATCGAAGGCGGGGTACAGGAACCGGCCCGCCGCGGACTCCTCGACGTATCTTTGCGTGCGCACGAAGCGTGCCTGGTGGCGCACGGCGCCGCCGCCGATGTGTCACGCGTGCACCATGCCGTCGCCGTCGAACCAGTAACGATAGCGCTTGCCGCCCAGCTCGAAGCTATCCCGTTGCGTCATGCGCAAAGCGCGATGACGCAATGGTGGCGTGTGGGTCATCAGCGTGGTGAGGGATGCGACGAAACTGGTGGTAGCAGGAGCGAACCGCTGGCAGGCCTCGCCAAACATCTTCGTCGCACTCCCACGAAGCCCATGCATCGGCGGCCGTTGGGCCTGGGCGTATCGGCGTTCAGCCGCCGCGCTTGGTGCCATCGGCAACGTCACGCGCGTCGCTGCGCTGGCCATTGCCGGCGCCCACGGCCCGTTCGCTGTCCTGCTGCAGGCTACCGCCCTTGCTGTGCTGCGTGGCCTGGCTGCCGCTGCGCGCGGCCTGCTGTTCGCTGCGGCCATCCCCCACCTCGCCCGACGTTGCGCCGGTTTCCTGGTCGCCGTAGCGGTCGCGGTTGGGGGCCTGCGGATCGGCCTGGGTTTGTGGATCGTTGCGCAGGACTGCCTGCGTGGTGCTTTGCCGGTTGTTCGATTGCTGCGTCATGGTGTTCTCCTCGAGCAGACCCCTGCTGCGGTCACATGACCGATATGGTAGGCGCGTTGCAGCGGCCAAGGTGTCGGCGCACATGCCCCATCGCTGTAGGAAGGAATGGCGTCGCGGCCTGAGCCGGACGCTTCACACCCCTGCGTCAGGACTGGCCACGACGCTGACCGAAACGCGGGCGTACCGCAATGCCTCCAGCGTCCTGATGCGGCGCCGCAAGGGCCACCAGTCGTACAAGAAAATCTGCACCGGCCGCCACATGGCCACCCAGCCGATGATGGTCAGGCTTTCCCGCGCGACCTTGGCGGCATGGCCAGGCATGAAGGCTGCGATCATCTCGCCGGCGACCAGGCAGGCCGTGACGAACACGACGCCGATGGCCAGGCTGGCGCGGCCCTGCCCCAGCAATTGGCCCAGCTCGCCCTGCACCAGCTGGCGCTTGTAGCCGTAGTAGTTATGGAGGGCATCGGCCAGAAGTTCGCCCGCCTGCTCGGGCGATACACTTTCTTCGACATGGACGATCAGCTGCAATACGCTGTCCGCCGGCAGGGACAGCGCCCAGTTCTCGATAAACAGGTCGCACTCGCGGTCGAGGTCCCGGTTCAGGAAAGGCGTGGGGTCGAGGGAGTTGAACAGCTGCGACAGCGCGCGCACGCGCAGCTCGAGGGTATGCGTGGGATGATGGCCTGGATGCATGAGCGCCAGCGTAGCAGGAAACCGCCGGGACGGCGCGGATGCGCGCCCGGCGGTGCATGTTGGGCGATCTGTTCAGGCATCCGGCCAGCGCGGCGCCAGCCGCTCGCCGGGCATGATGTCGTACGGCGATGCCCAGCCGGGAATCTGCTTCAGGCGCTCGAGCCAGGCGCCGATGTGCGGCCAGCGGCCCGGCACGTCGATGCCGCTCTCTTCCTGCGGGAAGAAGTGGTAGCCGCTCAGGGAGAAGTCGGCGATCGTCGGGCTGTCGCCGACGATGTAGGCGCTGCTGGCCAGGTGCTTGTCGACGATGTTGAAGGCGCCTTCGATCCGGCTCAGCAGGAACTTCAGCACGGCCGGGTCGGGCGGGTTCTTGCCCAGCGCCTTCATGAAGCGATACGTGGCGTAGTAGCTGGTGAATTTGTGGTTGTCGAACAGCAGCCAGCGCAGCACTTCAAGCTGCTCGGCCTCCGTCACGCCGCCGAAGTGGCCGTGCTTTTTCGCAAGGTAGGTAAGGATCGCTCCGGACTGCGTCAGCCGCAGCGTGCCATCTTCGAGCACCGGCGCCTCGCCCATCTCGTTGTGGGCCTCGCGCCAGTCCGGGGTGGCCGTGGCGCCGTCGAGGAAGGCCACGTTAACGGCCTCGAACGGCAGCTCGAGGGCCCGCAGCATGAACGCCACCTTGAAGGCGTTGCCGGATTGCGCGAAACAGTGAAGACGGTACATGAACGCTCCTGTCGATTGTCGAAGCGTCATGATATGACGTGGCGGGGTTTTCTGCTGGCCGGGCCTTGCCGCGGTATGGTCGCACAGTCGTGGCTTACGTCGTGCTGTAGTTCGTGACGCTTGACAGCAGCTTGGCCCCGCAGCTCGTCGCATCGCCTTCGAAAGCGACCGGCACGCCGCCGATGCGGTGGCGCGCCGAACCGCTGGCGATCGTGCAGCCGTTGTGTCCCTTGATCGGACAAGAGCAGGGATCGCCGATGCAGGCGACGGCAATTCCGCCGACCTTGAAGTGCGTCGCCCCCGCACTGATCACTTTGCCACCATGCGATGTCGAGTCGCCCAATCGAATCACCTTGCGCATGATTTCTCCTGTTTGCCGATACCGGTTTCAGTGCCCTGCCGTGCTCGCGTCCCGCGTCGGCATGACTTCCCCGACGGTTGGCGGCTTGTAGTTTTCCGGATCGATGGCAGGTGCGACTTCGTGCTTGAAAGGATTCCACTCTGGTTGCGCCTCGCGTCTTCCGTCCGTTGGCGGACTGATGAACACGATGCTGGCGCCGTTCGGGTCGCGCAGGTTGACGGCAGCCGAGGTGCCGCCTTCGATCACGCTGCCCATGACGCCCAATGCCATCTGGACGAAGAACGTCGCCGCGCCGGTGTTGCCGAACCGATGGTCGGTGTTGATGAACTGCGCGGTCTTGCTTGTGTCGATTTCCGGGCCGCCCTGCGCGGCATAGCTGTGCAGTGTTCCCTCGAAAGCGAGGTGCTGCTCGACGTTGCCGCCAAACGCGCCGATGATGCGGACGGGGCCTTTGGCACGTTCGGATGCGGGCAAGGTTTGCAGCGCCTGCTGCCAGCCCTTTTCCAGGATCTTCTGACGGGCATCGCGGCGCTTGACCGGCTGTCCATGCTCGTCTTCGTATTTGACGAATACGGGGCGGTGGATGAAGCCCAGCGAGGGCAGCCGGTCGAAAACTTCCATCTGATTGCGGTTCCAGGGTACGGGGAACCATGGTGTCGGCTTCCAGTCCTTGGGCGGAGAGGCAAACCAGCGGCCAATGGCGGCCATGGAGATGCCGCGTTCCTTTTTTTCGAAGATGGGATGCTTGGCGAATTTGGCCGCGGCGGTGAGCCATTCGGCAACGGTGGGCAAACGACCACCGTGGAATTTATCCGGATTTGCGAGCTTTTCACGCGTTGGTACGGTTTCCTTCAATTCGTAGTACATCATGCGCAGGTTTTCCTGGAGGTAGTCATTGTCCGGGTCTTCCCACACAAACGGTCGTAGTGGTTCGACGCGTTCGCGACGGGCCAATATGATTACTGCAGTCGCGTCTGGCATTTCGGGAATGTAGTAGCCGTTTTCGATCATTGAGGCAGTGCTGGGATCGCGCAAGGCGTCACGCGTAGCTGCGCTATCTTCCGCCGTCAGAACGACATAGGGAAGGTCTGGATGAGCGTCGAAAAACGCGAATATTTCCTCCAGCAACTGGTCAGGGCGTTCGCCAAGCTGCCAAGGGCCAGTCACGAACAAGTGCCAAGCCATCCCGGTGCCCTCGGCGCTGGCGGCAAGCCCTGGCTCCGGCGAAAGCTCGCTTGGCTGTGCAGCAGGATTGTTGATCGGCCCGCCTGCATAAAACGACGGTACTCCCCAAAACATCGGCGAGGATTCGGCACCATTTTCAAGCGCATCACAGGCTCGACTGCCACTGACACCGATTTTGTCTAACATACTCCATTCATACTTCTTTGGATCCTGCTCACGAATACTCGTGAAAGGCGTGCCACTCTGCAGAACTTGCCAGAGCGCCCCCTGTCGATACTTTTCGACAGTGACACCGAGGCCGATAACCTCTAGAACGTACTCTCGACGTGCTTTCTCACTCTTTGACGCCGCTTCATTTGCCTTGAGCTGCAGGTTTTTCTCGTGCCATACCCGTTGGCGCGCATCGGCCTTGACGGAGGCAACTATCCAACTGGCTCCGAACAGCAATGTGATCGCCGCTAGCGGCACAGCAAACCATCGAATCACGGGCATCATCATCTCCTGGTTACCATTGATTGCTTCAGGGTGTACAACTTCCACATCGAGCAAAAATGAAACGGAGAGAAACACGAGCAGGCCCGCCGTTGCGCCCACGAGGTATTTCCACCCCTTCGGCCGCGAAATTGGTTCAACAACCGCGAATTCAGAATCACTCATGTTTTCTCCCTTGCAGAGATTCACGCCCCAGCGTGTCGTCCTGCGACAGTTTCTGATACAACGATGTCTAACAATTTTCCTGTCAAAAGTGGAAGGCATTTCGGTAACACCCCGAAACTGTAGTAGTCGACGTTCCCTTCAATCAGTTGACGACGCCATTGTGGTTCGCAGTCGAAATAAAGACCAAACAGTGTCTGAAACTTTGACCATGTCAAGATCCCTTGACGCGGCTTGTCGCTCAGCTTTTCCGGTTTCTTCAGCCGCCAGTCCGCTACCGCACAAAGGTACGCATAAAAATTCGGATCAGTACAAGCCTTGCCGCTGCCGATCGCCACGTCATACGCCGTCACCTGGCTGTGATTCTTGCTGCTGTCGAAGATGGCGCTGTGGAAGGATTTGCCGCTGACTTCGTGCTGCCAGCGCCGTCGCGCGGCATCGGGACTTTCCCGAACCGTTGCGATCACCTTGCCGTTCGGATGGCGGATCGCACCCAGTATCGTGAACTTGCTGTTTTCATCCGCGCCTGCTGGATGTTTCTTCTTGTTGTAGTCGGCTTCGATACGCTTGACGTCGTGCGCCAGCAGCGGTTGCGGCGTGCCCGGATAGCTCACCCGGCCCGTGGGGTCGGGACACTCCTCGAGATGTGATTGAAAGCCTTTGTCGGTCGTGACCGCGATGGCCGCCGTGATCGGATCCACCTCCTCGCAAGGCCCGCGTTTTGCCGCACTCAGGACCGCGTGCGAGGAGCTGGCGGGAATCTTGTCGGCGTCGACCTGATTGCCGCGCATGTCCGCCATGCAAAGTTTGGGCAGGGCTTCGCCGTTGATGCGGCGAATCCCGTGCCGCTGCGCTTCGGGTTTGTCGTCCTGCTGGATGGGCCACCGTGCAATCGGCAGCGATGCCCGCAGGCCCCGTCCATCTTTCTCGACGTGGGCATGGTCGTCTTCGCCCTTGATGCGCAAGGCGAAATCATGGGGCGGCAGGCCCACCAGTACCGGCGTCGCTGTTCGCGTGCCCGGGTCCCACCGCTGCTTCGCGGTGAACACACGCTGACGCATGCTATCCCCCAGCTCCTGCCAGGGCATTCGGGTAACCGGGACCGGCTTATCTTGGGTATGGGTCACGATTTCATAATCGCCGCCGCGGCCGTATCGGCGCCGTACCGGCACCGCCTTGACCTGCGTTCCGGCGATATAGTCCGGAATGCCCTGCCAACCGATGCCTTTCATGTTTTCCAGCGCGACCGTCATGTCCTCGGGACTGAAGTAGAGATATACCTTGCCACGGTTGTCGCGGTCGCCGTCCGGCTTCCAGCGGCCCTCGACCATGCCGCCGCAGGCATCTTCGCTGATCCGCGCGAACGCGGGAGCCGTTGCCTTGCTCTTGGCGACCCCCTTGACGATGTTGACCAGCGTTTGCAGCCTGCCGTGCAGGCTTTGCGAGCCCGCGATGGCGTCATAGCGGCCGACCATGGCGGCGTCTTCTCCCCCCGAGAACAGACTGGCGGCATCGACAACCAGGCTCCATTCCTCGTCCAGGCTGTACGGAGGATGGGTCAGGATCAGCGTATCGGCCGTGCGCTCGCCTCGCTCCATCAGGAAGGCCTGTGCCATCAGGCTCAACAGGCAGCCCTGGCTGTGCGCGACGATGGTCACCGTGTCGGTGGCTTCGTAGTCGCGGATCATCGCCACCAGGGCCGCCAGGCGGCGCGCGGCAAGCACCATGTACATACGGCCCGGCGCATTCTTCAGGGGCCGCAGCGGGTCGCCCATGATGTCGGCCGGTGCCCCCGCGCCGCGGTTCCACAGGTCGGGCAAGGTACTGGTGGCATTCGCGAACGGGCCGCCGCCCTTGGACAAATCCTTGTCGAGGCGATTGCCGTGGCGGTCGGTCTTTTGCCCGTTGACGGTTTTCGTCTGGTTGCTGATTTCACGGAAGCCCCAGTAAAACGGAATGACGGGGCTGTCGGTATCTTGCGTGACCTTGCGCTTGAAGTACACGGCGTCCGGATCGTCGACCACGGCATTCTTGTCGGACGGCAGGGTGTACGGCGCTGGCTTGAAGCGGCGGAACAGGCGGCGCTCCAGACCGGCACACAGGCCCTCTTCCACGGCGGCGAAGCCGGCGCCGACATCGTTGACGCCATGCACGATGATGATATTGCCCGGCTTGTCACGCGGGTGTTCGATGACCTTGTCGGCCGCGCGCTTGTGCTGCAGTACCGTGCTGGCCTGTCGCGCCACGTAGTCGGGTTTTGGGTAGCTCTTCCTGCTCGATTCCGCCATGGTTCGTCGCCTCCGGATCAACTACTGTTCGCCACCGCGCATCAGCCCGATGTCCATCATGTGCATCACATTCCTCTCGATCAGTTCGGATTTGCCATCGCTACCGGTGCGCCCCTGCACACTGGTGCCATCGCTGAGCGAGAGGTCGATCCGGGCATCCTTCACGGCTGCGCCGACCGGACGGTCGCCGTTGTCGAGAAGCGTTCCCGGTGCGTACCGCACTGCAAGCTTCTGGTCGGCGCCACCCTTGGCAAACGACGGGGAGACGGCGGCCATGGTTTCCGGCGCTTCATACAAGAAGTCGGACGCATGGAATTTCAACGGCTGCTTGCTGCCGATGACCGGCGGGCCGTCGCCCAGTCTCAGGAACGAGCCATCTTCGGCCACGAGCAGGATGACTTTGGCGGAGATCGTGGCGGTACCCTCCGTGGATGTCAGCGTCAGGTCCTTGGCGGCATTGATGTTGGTGTCGTCATGCTGGCTCTGGAGCAGCAGTTGGCCGCGGTGCGCGATGCCGGTAAGGCCGCCGTTTTGTGCAAACAGGGAGATACCTTGACCGGCGTTGAACGTGCAGCGCTGTCCGGCGGTCATCTGCAGGTGCTGCTGGGCCACGGTATCGATGTTCTTGGCTGCATAGCTGACAATGGCTTTGCTGGTCGCGAATCCGATCCCGGCCGGCGAGGTAACGCCAATCACGGGAGCAGCGGGCTCGGCAGCTTCCGCCGCGGTATTGCTGCCGTGTTCCCATTGCTTGAACCGCAGCAGCAATTCGTCCAGCTCCCTGGTATCGGGTGCTGTCCCGTTACGCTCGACTGCGTACCCGCCCAGTGAAGCGCACAGTTCGCTGCTCTCGCGCAGCAGCGCCAGCAAATCGTCGCGGGCAAGCTGCTTGCCCTTCCTGCCCGCACCGCCCACCAGCGCCCAGGCGCTCAACAGGATACCTTTGACGGCATGCAGCGCGATCGCTTCGTCACTACGTAATTCGGCCCCCTCCCCCCGTGGCGCGGTGCCGCCATCGTGACGCGGCTCGGTCAAGTAGCCAAGGTTCAATTCCGAATTGCCATGGTCGCTGGCCAGTTGTGCACTGATCTGGCCTGGTGTGTCGTCGAGCCGTACCTGATTGCCACGCTTGCCGCGCACCTCGCGCGAGCGGATGCCGGACTGGTATTTCGTGCGAGGCAAGGCATCCTCACCAAGGAATACAGGGGGCTGGCCATTGCTGTTGTAGAGCTGGCCGATAATGACAGGCTTGTCCGGATCGCCGCCGGCGAAGTCCACCAGCACTTCCGTACCGACGGGCGGCAACAGGCGTGTGCCGCATTGCGTCGCACCACCAGGGCCGTTACCCGCCCAGCTCGATGCGACCCTTACCCAGGCCGAGTCCGCATCCGTATCGGAACTGCCGGCGCCGTTGGCATGCTCATGGTCGTGGGAGCGGGTCGCGGGAAAACGGATCCTGACCCGGCCGAGTTCGTCGCACCAGACTTCCTCGCTGCTGGGGCCGACTACGAGCGCGGTTTGCAATGCCGGCCGCGGCGGCGACACAAACGGCGGAACGACACGAATGCCACGACGCACGCAGGTGAAGCGTGTCCTGTAGCGGATCGGTTTGCCGTCGTCGTCGTGGAAGTCCGCGTAGTCCCCGCTGTTCCAGCCGCTGCGATGGAAGAGGCGCTCGACGCGCGCGCCGATGGCCACCGGCAGGTTGTTCTGCGTGGCGACGTGCTGTGCCGTAACGACGAACTGGCGCTCGTGCTCCGGGTGAAGGTCGATCTCGGGATGGCCCGTGAGGCTGAACCATTCTCCTGCGACGAGATCGCGCACGCCTCCCTCCCCATTGAAGTGTTTCGCTTCAAACTCGTGACGCGCTATTCTTGTATCGCCCAACTCGCCCAGGTCACGATTCGATTCACCGAGATGAGGTGCTGCAACGATATATTCGTCCAGGCCTGCCGCCAGCTCGTTCCCGTGCTGGCCCTGGTCCGCGCGCGAGCTGGCATTCACTTGCATGAAGTGCTCGGCCGCGGCATTTTTGTAATCCCAGCTGTGCAGTGCGACGCTGCCCGGCTGCAGGGTGCGCACGGCACTCCAGCCCGTAACGGCGTCACGCAATTCGGTTGCCGCGTCGCGGTGGAAACGCACGGTACCTGCCGTGTTCTCGCGCAGCCGGTCCGTCTCCTGGAACAGGAACAGCGTATGCCCTATGCGGTCCTGGCCGTGGGCGGCTTGTCCGTCGCTGCCGGCCAGTCCAGAGCGGAAGCACCATGCAATGCCGCGACGCCCAAGCAGCCGCCGGACGAAGGCGGCGTCGGTTTCGTTGTGCTGCATGATGAACTCGCGTTGCGGGATCGATGCATCGAGCCCCACATCCACCTGCAGCTCGAAGGACGATCGCAGTACCGGGTTATACCGGTGCCATTCCGTGACCAGCTTTCTGATGACGCCAATCTCGCTCAGGTTGCGAAATACCCGTGTGTTGACGCGGCCTTCCATCACCGACAGTGCATCGCGCAGTACCAGCTGGTAGGTCGCGAGAGCGCCATCGCTTTGGCCTGACGCCGCCTCGGTGACGATGCCCCCGAGGCGCCGCAGCTCGCCTCGATCGGTAACGACGCGCAGTTCGGCAGGCACGCCAATGAAGTCCTTCAAGGGCAGCGTGGCATTATCGGCAACGCACAATACCCGGTACGCCAGCCCCCCGTTGATCGCTTCCGTTCCCACCATCTTTTGCGGCAGCAGCACATCGTCGCGGATCCCGTCCGGCAGCGCGAGCGCCAGTTGCAGGGGGCGGTCACGCGTACCAAGCACCGCTGCGATCCGCTGTAACGCTTGTGCCACCTGGACGTCAGCCATTCGTCATCCCTTCAATTCACGTGCCCGACGATTGCACCTCACCTCCCGCTACGCTGGCGGAGGAGGTACGGCGATGATCGCTGGCGGTATCGAAAGGCCCGATTATTGGTGGTGCCGCTGCAGTGGTTGATGAGTTCCCGCAAAGCCGGGGCCTTGGCGCGCCTTCTGCTTGCCCGACGTTCAGGAATGGGCGAGATCTGTGGCATTTATGTGACGGACGCTCGGCTGCTCTAGCGGCACTGCCTAGCGGCCCACCCGCAAGGACACCTCCACCTCCGAACCAAACGGCACCGACAGATAACCGCCGTCCGGTTCCCGCACCCGTGCCACGTACTCGGGGCTGTAGTCGGCATTGTCGGCACGACGAGGCTGCCTGGCCGCAACCGCGGTTCGAGCAGTGCCAGGATGTCGCCGTACAGCGCCTTGGCGCCGTCGAGCAGCAGCAGGTCGATCGTGTCCGGCAGGTTGTCGCGCAAGGTGACGAGGGCGTCGCCCGTGCGAATTTTCACCAGGTCGGCAACGCCGCCTTCCTGCGTGCGGCCGCCAGCCGGACCATCGAGACGTTCATGGCCGCAGCCCTGTCCGCTGCCGACGTTGCGGCACGCACCCTGGCGGGCGACCTGGTCATGACCACGCTCAGCACCGTCGGCAAGCGGTTTTCGGGAACGCCGCGCACGCCGGCCGAGATCGACACCTATGCAGGCGCGCTGGCGGACATGCTGTGCACTTACCTGGCCGCGCCGCAGCGCAGTTGACGGCTGGCCAAAAAAAACGCGCGCCCTCGGGCGCGCGTTGCATGACAAGGAGACGCGTTACATCTTCCAGCGCAGCGACAACCCGATCACGCGGTCATAGCGGCGGATATCGCGCGGGTTGCTGGGGATGCCGTGGTAGTCGTTGTAGGTGCGGTCACCCAGGTTCTCCACGTCCAGCGTGATGCCCATGTTGTCGTTGATCTTGTACGAGATCGACGCGTCCACCGTCTCGATCGGATCGACGATCAGGTCGATCGGGCCGACCGGCGCGGCGATGGTGCGGTAGTTGAACGTATCGACGAACTTGCTGCGGTAGTTGTAGGCCACGCGGCCGGACCACGGGCCGCGCTCGTACAGCACGTTGACGTTGTACGCGTTCTTCGACATGCCCTGGAACGGCACTTCCTTGCCGCCATCCACCAGGTGCCCCTTCATGTACGTGTAGTTCGCTTCCAGCCCGAACCCGCCCAGCCAGCCCGGCAGGAAGTCGTAGAACTGGCGATAGCCGAATTCGATGCCTTCCAGCTGGCCCTCGTTCAGGTTGCGCGGACGATCCATGCGGTACTGGCGGCCGCCGATGGTTTCCAGCGCCAGCGAACGCACGACATAGTTCTCGAACTTGTGCTTGAACACGGTTGCCGTCAGGCTGCCGGTCGGGGCGAAGTACCATTCCAGCGCCACGTCGGCGTTCTTGCCCGTGATCGGCTTCAGGTCCGGGTTGCCGCCGTTGCCGCCGTAGATGCCCAGGCCGTCCGGCGTCGCGCCCAGCGAAATACCCGGGTTGAAGTCGCCAAAGGCCGGACGCTGGATCGTCTTGCCGGCGTTGAAGCGACCGACCAGCTTGTCGGTCAGGTAGGCTTTCAAGGTGATGTTCGGCAGCACGTCCGTGTCGGACGTCTTGCGATTGACGGCCACCTGCTTGTTGTCGATCAGGCTGAAACCATTGACGTCCAGTTCCGTCTTGACGACGCGCACGCCGGCCGTGCCATCGATCTTGACGCCGGCCACGTCGAAGCCGAAGCGGGTCTTGCCGTAGAACGCCGTGGTGTCCTCGCTGTTGGTGTACATCGAGTACGGGTCCGGCGCCGTCTGGCCGTCGCGGCCATACATCTTGCGGACCGCGTCGATGTTGGCGTGCTGGTACTCGTCGCAGACGACCAGCCAGCGGTTCATGCCGTAGTCGCCGGCAAACGGCATCGACGGGCAGGTCAGTCCTGGCAACGAATTAACGGCCGGCAGGTTGCCCGGGTTCGGCAGGAAGTTCTGGCTCTCGTGCTGGTAGGCCGCCTTGCGCTTGGCGACGCGCACGCCGACGCTCGCTTCGCGGAACAGTTTTTCGTCGCCGAAGTCATACGTGGCATCGGCACGCCAGTCGTTCGATTGGCCGCGCGATTCCTGCCAGTTGTCGATCAGCGCGCCGAGCGTGTAGTTGTTCGGGTCCATCATGTTGTAGCCCGGGTAGTCGAAGCGCGCGCCGCCGTTGACGTAGGTGGAGCCCACGATCGTGCTCGGGTGCGCGTTCAGTTCCATGATGGGGAACTTCTGCTGCCAGTGGCTGGACACGCGCGAGAATTCGCTGGTCACGCGCAGGGCAGGCGTGACGTCCCAGCGCGCGCCGATGGCGCCCTGGTGGCTTTCCGAGTCTTCGCGCGGCGTCTGGTTCGAGCTCAGCGCGAACAGGTTGCCGGTGGACGTCGCCGTATCGATCTGTTTCGTACCCGGGAACAGGGTGTATTGCGTCTGGTAGGCCGGCAGCATCAAGGTGCCGATGAAGTACTGCGACTGGCGGTCGTGGTCGATGCGGGTCGACCAGCCTTCGGCATACAGTTCGACGTCGCGGTTCGGGCGCCATTGCAGGGCCCAGTTGGCCGAGTAGCGTTCGCGCACGCCTTCCGTGCTGGAGTGGCCCAGGTCGACGGGACCGGTGATGCTCGGGTCGCTCGGCACCGTCTGCGATGGTGGCGAGTTCCACGTGATCTCGTCGTGGTAATGGCCCTTCTGGTACGACAGGCCCAGCAGGGCGCCGAACTCGCCGTAGGCGCCTTTCCAGCGGTTCGACAGCATGCCGGCAACGTTCGGATCGTTGGTCTTGGACTTGTCGCGGTTCTCCACGCGGCCCGCCACGTTGGCGGAGAAACCCTTGAAGTCGAACGGGCGCGACGTGCGCACGTCGATGACGCCGGCGGTGCCGCCTTCGACCATCTCGGCGCCCTGCGTCTTGTAGACGTCGATGCGCTGCAGCATCGTGGTCGGGATGTCCGCCAGGTGCAGGTTGCGGTTGTTCGAGGTATAGATCTCGCGGCCGTTCAGCAGCGTGGTCAGGCCGGGCAGGCCGCGGATGACGACGTCCGCCGCCTCGCCGCCGGAGCGGCGGATCTGCACGCCCGTGACACGGCCCAGGATCTCGGCGACGTTCTTGTCGGGGAACTTGCCGGCCTCTTCCGCGACGATCGAGTCGATCACCTCGTCGGCATTTTTCTTGATGGTCTGGGCGCTCTGCGCGGCGCGGCGCACGCCGGTGACGACCACGGCATTCATCGGCGCTGCGGCGGCGGCTTCCTTGTCGGCGATGGCCTGGGCGGCCTGACCCCAGACGGAGGCACTGCTGAGCAAGCCGGCGCCGGCGAGGGCGGCGACCGTCAGCTTCATTTTCAATGGTCGAGATGCGTCATGACGCCCGATGTCGGTCGATTTCATCCTGTCTCCGATGGTTTTTAATTGGTTTGAATGCTGGTCGTCGCGGCCGGAGCCCGACTCGTGGCCCATGGTATTGACGCGCGGATTACCATTCCAATCAATTTTTTTGGATTTTCGATATCGAAAACGGTATGACAGGGGTGTGACATGGCGTGATGGGCACTGCTCACGGCCGTGGACCGAGAGCGGTCACGACGAACTTTATTCGACGTTTGCCTGCGTTCCGCTCACAATATTGATCGGCTTGACGCTTTCATGCTCATTTTGATGAGCGAATGACGTGCCGGGCATCCGGCCACAAAAGCACGGTCGTGCGTCTTGCAGACCGGCCGCATGGCGAGGCGCGGACGGCGTGCAAAGTTGTAACAGGGAAGGTTTATGTAGCAAAGCCGCAACAATGCGGCTTTGTCATAGCGTACGACCTGCCGCGACTTATTTCGAGATGCGCAGGATGGCCGAGGCCAGGCGCGAGAAGCACGGGGTCAGGTCGGCCTCGGTCGCGGCGTAGCAGTACATGCCGACGGGCTTGGCCGGGTTGTAGCAGCGGGCCGGGCCGTCGGCCACGTTGGCCATGCATTTGAGGACGTTTTCGCCGATTTCGCCGTCATAGGTTTTTTTCAGGTCGTTTCCCAGGCCAAGCGTGAACACAAAAATGCCCTCTTCGCGGGCGCGCGCGGCGATGGCCTCCGGCAGGTTGCGCGCGGCGCGGCTGATGTTTTGCGTCGATATGGTGGAGGTGACGGCACGGGGCTTGCTCGTGACGATCTGGAACTCATGCTTGCTGGGATCGTGCGCAACGTTCCAGGCGTTGTGCGCGTTATAGCCGTCGGGCAGGTTCTTGACGAGGATATTCCCCTGTGCGTCCAATACCTGGCAGCCCGGCAGCTCGGTGCCTTCGCTGTCCGTAAGGCTGTACAAGCCGTTACCGCTGCTGTCGAAAACGCCGGCCACGTAATTGCAAGGATGATTGGTGCCCTTGAACGGCAGGTAGGCGCCCAGCGAGTTGGGCACGCCATCGGAAAAGAACACGATCACGCGCAGGACCGAGCGGTTTTTTTCGGGAATGCCGTTCAGCTGATCGCGTGCGTGCCACATGCCTTCCACCGCGGCAGTGCTGCCGGTAAAACTGTAACCGTCGATCTTGCTGAACATGGACGTCCGCTCGAAGCCGCGCGCGGACGTCCTGATGGGTTTGTCGATTTCCGCGCCATAGGCGAAGTGCATCAATCCCACGCGGTCCTGCGACACGTTGAACCTGTTGAGGAAGCTCTTGGCGGCCGTGCGTACAGCCGCGCGCGACCCGTACAGCGAACCCGAAGTATCGACCACAAACGCCATGTCCAGATCGCGCCGGATCGTCTGCGCATGCGCGGCGGGCATCAGCTCGGTAAAGCCCAGCACGCCCATCAACGATACAGACATCGGTGCTTCCGCATGCACGTCGACAACGACCTCGCCGTTGTTGAACTGCACGGTCTTGCTGGTGATGTGCGGCTTCGACAGCAGGTAGTTGTCGGCGATATTGGCCGCGAAGAATTGTTCGATTGCCTCGTTGGCACTGGCGATCTGCTGCTCGGGCGTATTGCCGCTCGTGACCGCGCGGGCACCGGCCAGCGCCGCGGAGTCCACCGCCGCATTCAACCGCGCCTTGACCATGTAGGCCAGCCCGCCGTCGAGCACCAGGCCGACGACGGACAGCAGCAGCAGCAGCGCAACGGCTACCATGATCGCGACGGCGCCGCGCTGGCGGTGAAGGGAGGTGGGCATCATCAGAAGATCGTCATCGAATACAGGTCGGGCCCGAAGGTGGGCAGGGCCAGCGCGCCGATCGAGAAGTTCGTCATCAGCATGTCGTATTGGTAAAACGTTTCGACGACGTGGACCACTTCACCATCGTCCAGCTGGCCGTTCATGATGTTCACACCCGGGCGCGTGGCTGTCGTGATGGCGGTGCATGAGGGACCGGTCCAGCTGACGCAGCCGTACACCCTGCTGGCCGGCGCATATTTGTTGCGGCTGTAGCCGAGGCCGCGGGCGGGATCGTCCCAACGGTACTGGTCCAGCACGACACTGCGCGTGCCGGTGCTGGTCTTCACGCCCATCACGCGGGTGATGTACACCATGCCGCGCTGGTTCACGTTCAGCGGCGGCGCGCTGGCCATCAGCGCGTAGAGGATGTCCTGGCTGTTCGTCTCCAGCTGGGTATTGCCCCGCGCGACCAGGTTGGCCCCTTCGCGGCTCAGGTTGACGACGATGAAATTGGCCTGCAGTGCGCGGGCGCCGTCGATCACGCCGAACAGCAGGAACAGCAGGAATGGCAGCAGGAGGGCGAATTCGACGGCGGCGATGCCGCGCTGGCGAAGGGCCGTCATTGGAAGAACTCGTTGCGCATGGTGACCGCGACGGCAAACTTGTATTTGCCATCCGCGAAGAACTGCGACAGCAGCGGCGTCGTCACCTTCCAATTGCAGTCGAGCTTGATGACGATGATGCTGCCGGCGGTGCCGAACATGCCGCTGCTGTACGTGCTCGTGGAATAGGAGGTACCGTTGACGGAGATGACCGGGCTGAGCTTGTCGTACATGCCCAGCGAGCTGTCGCGCATCTTGGCGATGACCGCCGCGTAGCGCTGCTGGCTACCGGTGCTCGGGTCGAGGTTGGTCTGGCCCGTCACCGCATAACGGGCGCCTTCGCGCACCGCATACTGCATCGTCAACGTTGTGAAAAACATCAGGCTCAGCTCGACCAGCGCCAGCAACACCAGCAGGAAAACGGGTGCGACGATCGCCATTTCGACGAGTGTGGCGCCGGATTGACGGCGAGTGACCGAAGGTATCATCGTTAAGACAACATTGGAGCGTTTTGTGCAGGACATACAGTAAGATGTTGACATTCTACATTGCAACAATCATTGCTGTATGCTTTTAAAACGCGCTGCATCCACGATCTACCGCCGGTGTCGGTCGGCAACAACGACCAGTTGGTTTCAAGGTATCGTGCCGACGCGCGCATTGCCCGCGACGCCCGATGCCGAGGCGGCGATGGTGTTCGGCATGCGCCTGCTGCTGGCCATCTCGGCGCTGCTGACCCTGTACGTGGCGGGCGACGGCGTGCGCCTGTTCAATCCGTGGGCCTGGCTGATGTTCGACGCGTACGCACTGCACAGCGTCGTGCTGCTGGCGGTGGCGCGCTCGCGCGCGGGTTTCTGGCACGGCCCCGTCATCTACTGGGTCGACGTGGGCTGGTATGGCCTGATGACGTTCGCCACGGGCGGCGCGCGCAGCCCGTTCTTCACGTTCTTCTTCTTTGCGATCCTGGCCACGTCGTTCCGGCGCGGCTTCGACGCGGGCGCCCGGCTGACGCTGGGCTCGGCCGTGACGCTGGCCCTGGCGTCGGTCTGCGTCCATGGCCTGCAGAACCTGCAGCTGCTGTTGTTGCGCATCACCTTCGTGCTGGCGCTGGGCTACATGATCGCGTTCTGGGGCGGCCTGGCCGTCGACCAGCGCCGCCGGCTGGCCCTGCTGCGCGACGTCAGCCGCCTCTCCAATCCCCGCTTCGGCGTGCAGCACACGCTCGACTCGCTGATGGAAAAGATCCTCGTGTTCTACGGCGGCGCCACCTGCGTGCTGCTGATGCAGGATGCCAACGGGCGCTGGGTGCTGAACACGGTGCACCATCCTGCCACGGGCCGCGCCATCAGCCACAACAACGTGTCGGATGCCACCGTCCAGCCGCTGCTGGACTTCGCTGCCGGCGTTACGGTGCTGTACCGCGGCGTCACACGCGCGCTGGTGCCGTACGACGTTCCCGCCGCCCAGGTGGTGACGACGGACGGCCAGTGGCGCGACATCGACCCGGCCGGCTGCAGCGGCATCGCCGACCTGCTCGACACGGGCTGGTTCATCAGCGCCGCCCTGCCGCTGCGCAAGGGGATGGGCCGCATCTTCGTCACCTCCGGCGAGCGCCTGCGCCGGCCGGACGCCACGTTCCTGAACCATATCGTGCAGCAGGCGTTCCCCGTCATCGAGACGATCGACCTGCTGGACCGCCTTGCCTCCGACGCGGCGTTTCGCGAGCGCCAGAAGATCGCCCGCGACTTGCACGACAGCACAATCCAGCCGTATATCGGGCTGCGCCATGCCGTGGCGGCGATCCGCCAGCAAGCGGGTGACGACAACGTGGTCGCGGCCGACCTGGACCGGCTGCTGTCGATGTGCACGGAAGTCATCGGCGACATGCGCCAGTTTGCCCAGAGCTTCCGCAATGGCCGCCAGGAAGAGCCCGAGCTGCTGATCGCGCTGCGGCGCCAGGCCGCGCAGGTGCGCTCGTTCTACGACCTGGACGTGGTGGTGTCGCACGAAAGCAGCCTGACGATCAGCGACCGCATGGCGGCCGAGGTGTTCCAGATCGTCACGGAAGGCATCAGCAATATCCGCAAGCACACGCGCGTGCGCACGGCCGACGTGCGGCTGGCGCAGGAGGCCGGCCTGCTGGCGGTCGATATCGCCAACCCGGCCGACGAACGGGGCCCGGCCGCGGCGTTCATGCCGCTGTCGATCGCCGAGCGCGTCCAGGCGCTGGGCGGCAGCCTGGCCGTGCAACCGACCGCGCAGCAGACCTTGCTGCGCATCCGCATTCCCATCTGATCCAAGAATAGAGAGACCATGACGATCCGCATCATGCTGGTGGACGACCACAAGACCATGCTGTGGGGCCTCGAGCGCCTGATCCAGGCCGAGGCGCCCGCGCTGACCCTCGTGGGCAGTGCCAGCACACCGGAGGAAGCCACGGCCCTGTGCGCCAGCCTGAAGCCGGACGTCATCCTGCTCGACCTGGATCTGAAGGGCAGCAGCTCGCTCGACATCCTGCCGGCGCTGCTGTCGAACGGCGGCACGCGGGCCGTGATCCTGTCCGCCAACCGCGACCAGGCCACGCTGACGGCCGCCGTCAAGCTGGGCGCGCGCGGCGTCGTCAGCAAGGAGGCGGCGACGGAAGACGTGCTGGCCGCCGTGCGCAAGGTGCATGGCGGCGAGCTGTGGCTGGACCAGTCGCTGATGCAGGCGCTGCTGGGCCAGCTCGTCGCGCCCGCACCGAAAGCCGACCCGGAAGCGCAGCGCATCGCCGCGCTGACGGCCCGCGAACGCGAGGTGATCGGCATGATCGTGCAAGGCAAGGGCGCCCTCAACAAGGACCTGGCGGAGCGCGCCTGCATCTCCGAGCGCACGCTGCGCAACCACCTCACCGCCATCTACCAGAAGCTGGACGTCGCGAACCGCCTCGAACTGTACGTCTACGCCACCCGCCACCACCTCGGCACCTGATTCCCGTCCAACTACGCACGTGTCCGTGTCCCACCGCGGGGTCAGTCACCAAAGTGGGACACGAGCTGAGGCGTAGGACATATGTCCCATGCCGGCAGGGCGCAAGGTCCCAGGCAAAAGGGGAGGTTTGACGGATGTGCAACACGGTCCCGGTGCGTACGATGCTGTTCATGCGCTGCGCATTCCTTCATGCGGCGCGACAAGGACAGGAGCGCACGTGTACGACAACGAAGATTTCCCGGAACAGCAGCAGTACGAACGCACGGGAAGTTCGACGATGCCGCACGTGGTGCTGAGCCTCCTGGTCGTTGTCGTCGGCTTCATCGCGGTACTGGCCGCATGGACGAGCGCATAGCCAATCGACTCACCACCCTCAACAAAGGACCTCCATGACCTTCATCAAAAACTTCCTCCGTGAAGAAGACGGCGTCACCGCCATCGAATACGCACTGATCGCTGCACTGATCGCCGCCGTGATCGGCGTCGCTGTCAAGGCGCTGGGCAGCGACATCAACAAGATCTTCCAGAACCTGAAGACGGCCCTGACCGGCGCTGCTCCAGCAACGACCTGATGGTCCCCATGGCCCGCCACCATGGCGCGCCGCAATCCGGAACCGGGTCCGCCCGTTCCGGATTTTTATTTTCCCGGAGTCTGCCGTGACACTGCTTCCCCTCTCGCTGCTGTTCGTGCTGCTGGCCCTCGCGGTCTGGCACGACGTGCGCGCGCGCCGCATCCCGAACGCTGTCGTATTCCCCGGCGCGCTGCTGGCGCTGGCGTTGCACGCGCTGCTGCCGGCGGGGGACGGCCTGTTCGGCACACCGATGGGCAGCCTGGGACTGCTGTCCGCCCTGGGCGGCTGGGCCCTCGGCCTGGCCTTCCTGATGCCGATGTACGCCATGCGCCTGATGGGCGCGGGCGACGTCAAGCTGCTGGCCATGGTCGGCGCATTCGTCGGCGCCGGCCAGATCCTTGTCGTGGCCATCGCCACGCTGCTCGCGGGCGGCGTGCTGGCGCTGGTCGTGGCGGCCTGGCAGGGCAGCCTGCGCCAGGTGCTTGGCAACACCTACCAGACGATGCTGCACGCCGGGCTGACGCACCTGAACGACGGCATTGCGCTGCCCGCCGCCGCCAGCGGTCGCCTGCCCTACGCCGTGGCCATTGCCGCCGGTACGGTGCCGTGCGTGCTGTGGCTTCACCTGGTCGGGGAGCTGCCGCTGTGAACCACATGCTGATCTCGCCCGCCGATGCACGCGCGCCCCGCACCGTCGAGGACACGGGACTGCCCTTCCTGTTCCTGGCCGAACTGGTGGCCAAGGTGCTGTACCAGCGCGGCCAGATGCGCTTGCCGGAACTGGCATCGCACTTGAAGCTCAATGTCAGCGTGATCGATCCGCTGATCGGCTTCATGCGCGCGGAAAAACTGTGCGAGCTCGTGCGCCTGGGCAGCAGCGGCACCGATGCCGACATCACCTACCTGCTGACGGAAACCGGGCGCCAGCGCGCCGCCGCCGCGCTGGCGCGCAATGCCTACGCCGGCCCGGCGCCGGTGACGCTGGCCGCCTACACCACCCAGGTGCAGTGCCAGAGCGTGGCCAACGTCCACGTCACGCGCACGCGCATGGGCGAGGTCTTCGACGGCACCGTCGTCAACCCGCGCGTGCTGGCGCAACTGGGCGCGGCGATGAATTCCGGCCGCGCGCTGTTCCTGCACGGCCTGGCCGGCAGCGGCAAGACGTACCTGGCCGAACGCCTGCGCGACCTGCTGTCCGGCGCCATCGCCGTGCCGCATGCGCTGATGGTGGATGGCGAAGTGATTCCGTTCTTCGACACCGTGCAGCACCAGCCGGCCGCGGAGACCGTGACGATCGCCTCCAGCTTCGACCGCGGCACGGCCACCGACATGCGCTGGGTGCGCGGCGTGCGCCGTCCCGCCGCGCTGGCCGGCGGTGAACTGACGCTCGACATGCTGGACCTGCACTTCGACCCGCACACGCGCCTGTACCAGGCGCCGCCGCACCTGAAATCGAACAACGGCATCTTCATCATCGACGACCTGGGGCGCCAGCGCTGCTCGCCCGAGGCGCTGATGAACCGCTGGATCGTACCGATGGACCGCAATGTCGACTACCTGACGCTGCATACGGGCCACACGTTCCAGGTGCCGTTCGACGTGATCGTCGTGTTCTCGTCGAACTTTGTGCCGCACCGCCTGTCCGATGGCGCCTTCCTGCGCCGGCTGGGCTACAAGATCGAAGTGCCGCCCGCGACGGCCGACGAGTACGGCGTGCTGTTCCGCCAGGCCTGCGCCCAGGCCGGCGTGCCGTTCGACGCCGACGCTTTTGCCTACCTGCTCGATTGCCACCGCCAGCGCGATGTTCCGCTGCTGGCCTGCCACCCGCGCGACCTGGTGCGCCAGTTGCGCGACCTGGCCCGCTATGAAGACCGCACGCCCGAGCTGAGCCGCCGCACGCTCGACTGGGCATGGGACAACTACTTTGCCGCCGGCGCCAGCATGGCGGCCCGGACCTGGACCGCCGCGACCGCGGCTGGATGGAGAATGACTGATGCATAAATCCCGCTCATTGCTGATCATCGGCGTGGCGCTGTTCCTGGCGCTGGCCGCCGTACTGGTCGCCGCCAAGTGGATGACCGAACAGGGCGCCACCGCCGGTGCCAAGGTGGCCATCGCCGCCGCCGACATCGGCCAGGGCGTGCGCCTGAGCAAGGACAACGTCCAGCTGATCGAATGGCCGGCCGGCGCGCTGCCGCCTGGTGCCATTTCCGACCTGAAGCAACTGGAGAACCGCGTCACGCGCACCGATATCGGGCGCGGCGAAGCCGTGCTGGAAACGAAGCTGGCGCCACCCGGCACCACTGGCGGCTTGTCCGCCGTCGTCGCCGCCGGCAAGCGCGCAATGACGGTGCGCGTCAACGATGTCGTCGGCGTGGCCGGCTTCGCCCTGCCCGGCAACTACGTCGACATCCTCGTCAACCTGCAGGCGGGCGGCGGCGACATGGCCACGCGCGAACAGTCGATCTCGAAGATCGTGCTGGAACGGATCCTCGTGCTGGCCGTGGCGCAGGAATCGAATCGCGACGACACCAAGCCGAAGGTCGTCAACGCCGTCACGCTGGAACTGACGCCCGACCAGGTCGAGAAACTGGACCTGGCGCGCAGCATCGGTTCGCTGTCGCTGGTGTTGCGCAACCAGGTCGACCCGCAGCCGGCCAACACGGCCGGCGCCACGCGCGAGTCGGTACTGGGCCTGCCACCGGCCAAGGCCGCGCCAACGCCCGCGCCCATGCCAGCCCCAGCTCCCCGCCCTGCCGCGCCGGCAGTGCGCGCACCCGCGCCCGAAGGCGTGATGGTGATCCGCGGCCTGGACGCCGCACCGCAATCGTTCAATTCCAAGGCCATGCCATGACGCTGTTGACCCACAAGACCGTACTTGCCTGCGCGCTCGCCGCCGCCAGCGCGGCCGTTGCCGCCGCCCCGGCGCGCGACTGCATCGACCTGAAAAGCAGCAGCGGCACCACCGGCCGGCTCGAACTCGTGCGCGGCAAGTCCGTGCTGAAGCGTTTCTGCTCGCCCGCATCGCAGGTGACCGTCGGCGCGCCGGAAGTGGCCAACGTCGTCGTGCCCAATGCCAGCGAGATCGTGCTGGTGGCGCGCAGCGTCGGCTCGACCAATCTTATCGTCGCCAACAAGGACGGCCATTCCACGGTGTTCGACATCGACGTCAAGCTCGATACGGCAGCGCTGCGCGAACAGTTCGCCCAGCTGTTCCCGACCGAGAAGGAGATCCACGTGGGCAGCTCCGGCAATGCCGTAGTGCTGTCGGGGATGGTCAGCGATTCCGTCGTCGCCGCACAACTGGTGGCGCTGGCGACGTCGTTCCAGGACAGCGCCACGGCGGCAGCCAGCACCGGTGCCGGCACGCCGCCGGCCGGCGGTGTCGGCCAGCCCGCCGCAGCGACACCGGCGGCGGCAAAGGTCATGAACATGCTGCAGGTGGCCGCGCCCCAGCAGGTCATGCTGGAGGTGAAGATCGCCGAGATCTCGAAGTCGCTGGTGGACCAGCTGGGCGCCAGCCTGTCCCGCACCAGCAGGGGCAGTAGCGGCACGTATGGCATCGTCTCCAGCCTGCTGTCGGGCGGTGCCGGTTCGCTGGGCGTGCTGGCCAACAGCGTCGGTAACGTCACGATCGACGGCGAGAAGCGCGACGGTCTCGTCAAGATCCTGGCCGAACCGACCGTGATGGCGATCAGCGGCCAGGAGGCCAGCTTCCTCGCGGGGGGCAAGATCTTCATCCCGGTCGCGCAGAACTCCGCGTCGGGCGCGAATACGATCACGCTGGAGGAAAAGGAGTATGGGGTGGCCGTGAAATTCACGCCGACCGTGCTGGCGGGCGGGCGCATCAACCTGCGCGTGGCGCCGGAGGTATCGGAACTGAACCGCGAAGGCATCGGCATCACGACGACGGGCGGCTCGAACGCCGCCACGGCGATCCTGCCCGCGTTCACCACGCGCCGCGCCACCACGACCGTGCAGCTGCAGGACGGCCAGAGCTTCGCCATCGGTGGCCTGATCCGCAACAACGTCACCAGCAACATCAAGCGCTTCCCGTTCCTGGGCGACGTGCCCGTACTGGGCACGCTGTTCCGCAGCAGCGACTTCCAGAACGACCGCACGGAACTGGTCTTCATCGTCACGCCGCACCTGGCCAAGCCGCTGCAGGACAAACCGCGCCTGCCGACCGACGACTACGTCCAGCCGACACCTGGCATGTTCTTCATCGGCGGGCGCCATGAAGGCTTCCAGCAACCCGACAACAAGAAGGACAAGCCATGAACCGCGCCCTCTTCATCGCCCTGCTGGCCGGCGCACTGGCCACGCTGACGGGCTGCGCGCCGCCCACCCGCGCCGCTTCCGGCAGCACCGTCAACGCCATCATGGCGGCCCAGATCGTGCCGCCGCAACCGCAGCGCGCGACCGGCATGGACGGCGTGGCCGCCGTCGCCGCGCAGGCGCGTTATGAGCGTTCGTACGTGACGCCGGCCGCGCAGGCGGACAGTCCCACGTTCGGCAAGAAGTAAGGAGAGCATCGTGAAAATCGCCGTCCTGTCCCGCGACGACCGCCACCTGATCGAGCTGGCGCGCACCCTGCGCAACCGCCCCGGTGCCGACGAAGTCGACATGATCGCCGGCAGCCCGTCGCGCCTGACGACGCTGGCCGACGACGCCGTGCCGGACGTGCTGGTCGTCGACCAGCCGCGCGCCGACGAAGGAGAGCTGGAGCAGCTCGAGCGCCTGGGCCATCTGTTCCCGCGCATGGCGTTCGTCGTGCTCTCGGGCGACCAGACGCAGGAGTTCCTGCTGCGCGCCATGCGCGCGGGCGTGCGCGAGGTGCTGCCGGCGGCGCCTTCCGCAGCCGCGCTGGCGCAGGCGCTGGACCGCATCGCCGAGAAGCTGGGCAACCAGGGCGGCGCCAACGGCAAGGTGCTGGCCTTCATCTCGTGCAAGGGCGGCAGCGGCTCCACGTTCCTGGCCACGAACCTGGCCTATGCCCTGTCGGCCGGCGGCAGCAAGCGCGTGGCGCTGATCGACATGAACCTGCAGTTCGGCGACGCGTCGTTGTTCGTTTCCGACATCAAGCCGCTGGCGACGCTGTCGGACGTGGCCACGCAGATCCACCGCCTGGACCCGTCGTTCCTGGCCTCCAGCATGGTGGCCGTCACGCCGACCTACAGCGTGCTGGCGGCACCGTCCGACCCGGCCCACGCCAGCGACGTGAAACCCGAGCACATCGACGCGATCGTCAAGCTGGCGCGCCGCCAGTACGACTTCATCGTGCTGGACGTGGGCCGTAGCCTGGACCCCGTCAGCATCCGCGCGCTCGATCATGCGGACACGATCTACCCGGTGCTGCAAATGACGTTGCCGTACATCCGCGACGGCAAGCGCCTGCTGACGGTGTTCCGCAACCTCGACTACGGCAAGGACAAGGTCGAACTGATCGTCAACCGCCACGACAAGAACAGCGACATCCGCCTGCGCGACCTGGAGGAAGCGTTCGACACGACGATCCTGCGCACGATGCCGAACCATTACGACGCGGCCGCGAAGTCCGTCAACCAGGGCGTGCCCGTCACGCGCCTGATGCCGGACAGCCCGCTCAGCGTGGCCCTGCAGGACATGGCGCGCGGCCTGACGGGCGAAGCGGCGCCGCAGGAAGCGGCCAGCCTGATGACGCGGCTGTTCAAGCGCCGCGCCGCCTGACGAGACCGACGATGAACATGCCTACTTCCCTGCGCGAACGCCTGTCCAGCGGCACGCCGCGCCCGACCGCCCAACGCGGCCCGATCGACAACCGCGCCTACCACCAGCTCAAAAGCCGCATCCACGAGGCGCTGCTGGACCGCGTCGACCTGGAAAGCATGCAGCGCCTGACGCCGGACCAGATCCGCCAGGAGCTGCGCCTGCTGGTCGAGCGCCTCCTCGAAGAGGAAATGGTCGTCATCAACGACGCCGAGCGCAAGACGCTGACGCGCGACATCCAGAACGAGATGCTGGGCTTCGGCCCGCTGGAGCCGCTGCTGGAAGACCCGACGGTGTCGGACATCCTCGTCAACACGCACAAGCAGGTCTACGTGGAGCGGCGCGGCAAGCTGGAACTGACCGACGTCACGTTCACGGACGACGCCCACCTGATGAAGATCATCGACAAGATCGTCTCGCGCGTGGGTCGCCGCATCGACGAATCGAGCCCGATGGTCGACGCGCGCCTGCCGGACGGCTCGCGCGTCAATGCGATCATCCCGCCGCTGGCGATCGATGGCCCCGTGATGTCGATCCGGCGCTTCTCGGCGGACCCGCTGCGCCTGGCCGACCTGGTCTCGTACGGCAGCGTGACGGCCGACATGGCCGAGGTGCTGCAAGGACTCGGCAAGGCCAAGGTCAACATCCTGATCTCGGGCGGTACCGGCAGCGGCAAGACGACGATGCTGAACGTGATTTCCGGCTTCATCAACCAGACCGAGCGCATCGTCACGGTGGAAGACGCGGCCGAGCTGCAACTGCAGCAGCCGCACGTGGTGCGCCTGGAAACGCGGCCGCCCAATATTGAAGGCAAGGGCGAGGTGACGCAGCGCGCGCTGGTGCGCAATGCGCTGCGGATGCGGCCCGATCGCATCATCCTGGGCGAGGTGCGCGGCGCCGAGGCAATGGACATGCTGGGCGCGATGAACACAGGCCACGAGGGGTCGATGGCGACGATCCACGCCAACACGCCGCGCGACGCGCTGACGCGCCTGGAAAACATGGTGACGATGGCGGCGGCGACGCTGCCGGCGCGGGCGATTCGCCAGCAGATCAGCTCGGCCGTGGGCGTCGTCGTGCAGGTCTCGCGCCTGACCGACGGCAAGCGCAAGGTGCTGTCGATCTCGGAAGTAACGGGCATGGAGGGCGACGTCATCACGATGCAGGAAATCTTCGCCTACAAGCAGACCGGCGTGGCGGAAGACGGCACGGTGCAGGGCCACTTCAGCGCCAGCGGCGTGCGGCCGCGCTTTGCCGAGCGCCTGCGCACGTTCGGCATCACGCTGCCGGCGCAGATCTTCGAACCGCGCTGAGGCCACGATGGACACGACGTTCCTGCTGTTTATCTTGCTGATCTTTGCCGCCGTGATGCTGCTGGTATGGGGCGTCTACGTGGGCTGGAGCGCCCACCGCAGCCCGGAAGCGGAGCGGGTGGCGCGCCGGCTGCGCAGCGTCATCGGTGGCGAAGCCAAGGCGTCCGATGTCACGATTGTCAAGGAACGCCGGCTCAGCGCCCATCCCGATATCGACGTGCTGCTGCGCCGCTTGCCCGGCATGAAGAGGCTGGACCGCATGCTGCTGCAGGCCGGTGCCGGCTACCTGCTGGCGCGCCTGCTGGCCGTTTGCGCCGGCTTGTGCGTGCTTGGCCTGCTGCTGGGTGCCTGGCTGGGCCTGCCCGGAGCGACGCTGCTTCTGAGCGGGGCCGCGGTCGGCGCCCTGCCCCTGCTGCACCTGGCGCGCGCGAAATCGGCGCGCCTGGCGAAGTTCGAGCGCCAGATGCCGGAAGCGCTGGACATGATGAGCCGCGCAATGCGCGCGGGCCATGCGTTTCCCACCGCACTGAAGCTGGTAGGCGACGAGGTGGGTGCCCCGCTGGGCGAGGAGTTCAAGGCCGCCTTCGACGAAGTCAATTTCGGCGTCGCGATGGGCGATGCGCTGAACAACCTGGCGCAGCGCGTGCCCAGCATGGACCTGCAGTACTTTGTCGTGGCCGTGCTGATCCAGCGCGAGACGGGCGGCAACCTGACGGAGCTGCTGTCGTCGATCAGCGCCATCATCCGTGACCGCCAGAAGCTGCTGGGGCAAGTGCGCGTACTGTCGGCCGAGGGCCGCATGTCCGCATGGGTCTTGTGCCTGCTGCCGTTCGGCGCCGGCGGCATGATGTACACGGCGAGCCCGGAAACGATGGGCGTGTTGTTTACCGATCCGGCCGGGCGCAATCTGTTGGGCGGCGCGGCCGCGATGATGGTGCTGGGCATGCTGGTCATCCGCAAGCTGGTGCGCCTGCGTGTATAAGGATTTATTGTCATGACCATTGCCCAGCTGTCGATCCTGGCAGTCCTGTTCATCGTGATCTTCGGCATCGCCGCGCTGGCGCTGCTGCTGTTGACGCGCGACCCCGTCAAGGGCCGCCTGACCGCGCTGGACGAGCGAGAAGCACGCCGGCCTTCGCAAGGCAACTGGCTGGCGCGCCTGGCGCAGCTGGCCGAGCCGCTGGCCAAGCTGTCGGTGCCGGCCGAAGGGTGGGAAAGCTCGCCCGTGCGTTTGCGCTTCATCCACGCCGGCTGGCGCGCGCCGTCCACCCCGGGTCTGTTCCATGCCGGGAAGACCGCGCTTACGGTGGGCCTGCCGCTGCTGCTGTACGTCGTGCTGCGCCAGGACCCTTCGCGCTCGGGCAGCGAGACGATCCTGTGGCTCGTGGTGGCAGCGGCCTGCGGCTATTACGTGCCCGACTTCATCCTGAAGCGCAAGATCGCCGAGCGCCAGCGCGAGATCTTCGAGAGCTTTCCCGACGCCCTCGACCTGATGACGGTGTGCGTGGAGGCGGGCC
This sequence comes from Pseudoduganella chitinolytica, assembly GCF_029028125.1. Classification (GTDB taxonomy): domain Bacteria; phylum Pseudomonadota; class Gammaproteobacteria; order Burkholderiales; family Burkholderiaceae_D; genus Rugamonas; species Rugamonas chitinolytica. The sequence goes on from NZ_CP119083.1 coordinate 4,880,903, forward strand.
TGGCGATGGATGCGGCGCTGGCGCGGGTGGGGGCCGAGATCGGCCTGAAAAGCGCCGTGCTGGCCGAGGAACTGCAGCTGGTCACGCTGGAGCTGCGCGCCGGCAGCGCCAAGGACAAGGCGCTGCGCAACCTGGCGCTGCGCACGGGCGTGGAAGACGTCGACGCGCTGGTAAAAATGCTGATCCAGGCCGATCGCTTCGGCACCAGTATCGGCGTCGCGCTGCGGGTCCAGTCGGAGCAGCTGCGCACGCGCCGGCGCCAGCTGGTGGAAGAGCAGGCCGCCAAGATCGCGACGAAACTGCTGTTCCCGCTGATCTTCTTCATCTTCCCGGCCCTGCTGGTCGTGCTGCTCGGTCCCGCCGTGCTGACGATCACGGCGGCACTCAAGCCGTTGACAGGCGGCCAGTAAGGCCGGGCCCGTGTCCCACCACGAGGTCAGTCACCGAAACGGGACACGAGCTCGGCGGTAGTGGAGCCTCAGGGCACGTCGCCGATCAGTTCCAGCAGGTCGGTGACGCCGATGTCGATGCCGGCCTGCGTCAGCAGCGTGCTGGCCTGGCCGCGGTGGTGGGTCTGGTGGTTGAAGAAGTGCAGCAGCAAGGTGCCGAAATGCTTGCGGTAGTCGATGCCGCGCGAGTTGCGGTAGACCAGCGTGGCCTCCAGGTGCCCGGGTCGCAGTTCCGCCGCCAGGGCAACGATCATGCCGTCCAGGCGGGCGCGGTGCTGCCGCAACGACGGCAAGTCGTCGCCGTAGCGCTGGCGCAGGTCCGACGGGATCGTGGCGCCTTGCAGCGATGCCAGGGACGCCAGCTTGGCCGGGTGCAGCGCAAAGCGCATCAGCCAGATCGTGTCGCCCGCCACCAGGTGATTCATCGTGCCCAGCAGCGAACCGAAAAACGCCCCGTGCTCGGCATCCAGTGCATGCGCGGGCAGGCGGGCCGCAGCGTCGTACAGCTTGCGGTTCATGCTGGCGTTGTAGGCGGCCAGCAGGACGATGTCGTGGGTGGTGGGCATGGAGACTCCGATGGATGGCTGGTGTAGACGAGACGCCGCCGGTCAGCCCGGCCTGCGCGCCACCGACGCCCGCAACGTCACGCTGACGGGAAAATCCCGCTCGACGGGCCGCCCCAGCCCGTAGCACAGGTTCAGCAGCGCATTCAGGCCGTTCAGTGTCATCTGTCGCCACGGCATCCGTACCGACGACAGCCGTGGCGCCGCGTACTCCGCGCTGGGCGTGTCGTCGTAGCCCAGCACCGACAGGTCCTGCGGCACGCGGATGCCCGCTTCCTGGAAGTACGACAGCGCGCCCACGGCCATTTCGTCGTTGGCGCAGAACAGCGCCGTGCACGTGCGGCCCGCCGCCAGCAGCGCGCGGGCCGCTTCCCAGCCGCCGGCGGGCGAGAAATCGCTCCACTGCAGCCACAGGCCGGCCGGTTCGATGCCGTGCGCCGCCAGCTCCGCCTTGAAGCCGTCGATGCGGGCGACGTTGTCCGGCAGCGCCTGCGGGCCCGCGATGACGGCCATGTCGCGGTGCCCATGTTCCAGCAGCGTGCGCGCAGCAAGGCGTCCGCCCAGTTCATGGTCGACGGTGAAGCACTGGCCGGGGATGGCGGCGAACGGGTGGTTCAGCGCGACCAGGCGCGCCACCTTGGGGCCCAGCGCGGCGATATCGTCTTCCGCCAGCGCGCTGGTCATGACGATCAGGCCGTCGCAGCCCCGTTCGATCAGGAACTCGATGCCTTCGATGGCCTGGCGGCGGTCGTCGCCCAGGCCGACGCCGAACGCCACCACCATGTGCAGGCCGGCCGCGCGCAATTCGGTGTCGATGATCCGCAGGATCGGCGTGTAGAAGGTGCCGGACAGCGCGGGGATGTACACGCCGATCATCTTGCTGGAGCCGGACAGCAGGGCGCGTGCCGCGTGCGACGGCCGGAAGTCCAGCGCCTCGATCGCCTGCCGCACTTTCTCCAGTGTGGCGGGCGATACCGGCCCGCTGCCGTTGATGGCACGCGACGCGGTGCCCAGCCCCACGCCCGCCAGGCGGGCGACGTCCTTAATGGTTGCCATGTGTGCTCTCTTCGTTCCCAGGCCTGAGCATAGCGGCCGCGCCGCCGCAGGGCCAGACGCCGCGGCCAACAGGCGGTGCGCCGCGCCCAGAACTGTTGTTTGTTTGTCTAAAATACGCAACGCGCGGTTGCGCCGTCAAAATGGAAACGTTACCATGAGCCAGCTCACATGAGGAATCGCGATGACTTCAGCCGGCAAATTGCTGTGGATGACGGTGACACCGACCCTTGCACAGACGCTGGTATTGGCGCTGGCACTGACGCTGGCGTTGCCCGCTTCGGCGGCACCGCCGTCCGGCTGGCGCCTGGTGTGGGCCGACGAATTCGATGTCGACGGCCTGCCCGACCCGGCCCGCTGGGACTACGACACGGAGCGCAACCGGGCCGGCTGGCACAACGAGGAACTGCAGTATTACGCGCGCGCCCGGCTCGAGAACAGTCGCGTGACGGGCGGGCGATTGGTCATCACGGCGCGGCGCGAGGCGCTGTCGGCGCAGCCGGACTACGGCGGCCAGCAGTACACGTCGGCCCGGCTGGTCACGCGCGGCAAGGCCAGCTGGACTTACGGCTACATCGAAGTACGTGCGAAGCTGCCGTGCGGCCCGGGCAGCTGGCCCGCGATCTGGATGCTGGGGACGAAGGGCCAATGGCCGGTCGACGGCGAGATCGACATCATGGAACACGTGGGTAACCGCCCCGGCGAAATCCTCGGCAGCGTCTACACGGGGGCCAGCAATTGGCCCATGGGCACGGGCCATACCGACCGCACGATGGTGGTGGACGCCTGTGGCGCCTTCCACGACTACCACCTGACGTGGACGCGCGAGCGCATCCGCATCGGCGTCGATGGTCGCGACTATGCGGAACGCGTCAATGCACGCGATGGCGATTATGCGCAGTGGCCCTTCGACAGCCCGCAGTATCTCCTGCTGAACCTCGCGGTGGGCGGTGGCCTGGGCGGCGCAGTGACCAACGCCAGCCTGCCTTGGCAATTCGAGGTGGAGTATGTCCGGGTCTACCAGCCCTGACCGCCACACGCGGTGTGCGGATCCGGCACAGCATTCAGAATCTCAAGTATTGCGTTGACAATTTTTTGCAAGCTACCTAAGATTTGTCGACTCATCATGGAAACGTTTCCATAAACAGGCTGAAGGAGGTGGGAGGGCTGGCGGCGGCAAGGCGGAGCGGGGGCCGGCGAGGTACGTGTCAAGGGCGATATCGATAAGAACACAGGAGACGAAATGCAATATCCCAAGGCAAGACAGAAGTTGATCGCGCTGGCCGTGGCCAGCGCCTGTGCGTGGCCGGCGCTGGCGCAGCAGACGGCCGGCGAGCCGTCCGGCCAGCCCGCTGGCGTCACCACCAGCGGTGCGTCCGGCGAGGCGCCAGTGCAGTCCGTCGTCGTGACGGGCCTGCGCGCCAGCATGCAGTCCTCGCTGAACCTGAAACGCAACTCCGACGGCGTCGTCGATGGCATCGTGGCCGAGGACATCGGCAAGTTCCCGGACACGAACCTGGCCGAATCGCTGCAGCGCATCTCCGGCGTGTCGATCGACCGCTCGATCGGCGAAGGCTCGAAGGTCACCGTGCGCGGCGTGGGGCCCGACTTCAACATGGTGCTGCTCAATGGCCGCCAGATGCCGACGTCGAACCTGGGCGACCTGAATGGCCGCGCGTTCGATTTCGCCAACCTCGCTTCCGAGGCGATCTCGCAGATCCAGGTCTACAAAACCAGTCGCGCCGACACGCCGGCCGGCGGCATCGGCGCCACCCTGAACGTGATGACCGCGCGGCCGCTCGATCGTCCCGGCTTGCTGGCCAGCGTGGGCGTCAAGGGCGTCTACGACAAGTCGTCAACCAACCTGCCGGGCGACGTCAAGTCGGGCGACAAGGTGACCCCGGAAATCTCGGGCATCTACAGCAATACCTGGAGCGACAACATGTTCGGCATTGCCGTCAGCGCCAGCTACCAGGAACGTAACCTGGGCTACAACACGGCGTCCGTCTCCAGCGGCTGGAAAGGTCCGTTCCGCGGCGACGAGAACACCTGGGGCACGATCCCGCAGCCCGGCACGCCTGGCTCGGAAAACATCGTCAACCGCCCCGGCCCGACCGACGTCTACTCGGTGCCGCAAAACCTGAATTATGCGTTCTCCGGCGTGCAGCGCCAGCGCACCAATGGCCAATTGACGTTCCAGTTCGCGCCGCGCAAGGACCTCACGACGACGCTCGACTACACCTACTCGCAAAACAAGATCCAGACGCGCCGCCAGGACCTGTCGGCCTGGTTCAACTTCGGTCCGTCCACCAGCAGCTGGACCGACGGCCCCGCCGCCGGCCCGCTGGTCTACACGGAGATCATCAACCCGGCCATCAGCGACATCGCGATGGGCGGCGCCGACTTCGCGACAAAGAGCGAGAACCAGTCGCTGGGCTTCAACGCGGCCTGGAAGGTCAATGCCAACCTGAAGCTGGAACTGGACGCGCACCGCTCCACCGCGGAATCGATGGCGGACAGTCCGTGGGGCTCGGACAACGTGCTGGGCACCTCGTCCTTCAGCCGCGGCAACACGACGGCGGACTTCAGCCAGGACTTCCCCGTGCTGTCGATCCAGGGCGCGGACTTTACGCGGGCGCCGCAGCAGGTCACCGGGTCCGCGTTCCGCAACGGCTACATGAAGGGCGAAGTCTCGCAGGCGCAGTTCAAGGGCCGCCTGAAACTGCTGGAAGCGTCGGAGCTCAACTTCGGCCTGTCCGCGACGAAGGTCGACAACCGCTCCGCGTTCTCCACGATGCAGCGCGATACGTGGGGCGGCGCGACCAGCCCGGCCGACTACCCGAGCAGCGCCTGGCACGCGGAGACGGTGCGCCAGTACTTCGACCAGATCAGCGGCAGCGGCAACCCGAACCTGTTCAACAACTTCTACACCTTCAATTTTGGCGAAGTGCGCGACCTGGCGATCAGGGCTTCCGGCCGGCCGGACCTGTACACCGTCAAGGATCGCTGGGACACCGACCAGCGTACGGAGGAAAAGTCGAAGAGCCTGTACCTGCAGTTCAATACCGACTGGGAGACCAGGCTGCCGCTGCGCACCGCGCTGGGCCTGCGCTACGAGAAGACGGACGTCGTCTCCACCGCGCTGGTGCCGACCCCGGTGTCGATCAGCTGGGTCTCGCAGAACGAACTGCCGGTGCAGTTCGGCGCGCCGAGCTTCACGACCCTGACAGGCAAGTACCATAACCTGTTGCCCAGCCTGGACTCGGACCTGGAGCTGCGCGAGGACATGAAGCTGCGCCTGTCGTACGGCCACACGATCGGCCGGCCGCGCTACGACCAGATCGCCGGCGGCGTGGTGCTGGACAACCTGTCCAGGCTCGATGGCGGTACCGGGTCGCAGGGCAACCCGGCCTTGAAACCGGTCAAGTCGAAGAACCTGGACCTGTCGTACGAGTGGTACTACGGCAAGCAGAACTTCTTCGCGCTGGGCTTCTTCAAGAAGAACCTGGAGAACTACGCGGGCCAGTCGAAGGTCGACGTCACGCTGGAGAACCTGCACACGCCGGTCGGCGGCACCTTCTGGAAGGAAGCCCTGGCCAACGGTTGCGGCAACGCCGACACCACCTGCATCCGCAACTACATCCTGCGCAACCATGCCGGAGCCCCGGGCGTGACAAGGGGTGCCGATGACCCGGCCGGCAATGCCACGGGCACGATTGTCGGCCAGCCGAACGACCCGGCGGCGAAGTTCCGCATCACTTCGTTCTCGAACCAGAAGAAGGCCGACCTGAAGGGCCTGGAAGTCAACCTGCAGCACATGTTCGGCAACAGCGGCTTCGGCATCTCGGCCAACTACACCTACGTCGACTCGGGGCTGGGCTACAACAACGCGGGGATCGGCGAGCAGTTCGCGCTGGTGGGACTGTCCGATTCGGCCAACGTGATCGGCATCTTCGAGAACGCGCAGTGGACGGTGCGGGCGGCCTACAACTGGCGCGACAAGTTCCTCGCCTCGACGTTCGATGCGGCCGGGCCGAATCCCCAGTACACGGAAGCGTATGGCCAGTTCGACCTGAGTGTCAGCTATGCCGTCACGCCGAAGCTGTCCCTGCAGTTCGAAGGCATCAACCTGACGAACGAGACGACCCGCCAGCATGGCCGTACCGAGAGCATGCTGGTGAATGCGACACAGACGGGCCCGCGCTACATGGTGGGGATGCGGTACAAGTTCTAAGCCCAAGGGAACAGGCACCGCTTTCAGGACCGTCAAGGCCCTGAGAGCGGTGCCTGTCCCGGCGTCACTGCCGCCACATTTTTCTGTTGGGTGAATTAGTTTTTCGGTTAAACTTTTCACCAACTTCCTCGTCAGGAACACCGTATGTCCCATCCGATCCGACACATCGTCATCGTAGGCGGCGGCGCCGCCGGCTGGTTGACGGCCGGTGTCATCGCCGCCGACCATCGGGCACATGCGCCGGATGGACTGCGTGTCACCTTGATCGAATCGCCCGACGTGGCGCCGATCGGCGTGGGCGAGGGCACCTGGCCGACGATGCGCGACACGCTCGCGCGCATCGGCGTCTCCGAGACCGCCTTCTTGCGCGAGTGCGACGCCGCCTTCAAGCAGGGCTCCCGCTTCGACGGCTGGCGCGGCAGCGGCGGCGCCGATTACTACTTCCACCCGTTCGTGCTGCCGCAGGGGTATGGCGAGGCGGACCTGGTGGGACCGTGGCGGCACGAGTTCGCCCACGTGCCGTTCGCGGACCTGGTCAGCTTCCAGCCCCACCTGTGCGTGCAGGGCCGCGCGCCGAAGCAGGCCACCACGCCGGAATTTGCCGCCGTGGCGAATTACGGCTACCACCTCGACGCCGGCAAGTTCGGCGTCTTCCTGCGCAAGCACTGCCTGGAAAAGCTCGGCGTGCAGTATGTGCCCGATCACGTCACCGGCATCGCCTCGCACGAGAACGGCGACATCGCCGCGCTGCACACGCGCGAGCACGGTGCGCTGGCGGGCGACCTGTTCATCGACTGCACCGGCATGCAGTCGCTGCTGCTGGGCCGGCACTACGGCATTGGCCTGGTAGAGCAGCGCCACGTGCTGTTCAACGACAGCGCCCTGGCCGTGCAGGTCCCCTACCCCGGCGAGGACAGCCCGATCGCCTCGCAAACGACGTCCACCGCGCAGCGCGCCGGCTGGATCTGGGATATCGGCCTGCCGACGCGGCGCGGCGTTGGCCACGTCTACTCCAGCGCGCACACGAGCGACGCGGAAGCGGAAGCGGACCTGCGCGCATACGTCGCCGCGACTGGCGGACCCGCGGAGACCGCGGCACCGCGCAAGCTGACGTTCCACCCAGGCTACCGGCGCGAATTCTGGCACCGCAACTGCGTCGCGATCGGCCTTTCCGCCGGTTTCATCGAACCGCTGGAGGCCTCCGCGCTGGCGCTGGTGGAACTGTCGGCCGCCCTCGTCAGCGACGACCTGCCGGCCACGCGGGCCACGATGGACATCGTCGCGCGCCGTTTCAACGACGCCTTTGCCTATCGCTGGGAGCGCGTCATCGAGTTCCTCAAGCTGCACTATGTGCTGAGCCGGCGCGGCGGTGCCTACTGGGACGACAACCGTCGGGAGGATACGGTGCCGGCGCGGCTGCGGGAACTGCTGGCACTGTGGCGCCACCGGCCGCCGTCGCGACTGGATTTCCACCGCATCGACGAGGTGTTCCCGTCCGCCAGCTGGCAGTACGTGCTGTACGGGATGGGATTCACGCCCGAACCGGGCGGCACGCGCCGCGCCGACCCGGCGGCCGCGGCGCAGCACTACCGCGAGGCGGCGGACCTGACGCGCAGGATGCTGGGCGCCCTGCCGCCGAACCGTGCGCTGATCGATCACATCCGCCGCCACGGCCTGCAAAAAATCTGACAACACCGCACAAAACACAACACGAGACACCATGCCCAATCCCCAACTGCTCAACAACGTCCAGCACAAGGACCTGCACATCCGCACCCATCGCAGCGCCGCGCTGGGCGACGACGTGATGTTCGCCACCACGTTCCCCGCCGAATTTCGCACACTGCAGGCGTACTATCCGCTCGTGTTCCGCAAGACGGACGACGGCACGTCGTTCGAGCCGGTCGCGCTGTTCGGCTTCGAACAGGGCGAGAACCTGTTCCTGGACGAGCAGGGCTGGGATGCGCCGGAAATACCGCTGATGATCGAACGCCAGCCGTTCCTGATCGGCCGCAAGGGCGAAGAGCTGCTGGTGCATGTGGACATGGATCATCCGCGCGTGGGGGAGCTGGGCGAGGCGGTGTTCCTGCCGCACGGCGGGGTGACCGAGTACCTGGAGCGGGTCAACTCCGTGCTGCTGACGATCCACCAGGGCATGCAAAGCCTGCCCGGCTTCATCGGTGCCCTGCTGGAGCACGAGCTGCTGGAAGGTTTTACGTTCGACATCGAACTGGACGACGGTTCGCAGAACCGGCTGGCCGGCTTCTACACGATCCACGAGGAACGCCTGGCCGCGCTGGACGGTGCCGCGCTGGCGCGCCTGCACAAGGGGGCTATCTGCAGGCGGCGTACATGGCCCTCGCCTCGCTGTCGCAGTTCCGCGGCCTGATCGCCCGGAAGAACCGGGCCAACCGCCTGCGCCATGTTACCGGTCGCTGAACTGCATGGCGTCCGCCCGCACGAGCTGACGCCGCGCATCCTGGAATCGACGCAGCCGCTGGTGCTGCGCGGCCTCGTGGCCGACTGGCCCGTGGTGCAGGCGGCGCGCACGTCCCAGCAGGCGGCCGACGCCTACCTGCGCCGCTTCTACGGGGGCATGAACGTCGTCGCGATGCTGGGGCGCCCCGAGATCGACGGCCGCTTCTTCTACAACGACGACCTGTCCGGCTTCAACTTCTTCCCCGCCAACGTGCGCCTCGATGGCGTGCTGGCCGAACTGGAAGACCATCGCAACGACGAGCGGCCGCCCGCCATCTACGTGGGCTCGACCACCATCGACACGTGCCTGCCGGGCTTCCGCAGCGAGAACGACGTGGACTTGCAGGGGCGCGAAGCCCTGGCCAGCATCTGGATCGGCAACCGCACGCGCATCGCCGCCCATTACGACCTGCCGGACAACCTGGCTTGCGTGGCGGCGGGACGGCGCCGCTTCACGCTGTTCCCGCCGGAGCAGCTGGCCAACCTGTATATCGGTCCCCTCGATTTCACGCCGGCCGGCCAGGCCATCAGCCTGGTCGACTTCCGCCAGCCCGACTTCGAGCGCTTTCCGAAGTTCGCCGAGGCGCTGCCGCACGGCCAGGTAGCGGAGCTGGAACCGGGCGATGCGTTGTTCATTCCCAGCATGTGGTGGCACCACGTGGAGGCGCTGGACCGTTTCAACGTGCTGGTCAACTACTGGTGGCGCCAGTCGCCCGGCTACATGGACACGCCGACCACGGCGCTGATGCACGCCATCATGACGGTGCGCGACCTGCCGCCGGCCCAGCGCGCCGCGTGGCGCCAGTTGTTCGACCATTACGTGTTCGACGCCGACGAGCGGACGGCGGCGCACATTCCGCCGGCCGCCAGGCGGGTACTGGGCCCGCTCGACGCGGATGCGACCCGGGCGCTGCGCGCGCAACTGCTCAAGCGGATGAACCGCTGACCTATAAAAAAACAGGAGAAGACATGGAACAGACCAGGGCAAAGCACCCGATCCGCAAGGTCGTCATCGCCGGTGGCGGCACCGCCGGCTGGATGGTGGCGGCCGGCCTGTCGAAATCGCTGGGCAAGCTGCTCGACATCAAGCTGATCGAGTCGGACGAGATCGGCACCGTCGGCGTGGGCGAGGCAACGATCCCCACGCTGATGAACTTCCACCACCTGATGGAAATCGACGAGCGCGAATTCATGGCCGAGACGATGGCCACGTTCAAGCTGGGCATCAGCTTCGAGAACTGGCGCAACGTGGGCGAGGACTACATCCACTCGTTCGGCACGACCGGTACCGACCACTGGACCGCCGGTTTCCAGCACTTCTGGCACAAGGGCCGCGAGCGCGGCCTGGCCGGGGATTACGGCGACTATTGCCTGGAGCTGAAGGCGTCGCTGCACAACCGCTTCGCGCACCTGCCGAAGAACGGCATGAACTACGCGTACCACATGGATGCGGGCCGCTATGCGAAGTTCCTGCGCCGCTTCGCCGAGCGCTACGGCGTACAGCGGGTGGAAGGCAAGATCGCCGAGGTGCGCAAGGACCTGCTCTGTGGCGACATCCGCGCTCTGCGGCTCGATTCCGGCGTGGAGCTGGAAGGCGACCTGTTCATCGACTGCACGGGCTTTCGCGCCCTCTTGATCGGCGAGACGATGGGTGTGGGCTACGAGGACTGGTCGCACTGGCTGTTCAACGACAGCGCGGCGGCGCTGCAGACGAAGTCCGTGGGCGACGCCATTCCGCTGACGCGCGCCATTGCGCGCGAAGCGGGCTGGCAGTGGCGCATCCCCCTGCAGCACCGGGTCGGCAACGGCATCGTCTACTCGAGCCGCTATACGGACGACGACACGGCCATCCGCACCCTGCAGGCGAACGTGGAAGGCGAGCCCCTGATGGCGCCGCGCATCCTGCGCTTCAAGCCGGGCCAGCGCCAGCAGACGTGGAAGGGCAACTGCATCGCCATCGGCCTGGCCAGCGGCTTCCTGGAACCGATCGAATCGACCAGCATCCACCTGATCCAGCGCGGCATCATCCGCCTGATGCAGATGTTCCCGACCGATGGCATCAGCCAGGCCGACGTGGACGAATTCAACCAGCAGGCGCAGACGGAAATCCAGCACATCCGCGACTTCATCATCCTGCACTACAACGTGACGAACCGGCGCGACACGCCGTACTGGCGCGACGCGGCCAGCATGAAGGTGCCGGCCTCGCTGCAGCACCGCATCGACCTGTTCCGCGAGACGGGGCGGGTATTCCGCATCCCGAACGAGCTGTTTGCCGAGAACAGCTGGATCCAGGTGATGCTGGGCCAGGGCATCCATCCGCGCCAGCACCACCAGACGGCCGACCTGATGGGCGACGACGAACTGGCCCACTTCCTGGGCTCCATGGCGACGTCGATCGAGCGCACGGTGGCGCAGCTGCCTGCGCACCAGCAGTACGTGCAGCAGTACTGCGCCGGCACCGGCTGGTAGGCGTCACGCAGCCGCGCGAAACTGTTTCCGGTACTGCGACGGCGAGGTCTGGAACGCCGTGCGGAAATGCTGGCACGTCGCCGTGGCCGGCGCCGAACACCAGGCATGGCACCGACAGGTGGAAGGGCGTGATGCCGTCGAACGCGACGACGGCAACCGGGGTGGAAGCGCGGGGCATGGCCCGATTATAGCGAAGTAAGGCCTTCGGGCCACTGGTGGCGCGCGGCGCCGGCGTCCAGAATGACGTCATCGCTACTTTCCAAGGAGACCGCCATGTCCGCAGCCCCCCGCCGTGCCTTGCTCGTCATCGACGTGCAGAACGAGTACTTCACCGGCAACCTGCCGATCGAATATCCGCCCGTATCGACGTCGCTGCCCAATATCGTCAGCGCGATGCGGACCGCCGACGACGCCGGCATTCCCGTCATCGTCGTGCAGCACGACGCACCCGCGGCATCCCCGGTGTTCGCGCAAGGCTCCGCCGGCTGGCAACTGCACGACGCCATCGCCGGCCTGCCGCGCCAGCACCATATCCACAAGACGATGGCCAGCGCGTTCGCCGGCACCGACCTGGCCGAGTGGCTGGCCGAGCATGATATCGACACGCTGACGGTGGCTGGCTACATGATGCACAACTGCGATGCCGCCACCGTGTACGAGGCGGCGCACCGGGGCCTGAAGGTCGAGGTGCTGGCCGACGCCACCGGCGCGCTGCCCTATGCGAACGACGGCGGCCGCGCCAGCGCCGAGGAGATCCACCGCGTTTACTGCACCGTGTTCCACTCGAACTTCGCCGCCGTCTGCAGCACCCGCGACTGGGCCGGCGCGGTCGCCGGCGGCACGGCGCTGGCGCCGGACAACGTCTACCTGTCCAACCAGCGCGCCCGGATGTAAAAATATGACGGCAGCGTGACAATCGGTGAGCATTGCGGGCCCTCTGGTACGGTATAAACAGGGTTTTAAGGGGCGAGCGTGCGCACTGATGTCACCGTGGCCGTGGCGCTGCTGCTGCTGGTAATCGGCAGCGCACCGGCACAGCAGGCCTACAAGCTGAAGGAGGAAGCGCCGACGGGCAGTCACCTGCGGCGCGATGCCGCCGCGGGCTATCTGCCGTTCGACAAGACCTACGAGCAGCTGACAGCGGCGGAAAAGGCGCGCCTGCTGGCACATTACGAGCACATGGCGCCCGGCGACGAGCCGCCCTATCCGAAGCACGGCCTGAAACGGCTGATCCGCACCGTGGGACAGCTGCAGGGCCGCGCGCACCTGCAAGGCAAGTTCGATGCGGGTGTCGTCGTCGGCCCGGACGGCAAGGCCATCGAGGTGCGCATCTACGAGTCGGCCACGCCGGAGATGACGCAACTGCTCAGCAACCTGCTGGTGGTCGAACAGTACAAGCCGGCGCTGTGCCGGGGCCGGCCGTGCACGCAGGAATTCCCGTTCCGCATCGCGCTGAAGTACCGGCCCTGAAGTCCCTGCACCAAGGCTTGACAGGCCGCGGCGCCCCGGGCGACATTAGCGCTTCCTGCCGACCCGGAGAACCCCGATGACAAAGAGCCTGCTGTTTGCGCTGATGCTGTCCAGTGCCGCCGCCGCGCTGGCCGCGCCGGTCACGTACGAGATCGATCCCACCCACACCTTCCCCAGTTTCGAGGCCGACCACATGGGCATCTCGGTCTGGCGCGGCAAGATCAACAAGAACAGCGGCAAGGTGGTGCTGGACCGCGAAGCGGGCAGCGGCAGCGTGGACATCGACATCGACGTGGCCAGCATCGATTTCGGCAATGACGCGCTGAATGAGTGGGCACGCGGCAAGGATTTGTTCGACGTGGCGCGCTGCGGCAGCAAGGCCCGCTACCAGGGCAAGCTGGCCGGCTTCACGGCCGGCGTACCGGCGGAAGTGCAGGGCCTGCGCCGCCGTGCTGGCCGTCCTTGCCGCGCCAGCCCTGGCGCAGGCACAAGCCAACGCGCCGTTGCCAGCGCAGCCCAAGTTCGATGCCAAGGGCATCGCCCGCACGGAAACCGTGCGCCGCGAGTTCGACGGCCACCGCGAAGCCATCCAGGTGCGCGTGGACTTCGCGCCCGGCGCCTCGTTCCCGAAACATTCGCATCCCGGCGTGGAGATCGCCTATGTGCTGAGCGGGACCATCGAATATGAACTGGAGGGCAAGACGGTGCGCCTGCAAGCCGGCGAATCGCTCTACATTCCCGCTGGCGCCGTGCACTCGGCGAAAAACATCGGCGACGGCATCATCTCCGAGCTGGCCACCTACGTGGTGGAGAAGAACCAGCCGATCGTCATCCTCGCCAAGTAGGCGCGCGCCGCGTTCAGCGGTTCGTCAGCGTCACCCCGGCGGCCACCAGCACGCCGCCGGCTACCATCGACGCGAGCACCTGCTCGCCCAGCAGCAGCGCGGCCAGGCCGATGCCGAACACGGGCACCAGGTTGTTGAACACGGCCGTGCGCGAGGCGCCGATGGCTTTCACCCCTTCGTAGTACCAGACGAAGCCCAGCACCGTGCCGAACGCGCCCAGGTAGCACAGCCCCGCCCACACTTGCCAGCCGATGCCGGGCCAGTCGACGGTGCCGATGTCGCGGGCGGCACCGATCGCCAGGAACAGCAGGCCCCACAGCGACGCGTAGGTCGTCGCGGCGATCGGGCTCATGCCCTTCAGCGCGGAACGGCCCACCAGCGTGTAGGCGGCCCAGCTGCTGATGGCGCACACCATCAGCAGTTCGCCCAGCCCGACCGACTGGCCGATGTCGCGCAGGGCACCGACCGGATCGCCGCGCGTGATCACGACAGCGGCGCCGCAGAACGCCAGCGCGATGCCGGCCCATTTCACCGCCGTCAGCCGCTCGCGCAGCAGCAGCGCGGCCGCCAGCGCCGTCACGATGGGATTCAACGCGATGAACAGCGCGGCGCGGCCGGCCGGCATGCGGCCCAGCGCGCCGAAGAAGCACAGGTTGTAGAGAAAAATGCCGGTCAGCCCCAGCACGGCAGTGGCCAGCACCTGCTGGCGCGACAGGCGCGGCAGGCCGCCTTCGCGCTGCCAGGCCACGAGCAGCAGCAGGCCACAGGCGACGGCAAAGCGCAGCGCGGCGGCCGTCATGACGGGCAGCGCATGGGCGACGATGCGGCCGGCGATAAACGTCCCACCCCAGAACAGCGTGACGAAGACCAGCTTGACGTAGACCAGGGGTGGCGCGGCGGGAGTTTTCATGGCGGGCTTGCGGTATCGGTGGAGGAAGGCATACATTAATGCTTATCCAAGCTCATGGACAAATGAGGAAAAGCTCATGACCCACGAGATGTCCATGACCAGGAAATGTCCATGACCAGGAAATGTCCATGACCAGGAAACGCCCATGACCTTCACCCAGCTGGAAATCTTTGTCATGGTGGCCGAGATGCGGGGCTTTACGTCGGCCGCGCTGCGGCTCGGCATCAGCCAGTCGGCCGTATCGCATGCGATCAAGTCGCTGGAGCAGGAGCTGGACGCGCAACTGGTCGAGCGCGAACAGGCCGCCGTCACGGTGACGGAACTGGGCCAACGCCTGCTGCTGCGCGCCCGCGAGATCCTCGGCCTGGCCGAAGCCATGCGCCAGGATGCCGCCGTGGCCCGCGGGCTGCACAAGGGCCTGCTGCGGATCGGTTCCTTCGGCCCGACCTCGTCGCTGAAACTGCTGCCGGCGATCCTGCAGGCCTACCGGACCCGCTACCCGGGCGTGGAAGTGCAGATCGACGAGGGGCCGGATGGGGCCGTACTGCAGTGGGTGGCGGACCGGCGCGTCGACGTCGGCTTTGCCGTCCTGCCGGACGACCGCTTCGACACGGTGCCGCTGGTGGAAGACCAGCTGGTGGCGCTGCTGCCGCGCGACCATCCGCTGGCCGCGCGCGACGCCGTCACGCTGGCCGAGCTGAGCGAGCAGCCGTTCATCATGCCGGAGGCGGGATGTTCGGCGCTGATCGAGCCGCTGTTCGCCGCGGCCGGGTTGGGGCCGCAGGTGCGCTACCGCATGTCGCAGATGGTGACGGTGCTGCACCTGGTCGACAACGGCGACGGCATCACCGTGCTGGCCGAGCTGGCGCTGCCCCGCGGGCTGGCACAGTCGCATGCGCAGATCGTGCTGCGGCCGTTGCGGCCCGCCGTGCGGCGCCGGGTCGGACTGATTTTCCGTAACCTGGGGCGCGCCGCGCCGGCCGTGCAGGCCTTTGCCGAGATCGCGCGCACCGTGGCCAAGGCTAACCCCGGCACAGCGTAAGCAGGCTGGCGAAGGCCAGGGCATTGACGGGCGCCAGCAGCGCGTGCGTGGTCCATGCGCACACGGCGCACAGCGCCAGCACGAGAGCCAGCAGGCGCCGCGCTTCCTGTCGCGGCGCCATGTCAGGCCGCCTGCAGCCGGGAGACGGCGCGGTCGTCGATGGGCCAGTGCAGCGCGGCCGCCGCCAGGCCGACACCGATCGCCGCCAGCCACACCAGGTCATACGAGCGGGTGGCATCGAACACGATCCCGCCCAGCCACACGCCCAGGAAGCCGCCCAGCTGGTGGCCCACGAACACGAAGCCGAACAGCGTGCCGATGTACTGCACGCCGAAGACCTGCGACACCAGGCCGTTCGTCAGGGGCACGGTCCCCAGCCACGTCAGGCCCATGACGAACGAAAACAGGTAGACGCTGGCGCTGCTGGGCGGCAGCAGGACGAACGCCAGCATGGCGCCCGCGCGCACCAGGTACAGGTAGGCCAGCAGGTGCTTGCGGCGGTACTGGCTGCCCAGTTGGCCCCAAGCGTACGTGCCCGCCACGTTGGCCAGCGCCACGATAGCCAGCGCCGCCACCCCCGTCGCGGCTGGAAAGCCCCGGTCCAGCAGGTAAGCGGGGAAGTGCGCGCCCAGGAAGGCCAGCTGGAAGCCGCAGGCCAGGAAGCCCAGG
Source organism: Pseudoduganella chitinolytica (assembly GCF_029028125.1). GTDB lineage: Bacteria > Pseudomonadota > Gammaproteobacteria > Burkholderiales > Burkholderiaceae_D > Rugamonas > Rugamonas chitinolytica. The sequence continues at coordinate 4,897,088 of NZ_CP119083.1, forward strand.
TTGAGCAGCCAGAAACCGCGGTGCGACAGCGCCTCGCCGATGGCCTGGCGCATCGACTGGCTGGGCCGGTCGCCGTCGGCCGTCGCGCGGTCGTCCAGCGGCCAGGCCAGCGGCAACGCCAGCGCCAGCACGACAGCGAACACGCCCAGCGCCGCGGCCCAGCCGGCGCCGTCGATCAGGCCTTGCGCCGCCGGCACCATGGCGAACTGGCCGACACCGCCGACGGCGCCGGCCATGCCCAGCGCCCAGCTGCGCCGCTGCACCGGTACCAGCCGGCTGATGGCGCCGTAGACGACGCCGAACGTCGTGCCGGCCAGGGCCAGGCCGATCAGCAGGCCGCCGGACAGCGCCAGTTGCGTGGCACTGCCGGCATGGGCCATCAGCGCCAGCCCGGCGCCATAGGCCAGGCAGCCGGCCGCGAGGACGCGGCGGGCGCCCCAGCGGTCGGCCAGCATGCCCGTCAGCGGCTGCGCCAGGCCCCAGACCAGGTTCTGCAAGGCCAGCGCGAACGCGAACTCCTCGCGGCCCCAGCCCCGCGCGGCCGTCATGGGCAGCATGAACAATCCCTGCACGTGGCGCATGCCCATGGCCAGGCCGATGACGATGCCGCCGCAGACGACGACGGTCAGTGGCGATACGGTCAGCGGCGAGACGTTATTCCTCATGGCGATTCCTCCTGCGCCGAGGATAGCGACGCGGCGCGACCGGCACGAGCGCAGAATCGGCATGGCAGCCATGCGCGTCACGCATGGATGACCCGGTCAGCGCATGGCCGTCAGCGCCTCCCGCGTGGCGGCCGCGTGCTGCAACAACCAGCCACGCACGATGTCGACTTCCGCGCGCATCGGTCCGTCAGGCTGCACCAGCCAGTAGCCGTAGTCGTCGACGGCGGTCCGCTGTGGCATCCAGGCGGCGAGGCGGCCGTCGCGTAATGCCGGCAGGAGCAACGGCAAGCGGCCCAGCGCGACGCCATTGCCTTCGATGGCCGCCTGGATCAGCTGGTCGTACTGATTGAAGTGCAGCGTGCCGCGGGTTGGCCCGGGAAGGCCGCGCTGGCGCAGCCATGGCGTCCAGTGCAGGAACGGATGCGTGCGGTCGTGCAGTTCGAGCAGCACGTGGCCCGATGGCGCGGCAGCACCGTCGAATGCGCCGGCTGCCACGGCGGGGCTGGCGACCGGCACGATCTCCTCCGCGAACAGGTGCAGGGCGGCAGCGGGCACGCCCCCTGCCGGGGCATAGCGGATTGCCAGGTCCACGCTCTCGCGCTGCAGGTCCATGACGCGGTTGCTGGTTTCCACCCGCAGGTCGATGCCGGGATGGGCGGCCTGGAAGTCGCCCAGGCGCGGCAGCATCCACAAGGAGGCCACGCCGATGCTGGCGGAGATCGTCACGGGCCGGACAGCCGGCGTTTGTCGCAGCGACGCCGTCAGCTCGGCCAACTGGTCCAGCCACGGCGAGGCGAGCGCGAACAGCTGCTGGCCCGCGTCCGTCAGCACGATCTGGCGGTTGCCGCGCACCAGCAAGGGCACGCCGAGGCGTTCTTCCAGTGCCTGGATCTGCCGGCTCACGGCCGATTGCGTCAGGCACAGGTCCCGCGCCGCCGCCGTGATGCTCAGGCGCCGGGCGGTCGCCACGAAGCCGCGCAGGGCGTCCAGCGGGGGCAGGTTGAGCAGCGCATGCGACATCGTCTCTCCACAGGTGGTCCAGCCGATGATAGCGCATTAGAATGCAAGCCAAGGAGGAGACCACGATGCCCGTCGCACCGAAAGCGCAACTGCCCGAACTGAGCTTCGCCGATGCCGCCGCGTGGGAAGCCTGGCTGGCACGCGAGCATGCCAGGGCGCCGGGCGCCTGGTTGCGCATCGCCAAGCGGGGCGCCGGCGCAAATACGGTGCAGTATCCGGCGGCCCTGGAGGTGGCGCTGTGCTACGGCTGGATCGACGGCATCAAGCGCCGCATCGACGACGACTACTGGGTGCAGAAATTCACGCCGCGTGCGGCCCGCAGCATCTGGTCGAAGGTCAATCGCGACAAGGTGCAGGCGCTGATCGACAGCGGCCGCATGCGCCCCGCCGGCCTGAAGGAAATCGAGCGCGCCAGGGCGGACGGCCGCTGGGATGCGGCGTACGACTCCGTCAGCCAGGCCACCGTGCCGCCCGGGTTGCAGATGGCGCTGGAGGCCAACCCGGCCGCGCAAGCCTTCTTCGCCACCCTCGACAGCCGCAACCGTTACGCGATCCTGCACCGCCTGCAGACGGCGAAAAAGCCGGAGACGCGTGCCCGCCGGCTCGAGCAGTTCGTGCAGATGCTGGCGCGCGGCGAAAAACTGCACCCGTGACCTTACATCGGCTTGGCCACCATCAGGTAGAACACGCCGAGGAACGCAAAGAACGCGGGAATGCCCAGCACGATCCACATCTTGAAGTAGCGCCAGAACGCGGGGGGCAGCGGCGTGCCCGCGCTGGCGGCGGCGGCCGACAGGTCGCGCAGCCGCATCTGCAGCCACACTACCGGGAACCAGCATAGCGCCGCCAGCACGAACAGGCCGATCGAATACATGATCCAGGGACTGTGCATCGGGTAGCCGGCCAGGTGGATCAGGTAGAAGCCGGTGGCCGGCTGGGCGATCATCGTCGTGCCCGTGAACAGCCAGTCGGCGATGACGACGATGCGCGTGACGACGGCAATCGCGGCCACGTTGCGGCTGATGACGGCAAACAGCAGGTACCACGCGGAGCCGATGCCCGTGCCGAACAGGAAGGTGGACGACAGGATGTGCAGCCATTTGACGATCGTGTATTCCATTATTGCTCCCTGGTTTCCTTGATGGGTTGTTTCTCCAGCTCGTACAGCAGCCAGATGGCGGCCAGCATCGGCAGGTTCTTGCTGAGCGGCCCGTACGGATGCCACAGGAATTCCGGCAGCCGGAATGCGATGACGACGGTGTAGAAGCCGATCAGGCCCGCCTGGGCCAGCCACAGCCAGTGGCGCCAGCGGCGCGGCAGCGCCAGCGTGCCGATCCCGAACAGCAGGTCCAGCGCGCTGGCGCCATACAGCATCAAGGGCGCCAGTACGGTCGGGATGCCGGTACGCTCGAGCAGGCGATAGCTGTCCTCGACAGGCCAGGCAAAGGCCGACACATACGCTGTCCAGATCCACACGATGGCGATCGCCACGCGCAGCAGCGGCAGCAGCCAGCCCAGTTGCGCGTCCAGCCGGGCCGCCTGTGGACGGTCGATGAACTTTTCCACAGGCCGGGGCGGCCGGCCCAGCAGCCGCACCGTTGGCGCCGGGTCGGCCGTGTTGCCGCGATCGAGCATCTGCAGTGCGTCCGGCGTCAGCGGGCTGCCCGGCACGAAGCTGCCCAGCCGGGCCGCCAGCCGCGCCACGAACGATGGCAGCCGCAGCACGTGCAGCCGGCCCAGCCCCAGGCCGCGGCGCAGCGCGCCCAGGTAGCCCATGAAGGGCAGCGGCGCGGGGCCGACCAGGGCGACGCGTTCGCTGCGCGGACCGCCCGTTTCGCCCAGCAGAGCAACGATGGCCTGGCAGACGTCGTCGATATGGACCGGCTGCACGGGCTGCGGCGACGCGCCGAACTGCAGCGCGAACGGCATCGTCGCCAGCGTGCGGAACATCTTCGAGCTGGCCCCTTCCGGACCGTAGATCAGCGATGGCTGCACGATGCGCGAACGCAGCGGCAGCGTGGCCAGGAAGTCGTCCGCGGCCTTCTTGCTGCAGTGGTAGGCGGTGACGGCCGCTTCATCCGCACCCAGTGCCGAGACCTGGACGATCAGTTTCACGCGCGCATCGACGGCGGCCGCGAACAACGCTTTCGGCGTCTCCGTATGCAGCGCGGCAAACGTCTGGCCGGGCGCCTCGCGGATGATACCGACGGTGTTGATGACGACGTCGACGCCCGACAAGCGCGCCACCCAGGCGGATTTTTCGCTATCGTTGGCGAAGTCCGCCTGGACGAAGCCGATGCGCGGATCGGGACTCTTGTGCCGCCCCGCGCTCAGCACGCGATGGCCCTGCGCCAGCAGCAGCGGTGCCAGGTGCGAGCCAAGAAAACCGGTTGCGCCGGTCAGCAAGATCAGCATGGGTGCCCTCTTCGGATGGGTTGTGCAACAGTATAGGGAAGGACGGGCAAGGGTGTCGCCCGCACTTCCCGGACACGAACGGGATAACGTTATGGACAATTGGAAGCAGGTGGTGGTGAAGGGGATGGTGCCGGGGGCGCTGGCCAGCCTGACATCGACGGCGGCGCTGGCGCTGCGCTCGCGCGAGGAGAGCGGCAGCATGTTTGCCGGCGCCAACGCGATCAGTCACTGGCTGTGGGGCGACAAGGCGTTCCAGCGCGACGAACCGTCCTGGAAATACACGCTGGTGGGCTACGGTATCCACCATGCCAGTTCGCTGTTCTGGGCCACGATCTTCGAGCAGGTCGCCGGCAAGGTACTGGATCGCAAGTCGGTGGCCGGGACCGCGGCGGCGGCGGCGGCGGCCGCCGCGACGGCATGCTTCGTCGACTACCAGATGACGCCGCAGCGTCTGAAACCGGGGTACGAAGAGCGCGTATCGAAGAAATCGCTGGCGCTGGTCTACGGCGCGTTCGCGGTGGGGTTGGCGGCCGGGGCGTTGTTCAACCACCGCGACAGGTGAAGTCTGGGGCGGAAGGGTCTGTCCCTGCATAGGGACTGACCCTGAAGTTTCCTGGATCCGCCGCAACGCCGCGCAGCTTCGGGGTCAGTCCCGCAGGGACAGACCCATGCCGCGATCGTCGCCACCTTGCAATCACGCACAAGGCTCCGCCTGCGCCAGCCACTCGCGCCCGGCCGCCAGCACCTGCTCCAGTTCCCGCCGCACGGCGGCAAAGTGCGGCGCCAGGTCGCTGCCGGGGCGGTCGGCGATCGCCATCTCCGCCTCCATCGTGGCGCGGATCAGGCGCTTGGCGCCCAGCACCCCGATGGCGCCGCGCAGCGAGTGGAAGATCTTCGCGGCGTCTTCCAGCCGCCCTTCCGCCAGCGCGCGGTCGGCGGCATCGGCGGGCTGCATGCCGCCTTCCAATGCCCCCTGCACCATGCGGCACATCAGCGCCCGCCCTTTCGGGTCGCGCCCCATCACGCGCATCAGGCTGTCCATATTGAAGACCGGCTCGGCCGGATCGGTCGGCGGCGGCTCCGCTGCCGGCTGCACGACGGCAACGGCGCTGCGGCGCGTGGCCGGCAAATGGCGCTCGATCACGGCCATCATTTCCTCCACCACGACCGGCTTGGCGATGAAGTCGGTGATGCCGGCCGCCACGCAACGGTCGCGCTCCGACGCCAGCACGCCGGCCGTCATCGCGATGACGGGCAGTCGCAGCTTGAGTTCCTTGCGCAGGATGGCGGTGGCCGTGAAGCCGTCCATTACGGGCATCTGCATGTCCATCAGCACGATGTCGTAGCGGTCCGGTGCCGCGCCCAGCACGTCGAGCGCCTGCTGGCCGTCGCCCACCACGTCCAGCGTGGCGCCGGCCTGTTCCAGCAGGCCCCGTGCCACCGCCTGGTTCAGCAGGTTGTCTTCCACCAGCAGGAAGTGGCAGCCGGCCAGGCGGTCGGCGCGGCCGTCGTCCGCCAACGCGGCTTCCTCGCCCCCGCCCTTGGCGACGAGCGCCTGGTGCAGGGCCTCGAACAAGGTCGAACTGGTGATCGGCTTGACCAGTACCACGTCCGCTTCGGGCGTGTTCGAGATCTCCTCCAGCCGTTCGCGCGCGAAGGCATTGATCATCGCGACGATGGGTTGGCGGCGGCCGTCGGCGGCCTGGCGGATGGCGTGCGCCGCCGCGAAGCCGTCGCGGCCCGTCATGTGCCAGTCGGCCAGCACGACATCGTACGGATGGTGCCCGCGCATGCTCTGCTGGAACAGGTCCAGCGCCGCGGCACCCGAGTCGGCCAGGTCGGCATGCCAGCCCCATGCCTGGATCAGTTGCGCGATCATGTCGCGGTTGGTGCGGTTGTCTTCCGCCACCAGCACGGAGAGCGGCCCGATCGACGGCTGCCGTTGCGCCTCGCGGTGCAGCACCAGGTCGTACGGCAGCTCGAACCAGAAAGTACTGCCCTCGCCCGGCGTGCTGCGCACGTCGATCTGGCCGCCCATCAGCTCGATCAGGCGGCGCGTGATCGTCAGGCCCAGGCCCGTGCCGCCAAAGCGCCGCGTGATGCTCTCGTCGCCCTGCGTGAAGGCCTGGAACAGGTGGCCCAGCTGTTCGTGGCTCATGCCCATGCCGGTATCGCGCACTTCGAAGCGCAGCACGGCGCGGCTCTCCTCGCGCCGCACCAGGTCCACTTGCACCACCACCTCGCCCTGCTGGGTGAACTTGATGGCATTGCCGGCCAGGTTGACGAGCACCTGCTGCAGGCGCAGCGCATCGCCGCGCAGCAGGCGCGGCACGTCCGGGGCGACGACGATGGCCAGCTCCAGTTCCTTGTCGCCCGCGTTCATCGTCATCGTCGTGGCCAGGGTGCTCATCGAGTCGTCCAGGTCGAATTCGACGGGCGACAGCTCCATGCGCTCGGCCTCGATCTTGGAGAAGTCCAGCACGTCGTTCAGGATGCCCATCAGCGAATCGCCGGCCGTGCGGATCATGTTCAGGTACTTGCGCTGCTGGGCCGTCAACGACGTGTTCTGCAGCAGGTAGGCCATGCCCAGCACGGCATTCATCGGCGTGCGGATCTCGTGGCTCATGTTGGCGACGAAATCGCTCTTGGCGCGGTTGGCCCGTTCGGCGCGATCGCGTTCCCGTTCCAGTTCGTCGGCGCGCGCCGCCAGCTCGGTCAGCAGGGCCTGGGCGCGCTCGTCGGCCGCCTGGCGCTGGGCCATCAGGTCGTTGAACGACAAGGTCAGCTCGCCGATCTCGTCGCGCGCCTTGACCGGCAGCGCCACGTAGTCCTGCGGTGCGTGGCGCAACGCGCGGATCGCGTTGCGCAGGCGGATCAGCGGCGACATCAGGCGCGACGTCACCAGCGCGATGGTGGCCGCGGCCGCCAGCGACGCCAGCGTGGCCCAGAACGCGAGGCGCAGCTGCATGCCGGCAAACGGCGCGAAGGCCTCGTCCTCCGGCAGCGATGCGGCCAGGATCCACGGCACGGATTTGAGCTGCTTGACGCTGGTGAGCATTCGCACGCCGTCGATGTTCTTGCTGATGAGCGTCCCTTCGAAACCTTCCTCCAGCGCGCGCGTCATCGCGGTCGAGCCGCCGGGTAGGCGCGGCTTCATCAGCCGCTCGACTTGCGGGTGCAGCACGTAGACGGGACGCGGGGCACGCGTGACGGCATAGAAGTACCCCGTGCGGCCGACCTTGGCAGTGCGCAGGTGGCCCAGCAGGTTGTCCTTGTACAGGCGCAGCGCGCCGATGACGATACAGCGCACTTCCCCGTCGTCGCCCAGCACGGGCGCCACCATCTGCACCACGGGGCGCTTGCTGCCGCGGCCGATGACGGGTTCGGCGATCAGCGGCAGCCGTTCCGTCATCACGCGTTTGAAATAGGCCCGGTCCGTGACGCTGACGCCGGGACGGTTCGGCAGCGCCGGGATGTCGGCGATGACGATGCCCTGCGGGCTGACGACCAACACGTCGTCGAACAGCGTCAGCACGGCGCGGTTCTCGTAGAACCCGCGCAGGCCGGCCGGGTTGGTGCACAGGTCGCGCGGCTGGTAGCGCACCGACTGGGTCACGATTTCGCGCAGCATCACCACCTTGTCGTCGAGCTCCTGCGCGGTGCGGGCAACCAGGGCGTCCTGCTGGGCAAACAACACGCGTGTGAAATCGTCACGCATGCGCTGCGCCTGCAGCGCAGTGACGAGCGCGATCGTGACGATCGACGTCAGCGTGGTCGCGAGCGCGACTTTTGCCTTGATACCCAGCGGTTTCATCCCCCCTCGCATCGATGTGCCGGCGGTGGTTAGCAGTATGCATGCATCATAAGCCCGCTACTGTTCGGGCGGCCACACGCCCGGCGTCTTGCCGTGCCGCGCGACAGGTTGGACAGCTTGATAATGCTGTCGCGCAATCCAGATTGAATGCCTGGGCAAACCAATAAGGAACGGCCCTGTCGCCAGACAGTTACAGTACACTGTGGGCCATCCGAACCAGAACCGACCAATGATGCAAGCGCTTCCCTCTTATACCCTGCCCGGCACGACCATCGATGTCCTGAGGGCCCGTTGTGCCACGTGCAGCATGCACCAGCTGTGCCTGCCGATGGGGCTCGACATGGGCGACATGGACAAGCTGGACAAGATCATCGGCCGCCGTCGCAAGGTGGCCAAGGGCGACGTGCTGTTCCGGATCGGCGACCCGTTCTCGAGCCTGTACGCGATCCGCCTGGGCCACTTCAAGACTTACCAGATCAACGCCAACGGCGAAGAGCAGGTGACGGGCTTCCAGATGGGAGGCGAACTGCTGGGCATGGACGCGATCAGCACCGACAAGCACTATTGCAGCGCGATGGCACTGGAGGACTCCGAGGTGTGCGAGATCCCGTTCTCCAGCCTGGAGCAGCTGCTGGTCGACATGCCGACCTTGCTGCGGCATTTCCACCGCATGATGAGCCAGGAAATCACGCGTGAGCAAAGCGTCATGCTTTTGCTCGGCAATATGCAGGCCGCGCAGCGCTTCGCCGCGTTCCTCGTCAACCTGGCATCGCGTTACGAGGCCCGGGGCTACTCGGCCACCGCGTTCCAGCTGCGCATGTCGCGCGAGGACATCGGCAATTACCTGGGCCTGACGATCGAGAGTATCAGCCGGCTGCTGAACAAGTTCAAGAAGCTTGGGCTGCTGAGCGTCAGCAATCGCGAGCTGCAGGTGCTCGATCTGCCGCGCCTGAAGGCCATTACGGCCGGTACCGAAACCTGCGCATAAACCCCCTGGGGACAGGCACGGATCTTCAGGTCTCCCGACCTGAGGATCGGTGCCTGTCCCCGGTGTCTTCTTACTCGGCCTTGAGCGTGATGTCGCGCTCGACGGGCCACAGCCACGTCCCTTCCAGCCGCCACGTCCTGCGGTCGTCCTCCACCAGCACCACCCAGCGGCTGCGTTCCAGCATCGGCAGGCCGATGCTGAAGGCGCCGTCCGCGTCCGGGCGCAGCAGCAGGCGGATGTCCTTCTCCGGCTGCGTCGCATGCGCCAGGTGCAGCAGCACGGGGCCGTGGACGGAACCCCCGTCGCGCGTGGCCAGGCGGCCGGCCAGCTTGCCTTCGGCCGCGTGGTAGCGCACCGCCACCGATAAGCCCAGCGCCGCGGCCGCGCGATCGCGCCGCAGGTCCTGGTTGATGGCCTTGCCCTTCTTGTAATAGTCGCCGACGACCAGCGCATCCTGCTGCGAAAACGCGATCCAGCCCGTATAGCCGCAGGCGGCCAGCACGATGGCGGGACCGGCCATCAGCAGCCAGGGCCAGCGCTGCGCGTACCACGGCGGTGTCATGTTCAAAGCCTGTTCCATGCTGTTCTCCTAGCGCGGCACGATGAAGACCGCGGTTTCGCTGACCGTCAGGGCGGGATCGTCCACCGCCGTCAGCTGGATGGTGATCTTGTTGGAGCCGGTCTCGCCGGCGCCATGCGGCGCGCGCAGGCGGATCGGCACGGCGCGCGTCTCGGTGCCGGCCAGTGTCACTTCATTGGCCGTCGCCAGCGCCAGGCCGGGCATGCCATGCGCCGCGATACAGTAGCGGTGCGACTGTTCGGACGTATTCATGATCTGCAGCCGGTACACGTTCTCGATCGCGCCGCCGTCGACTTCGCGGCCCATCGAACCGCGGTCGCGGATGACGTCCATCTTCAACGGGGTGCGCAGCGCCAGCGACGTGCCGACCGCGACGACCACCAGCAGCAGGCCGGCGCAGTAGATCAGCACGCGCGGGCGCATGGCGCGGCGGCGGATGTCCTGCGCCGACATGCCGTCCGTCATCGCCCGGTCCGTGCTGTAGCGGATCAGGCCACGCGGCTGTTCGACCTTGTCCATCACGCTGTTGCACGCATCCACGCAGGCGGCGCAGCCGATGCACTCGTACTGCAGGCCGTTGCGGATGTCGATGCCGGTCGGGCAGACCTGCACGCACATCGTGCAATCGATGCACGAGCCGCCGTTGACGCTCTTGCCCGCGTCCTTCGCCACCTTGCCGCGCGGTTCGCCGCGCTTGGCATCGTACGTGACGATCAGCGTGTCGCGGTCGAACATCGAGCTCTGGAAGCGGGCGTACGGGCACATGTACTTGCACACCTGCTCGCGCAGCCAGCCGGCGTTGCCATAGGTGGCCAGCGCGTAGAACAGCACCCAGAACCATTCCCACGGGCCGAACGCCAGGGTGAACGATTCGGCGCCCAGCACCTTGATCGGGGTGAAGTAGCCGACGAACGTGAAGCCCGTCCACAGCGCGACCAGACCCCAGGCCAGGTGCTTGGCGGTCCGCTTCGAGAACTTGCGCAGCGATGGGCCTTGCTTGGCCAGCGCCATGCGCGCGCTGCGCGGGCCTTCGATCTGGCGTTCGATCCACAGGAAGATCTCCGTGTAGACCGTCTGCGGGCAGGCGAAGCCGCACCATACCCGACCCGCCACCGCCGTGACCAGGAACAGCAGCCACGCGCAGATGATCAGCAGCGCGGCCAGGTAGATGAAGTCCTGCGGCCACAGCACCAGGCCGAACAGATAGAACTTGCGCGTCGTGAGATCGAACAGCACGGCCTGGCGACCGTTCCAGGTCAGCCATGGCAGGCCGTAGTAGGCCAGCTGTGTGAGCCAGACACACAACCAGCGCAGGCTGGCGTAGCGTCCCTTGGCTTCGCGCGGATAGATCTCCTGCCGCGCTTCGTACATCCGGATGACCTGGGGCTCGGGGAATTCATGATACGGCCTTCAGTTCTCTTTACCTGGTTTCGTTCGACAGGCTCCACACGTAGGCGGACAGCACGTGGACCTTGGGTTCGCCCAGGAAGTCGCCGAATGCGGGCATCGTGTTGTCGCGGCCCTTGCGGATCGTTTCCATGATCGTCTCGGCGCTGCCGCCGTACAGCCACGTCTTGTCGGCCAGGTTGGGTGCCCCCATCGCCTGGTTGCCCACGCCGCCGGCGCCGTGGCAGGCCATGCAGACCGAGAACTTCGACTTGCCGAACACGCTCTTGATCGGGTCGGAGGCGGCGCTGCCGGAGAGGCTCAGCACGTAGTGGGCGACGTTCTCGATGTCCTTGTCCGAACCCAGCGCGGCGCCCATCGGCGGCATCACGCCATGACGGCCGTTCATGATGGTCTGCTTGATCGCATCAGGGGCGCCGCCGTGCAGCCAGTCCTTGTCCGTCAGGTTCGGGAAGCCCTTGTTGCCGCGCGCGTCGGAACCGTGGCACTGCGCGCAATAGGTCAGGAACAGCCGCTCGCCGATGGCATGTGCCTGCGGGTCGGCCGCGACGGCCTTCAGGTCCTGCTGGCGGTATTTCTCGAACAGGGGACCATACTCGCTGTCGGCCTTGGCCAGTTCGGCCTTGTATTCCTTGGCCGAGTTCCAACCCAGCTTGCCGGCATAACCCAGGCCCGGATACAGGAACAGGTAGGCGATGCCGAACACGATCGTCAGGTAGAACATCCACATCCACCAGCGCGGCATCGGCGTGTTCAGTTCCGTCAGGTCCTCGTCCCACACGTGGCCCGTCGTGCCGACGGGACCATTGTGCTTGGCGACCTTGTACTTCGATTGCGAGTACAGCAGCACGGCGCAACCGAGCACGCCCAGTACCGTCAGCACGACGATGTACAGGTTCCAGAAGTTGTTGGTAAAGTCAGACATCTTGTTTCTCCTCGTCCGCGAACGGCAGTTGCGCGGCTTGTGCGAAGTCGGCCTGCTTGCGCTTGGACCAGGCCCAGGTCCAGATGCCGGCGAACGTGATGAACGAAACCACCGTCATGACGCTGCTGGCGCTGTCAAAAATATGCTCGATCGCCATGATTCAATTCCTCGACTTGATCAGCGTGCCGAGGCCCTGCAGGTAGGCGATCAGCGCGTCTTCTTCCGTCTTGTCCATCAGCTCGGCCGGCGCGGCGGCGATTTGCGCCTCCGTGTAGCCGTCGCCCAGGCGCTGCAGCGCGCGCAGCTTCGGCACGATGCCTGGTGCGTCCAGCTTCGTCTTCGCCAGCCACGGGTAGCCGGGCATGTTCGATTCCGGCACCACGTCGCGCGGGTTCTGCAGGTGGGTGCGGTGCCATTCGTCGCTGTAGCGGCCACCCACGCGGGCCAGGTCGGGACCCGTGCGCTTCGAGCCCCACTGGAATGGCCTGTCGAACACGAATTCGCCGGCCACCGAGTAGTGGCCATAGCGCTCGGTCTCGGCGCGGAACGGGCGCACCATCTGCGAGTGGCAGGCGTAGCAGCCTTCGCGCACGTAGATGTCACGGCCCGCGAGGTGCAGCGGGGTGTAGCGTGTCAGGCCGGCCACGGGTTCCGTCGTCGACTTCTGGAAGAACAGCGGCACGATCTCCACCGCGCCGCCCACCGACACGACCAGCGTGACGAGGGCGATCAGCAGCCAGGGGTTCTTCTCGATCCATTCATGTGAAAATTTCATTTCAGTTTCTCCCTCAGTTTCCTTAAGCCGCCTTGAGTTGCGGGATGGCGGCCACCGGGGTTTCGCGACCGCGCAGGGTCATGAAGGTGTTGTAGCCCATGACGACCATGCCGGACAGGTACATCAGGCCGCCGACGAAGCGCACCACGTAGTACGGGTAGGTGGCCTTGACGCTTTCCACGAAGGTGTAGGTCAGCGTGCCGTCCGGGTTCACGGCGCGCCACATCAGGCCCTGCATGACACCGGCGATCCATATCGCGGCGATGTACAGGACGATGCCGATGGTGGCGACCCAGAAGTGCAGGTCGATCAGGCGGGTGCTGTACATCTTTTCGCGGCCGGCGAGGCGCGGCAGCAGGTAGTAGATGGAACCCATCGTGATGAAGCCGACCCAGCCCAGCGCGCCGCCGTGGACGTGGGCGATGCCCCAGTCGGTGTAGTGCGACAGCGAGTTGACGGTCTTGATCGACATCATCGGGCCTTCGAACGTGGCCATGCCGTAGAACGACAGCGAGACGATCATGAGTTTGAGGATCGGATCGGTGCGCAGCTTGTGCCAGGCGCCCGACAGCGTCATGATGCCGTTGATCATGCCGCCCCACGACGGTGCCAGCAGGATCAGCGAGAACACCATGCCCAGCGATTGCGTCCAGTCGGGCAGCGCCGTGTAGTGCAGGTGGTGCGGACCGGCCCACATGTAGGTGAAGATCAGGGCCCAGAAGTGCACGATCGACAGGCGATACGAATACACGGGGCGCTCGGCCTGTTTCGGGATGAAGTAGTACACCATGCCCAGGTAGCCGGCCGTCAGGATGAAGCCCACGGCGTTGTGGCCGTACCACCACTGGATCATCGCGTCCTGCACGCCGGTGTACATCGAGTACGACTTCGTCAGCGAGGCGGGCATGCTCATGCCGTTCACCACGTGCAGGATCGTCACGGCCAGGATGTAGCCGCCGAAGAACCAGTTGGCCACGTAGATGTGCTTGACCTTGCGCTTGACGATCGTGCCGAAGAAGACGATGGCGTACGCGATCCAGACGATGGCGATCAGGATCGTGATCGGCCATTCCAGTTCGGCGTATTCCTTGCCGCGCGTGAGTCCCATCGGCAGCGTGACGACGGCCGACAGGAGGACGGCTTGCCAGCCCCAGAACGTGAAGGCGGCCAGCTTGTCGGAGAACAGGCGTACCTGGCAGGTCCGTTGCACGACGTAGTACGAGGTGGCGAACAGGCCACTGATGCCGAACGCGAAGATGACGCCATTGGTATGCAGCGGGCGCAGCCGGCCGTACGTCAGCCAGGGAATGTCGAAGTTCAGTGCGGGCCAGGCCAGCTGGGCGGCGATGATGACGCCGACGAGCATGCCGATGATGCCCCACACTACGGTCGCAATCGCGAACTGCTTCACGACCTTGTAGTTGTAGTTCAGTTGTTGTTCCATTTGAGGACCCCGAGAACACTTGTGGTAGATGTGCCTCAAGGTTACGCAAGCGGACCTGCAAAAACTTTGATGTGGATCAAAAATTGCCGGGACGTACTACTGTGTGGCGAATTGAACGATCACGGGTGGCAGGGATGCTGCAGGAGCCCTTATGGCATAAGACCTAGTTCGAAATGACTAGGTGAGCAGGAAGACAATCTTGCGCCGCGAATTAATCGGGGACAGCCTCCGAAATGCGAACGGAGGCTGTCCCCGATTTGCGCAGCGTTCGTCCGCCGCGTCGTCAGCGGTCGGGCGTGTCGTCGTCGTGCAGGATGCGCAGCGCGGGACCTTCCAGGTCCTCGAACTGGCCGTCGTCGGAAGCCTTGAAGAAGACCCACAGCGCGCCGAAGACCAGCGCGATGCTGAGGGGAACGAGCAAGAACAGCGATTCCATGACTTACCTCGCGCGCAGGCGCAGTGCGTTGACGATGACGATGGCGGAGCTGGCGGCCATGCCCACGCCCGCGAGCCATGGGCCCAGCAGGCCGAAGGCGGCAGCCGGGATGGCGACGATGTTGTACACGGTGGCCCAGGCCAGGTTCTGGCGGATCACGCGCATCGTGGCCGCAGCCATCGCCGCCGTCTCGCCGACCATGCCCAATTGACCATGCAGCAGCACGGTGTCGGCGTGCACCTGCGCCAGCGCCGCGCCCGAGCTCATCGCGAACGAGACGTCGGCGGCGCTCAGCACGGCCGCGTCGTTGATGCCGTCGCCCACCATCGCGACGACAGCGCCGGCCGCCTGCAGGCGCTGGACGTATGCCAGCTTCTGTTCCGGCAGGCAGTCGCCCAAGGCGATGCCGATGCCGAGCCGCTGCGCGACCTGGTCCGCCAGGGCCTGGCGATCGCCGCTCAGCAGCACGACCTGTTTGCCGTGGGATCGGAACAGGTCCACCGTCCGCTGCGCGTCCGTGCGCAAGCTGTCGCTGACGGCGAAGCACGCCAGCCAGCGCCCTTGCGACACCAGCCAGACGGTCGTGGCGTCGGCACCCGCATTGGTGTCGGGCGGCGCGCTGCCGGCCAGCATGGCGGCAAAGGACGCATTGCCGAGACGGTAACGCTGGCCGGCGACGGTGCCCTCCAGCCCCTGGCCCGGCAACTCCAGCAGGTCCTCCGCGTGCCAGGTGACGAGGTGCGGCAGCGCGTCGGCATGCGCGGCGATGGCGCGGCCGATCGGATGCAGGCTGCCCGCTTCCAGCGCCGCCGCCAGCTGCGCGGCCGTGGCACTGTCCATGTCGTTGAAGGTGTGGACCGCTTGCACGGTGGGCCGGCCGGTGGTCAGCGTACCGGTCTTGTCGAACACGATATGGGTGGCGCGGTGCAGCGTCTCCAGCACGTGCGGCTGCACGACCAGGATGCCCTTGGCCAGCAGGCTGTCGGTGGCGGCCGCCAATGCGGACGGCGTCGCCAGCGACAACGCGCACGGGCACGACACCACCAGCACGGCGATCGCCACGGGCCAGGCGCGCGCGGGGTCATGCCAGCTCCAGAATGCCAACGTGGCAATGGCGAACAACAGCAGCGCCAGCACGAAGCGCGAGGCGGCCTTGTCGGCCCATTGGGCGATGCGGGGCTTGGCCGCACCGGCCCGCTCCACCAATTTCAATAGTCCCGACAGGGTGCTGTCGGCCACCGGTTTGGTGACGCGCAGCACCACGGCGCTGCTGGTGTTGACGGCGCCGCCCGGTACCGCGTCGCCCGGGCCCTTCGGCTGCGGCACGCTTTCGCCCGTCAGCAGCGCCAGGTCGACGGCCGTGCGGCCCTCGACGATGACGCCATCCGCCGAAAACGCTTCACCCGGCTTGACGGCGATATGGTCGTCCGCCACCAGCGCGGCGGCCGGCACGACGGTGCTGTCACGTGCCGGCCAGCCTGCCAGCTTGCTGGCCGATGCGGGCAGTGCGTGCTGCATGCGTTCCAGTGCGCCGGCCGCCTTGCGCCGTGCCAGCAGCTCCAGGTAGCGGCTGGCCAGCAGCAGGAAGATGAACATCGTGACGGAATCGAAATACACGTCGCCGCTGCCGCGCCACGTGGCCACCACGCTGCCGAGGAAGGCGGCGCCGATGCCCAGCGCGACGGGGACATCCATCCCCAGCACGCGCGCGCGCAGGCTGGCCCACGCGCCGGCAAAGAACGGCTGCGCCGAATAGACGATAGCGGGCAACGTCAGCAGCAGGCTGGCCCAGCGCATCAGCGCGGCCATGTCGGCGTCGAGCGTGCCGTCTTCCGCCATGTAGGCGGGCGCCACGTACATCATCACCTGCATCATCGACAATCCGGCCACGAACAGCTGGCGTCCCAGCGTCCGGCTGGTCTTGCGCAGCTGCTCGCTGTGGCGCGCCGCGTCGTACGGGAATGCCGTATAGCCGATCGTGCGCAGGGCCTGCAGCAGATCCGACAACTTGACGGCATCCTGGCGCCAGCGCACCGTCAATCGTTCGGTGGCGACGTTCAGGCTGGCCGCCGTGACCCCGTCGATTTTCAAGAGCCGGTGTTCGATCAGCCACACGCAGGCGGCGCAGCGGATGCCTTCGACCAGCAGCACGGCTTCGGCCTGCTCCGTGCCGTCCGCGCTGTAGAGGGGATCGCTGTCGTACAGACGCAATTCCGGCGGTACCAGGTCGGCCGCCGTGCCGGCGGTCGCGGCAAAGCCCGTGCGTTCACGGTAGTAGCTGGCCTGGCCGATGTCGACGATGGTGCGGGCCACCGCTTCGCAGCCGGGGCAGCACATGGCGCGGTCGATGCCGTCGATGGGCACGTGCCAGCGCGCGTCCTCCGGTACCGGCAAGCCGCAATGGAAGCACGCCAGCGGTTGCGGCAGGGCGCTCATGGGGTGCCCACGCACAGGGCGTCCAGCCAGCCGTGCGGCAGGCCGCCCGCGTAACGGGCGATGCCCAGCAGGCCGAATGCCAGCACCAGCAGGCCGCAGGCGATGCGCACGCGGCGCTGCTGCAGCGTGGCGCGCAGGCGCGCACCGGCCAGGCCCAGCGCCAGCAGCATCGGCAGCGTGCCCAGGCCGAACGCCAGCATGACGGCGGCGCCGCCGGCCGCGGAGCCGGACAGCAGTGCCGTCAACAGCACGCTGTAGACCATCCCGCACGGTACCCAGCCCCACAGGCCGCCCAGAGCGAAGGCCTTGGGCAGCGTATCCATCGGCAGCAGGGGCTTCATCAACGGCTGCACGCGGCGCCACAGGATCCTGCCGGCCTGCTCGACGTGCGCCAGGCCGCGCCATGCATCCATCAGGTACAGGCCGAGGGCGACCAGCATCGCGTTGGCCAGCAGGTAGGCGATGCCCTGCCACGCGGCGACGCGGGCCAGGCTGGCGGCACCGTTGGCGAGACCGGCCGCCAGGGCCCCCGCGACCATGTAGCTGCCGATGCGGCCGGCGTTGTAGGCCAGTACCCGCGCGACGCCGCTGTCGGCCAACGCCAGTGCGGCCGTGCCGCCCGCGGGCACGATCGGAATCGCGCGGCGCGGCGCGCCGGCGCTCAGCGCGCCGACGATGCCGCCGCACATACCGATGCAATGCACGCTGCCGGCCAGGCCGACGGCAAACACGGGAAGCAGGTTGAGCGACATGGTCAGATGGTTTTCGAATAACGCAGCGGTTGCGGCTGCGCGGAATCGGCCGCCTGCGCGCGTGCCTGCTGCAGGTGGCGGTCGAACAGCATGCAGAGATTGCGGATGGTCAGCCGGCCTTTCAAGGTGACGGAAATCCAGCCGTCCTCGATGGTCACCAGGCCGTCGGCGACGAACTCCTGCAGCTGTTCCAGCTCGCGCGCGAAATACTCGCCGAAGCGGATCGGCCAGGCCTGCTCGATGGATCGGGTGGACAGCTCGAAGTTGCACATCAGGCGCTGGATGATGATCCGGCGCAGCAGGTCGTCGCTGTCGAGCTTGTAGCCGCGCGCGACGGGCAGCTTGCCTTCGTCCAGGCGGGCATAGTAGTCGTCCAGCGTCTTCTCGTTCTGGCTGTAGGTGGCGTTGACGGCGCTGATGGCCGAGACCCCCACGGCGACGAGGTCCATCTCCGCGTGCGTCGAATAGCCCTGGAAGTTGCGATGGAGCCGGCCCTGGCGCTGCGCCACGGCCAGGTCGTCCTCCGGCTTGGCGAAATGGTCCATGCCGATGTACACGTAGCCGGCGGCCGTCAGGCGGCTGATGCACAGCGCCAGCATCTCCAGTTTCACCTGGGGCGCGGGCAGCTCGCTTTCCGCGATGCGCCGCTGCGGCTTGAACAGGTGCGGCATGTGCGCGTAGTTGTACAGCGCGATACGGTCCGGATTGGCGACGATGACTTTCGACAGCGTCTGCTCCATCGTAGCCATCGTCTGCTTCGGCAGGCCGTAGATCAGGTCGATGCTGATGGAGCGGAAGCCCGCGTCGCGCGCCGCGTGCATGATGGCGATGGTGTCCTCGCCCGGCTGGATGCGGTTGACAGCCTTCTGCACGTCCGGATCGAAGTCCTGCACGCCCAGGCTCAGACGATTGAAACCTTGCTTGCGCAGCGACTGCACCCGCGCGGCGTCGACCGTGCGCGGGTCGATCTCGATCGAGTATTCGCCTTCGCTGTCGGGTGCGAAGACGAACTTGCGGCGCAGGTGCGCCATCAGGTCTTCCATCTGGCGGTCGCTGAAGTAGGTCGGCGTACCGCCGCCGAAGTGCAGCTGCTCGACGCGGTTGATGCCGTCGAACAGCGTGCCCTGCATGTCGATTTCCCGCTTCAGGTAGTCCAGGTAGGTGGCCGCCTTGCTGCGGTCCTTCGTGACGATCTTGTTGCACGCGCAGTAGTAGCAGATGTTCTCGCAAAACGGCACGTGCACGTACAGCGACAACGGCCGCCGGCCGCCGCGCATCTTGAGTCCCGCCTGGGCCTCCAGGAAGCTGCCGTAGCCGAAGCCGGGCGTGAAGCGGTCCGCCGTCGGGTAGGACGTGTAGCGGGGCCCGGATATCCTCAGTTTCTGGATGACGTTGGCGTCGACCTGCACGGAGGGAACCAGGGCAGCGGGGGCGATGACGGTGTTCATGATCGTTCTTCTATTTTTTAAAGTTGGGTCAGGCGGCCAGCCGTTTCAGGTTCCCGGCCGCGGGGCGGCGCGCCAGGGCGCGCTGGGTGGGCTTGCCGAAGTTGAACAGGCTTACCGCTTGCGTCAGGCCATTGGCTTCCTCGGCCAGGCTGCTGGCGGCTGCCGCCGCTTCCTCGACCAGCGCCGCGTTCTGCTGCGTCACCTGGTCCATATGGGCGATGGCCTTGTTGACCTGGTCTACGCCGGCACTCTGTTCGCGCGAGGCGATCGAAATCTCCTGCATGATGCTGGTGACCTGCTTGACGGACGTGACGACCTGCTCCATCGTCGCGCCGGCGCGATGGGCCCGCTCCATGCCGGTGCCGACCTTCGACACGGACACTTCGATCAGCTGCTTGATGTCCTTGGCCGCCAGGGAAGAACGCTGCGCCAGGTTGCGCACTTCACCTGCCACGACGGCGAAGCCGCGGCCCTGTTCGCCGGCGCGTGCTGCCTCGACGGCGGCGTTCAGCGCCAGGATGTTGGTCTGGAAGGCGATGCCTTCGATCAGCGCAATGATGTCGACGACCTGCTTTGACGAGTTGTTGATCTCGTCCATCGTCGTGATCACTTCCGCGACGATGGCGCCGCCCTGCTCGGCCACGCTTGACGCCGCCAGCGCCAGCGTGTTCGCCTGCAGCGAGTTGTCGGCGTTGGCCTTGACGGTCGAGGAAAACTCGTCCACCGACGAGGCCGTCTCTTCCAGGCTGGCGGCCTGCGATTCCGTCCGGCCCGACAGGTCGGCATTGCCGGCGGCGATCTGGCGCGTGGCGACGGCCATCGTCTCGACGTTGACGCGCACGTCGCGGATCGTTGCGATCAGGTTGTTGTTCATCTGCTGCAGGGCGCGCAGCAGCTGGCCCGCTTCGTCCGTGCTGTCCGTCTCGAAGGTGCCGGACAGGTCGCCGGCCGCGATGCGGCGTGCGCCGTCGATGGCACGTGCCAGCGGCTGCAGCATGCCGACCCGCAGCGTGTACCACAGGAAGACGTTGATCAAGAGGCCAGCGAAGGTGGCGCCGAAGATGCCGTAGCGGATTGCGCCCGTGGTGCCTTCGGCGAACAGGCTGGCGATGCACACGCCCAGCAGCAGCGTGTTGACGACGCTGGTCGACAGCCAGATGCGCATCGCCAGCGACACGTGCGACAGCCGGCCCAGGAGGTGCGGCAGGCCGCGGCGGATGATCTGGCCGTTGCGGATCTCGAGGTCCCTGCGGCCCTCGGCCAGCGCGCGGTAGGCGGCGATGGCCGCGTTGACCTGGCTGCGTTCCGGGCGGGTTCGCACGGACATATAGCCGACGGTACGGCCCGCTTCCTTGATCGGCGTGATGTTGGCTTTCACCCAATAGAAGTCGCCGTTCTTGCAGCGGTTCTTGACGAGGCCCGTCCAGGGCGTGCCGGCGCGGATCGATGCCCACAGGTCGGCAAACGCCTGCGGCGGCATGTCCGGATGGCGCACGATGTTCTGCGGTGCGCCGATCAGCTCTTCCTCGGTGAAGCCGCTGACCTGGACGAAATACGGGTTCACATAAACGATGTTGCCTTCCAGGTCGGTCTTCGAGACGATGGCCTGATCCGGGTCGAGGTCCACTTCCTGGTTGGTGACGGGCAAATTCTTGCGCATCGGGATAACTCCTAAGCCTGTGTTGTGTTGGCGGCGCCCTTGGGAGCGCTCTATGCTGACGGTGTATTTCTGTATGGCAATACACGACAGGAACCAGTTTAGGGAGGGCAACCTCCAAAATCCTTGATGTAGATCAAAATTGGAGGAATGCAGGACACATGCCGCAGCGCGTTCGCACGGCTGCAACAGCGGGGATGACGGAGTGGAAACGGGATGCGCAGCGGGTGCCGCGCAAGGGAGGCATTACGGAGGAACTACGGTAGAGCTCGTGTCCCACCCCGGGGTCAGTCACCGGAATGGGACACGAGCTCGGCAGTACTAAGTCAGACCGTTTCGCCGAGCGGCTTGTCGCTGCCGCCGGCGGCGACGTCGCGCACGTTCTTCTGTACGGCCACCGCGGCAAACAGGCTCAGCGTGTAGGCCATTGCATAGAACCCTTTCTCGCTGGGCGCCAGCGTCGCGTTAAAGAGGCCGACGGCCAGCAGCACCAGTGCCGACAGCGTGGCGATCCAGCACAGGCCGAAGTACATCGACGTCACCGGCGTGCCTTCCAATCGGTCGCGCACGGACTTCTGCAGCGAGATCGCGCCGAACAGGCCATACAGCAGCACGGTCAGGTAATAACCCTTTTCGTTCAACGCCATTGTGGCGTTGTACAGCCCGGCTAGATAGGCAACAGCGCCGATCAGCATAGCCAGCCAGGCGGCGCCGACAAACGCGGCGGTGGGTCGTTGTACGGTCGTCATGGAGTCTCCTTGCTATCGCGGCACGTCGCCGCACGTTGCATGATAGCAAAAGGTCAAGTCCTGACCTTGAATTTGCGCAACACTTTGGTCACGAGGGAAACCACCGCCAGTACCACGGCCCCCGTCAGAACGCCCACGACAATGTCCGCCACGTGCGGCGTCAGCCAGCCCAGCGCGGGGCCGACGCCGCCGACCGTCTGTACCGACTCGGCGGCATGGTGGATCACATCATGCAGCAGCGGGATGCCGTGCGTCAGGATGCCGCCGCCCACCATGAACATCGCCACGGTGCCCAGCACGGACAGCAGCTTCATCAGTTGGGGCGCCGCGGCCAGCAGGAAGCGGCCCAGGGCACGCACCGCGGCCATGCCCGCGCCGGCCCGTTGGCTCAGGTACAGGCCGGCGTCATCCATCTTGACGATGCCGGCGACGATGCCGTACACGCCCACCGTCATCAGCGCGGCAATGCTGACCAGTACGGCCACCTGCTGGCTGAACGGTGCGTTCGCCACGGTGCCCAAGGCGATGACGATGATTTCGGCGGACAGGATGAAGTCCGTGCGCACGGCGCCGCTGATCTTTTCCTTTTCCAGCGCGCACAGGTCCACTTCAGGATTGGCGACCGCCGCGACCAGTTCGGCGTGGTGCTGCGCGTCTTCTTCCTTGCTGTGCAGGAATTTATGGGCCAGTTTCTCGAAGCCTTCGAAGCACAGGTAGGCGCCGCCGATCATCAGGAGCGGCGTCACGGCCCAGGGCGCGAACGCGCTGATGGCCAGGGCGGCAGGCACGAGGATAGCCTTGTTCTTCATCGATCCGACAGCGACGGCCCAGACCACAGGCAATTCGCGGTCGGCCTTGACGCCGGCCACCTGCTGGGCGTTCAGCGCCAGGTCGTCGCCCAGCACGCCGGCGGTTTTTTTCGCGGCCACCTTGCTCATGGCGGCGACGTCGTCGAGAATGGTGGCAATATCGTCGATCAGGGCTAGCAGGCTGGTTCCGGCCATCGGTGGCTCTCTCTTAAGGAAGTGGTTGGACCGGCAATCTTACCTTACCCGGCGAGCGGACCCCGCCGTCTTGATGTTGGCGTTACTCTACAATTGTTGTTTTTAACGGATTTTCCATGAGCTTTGCCACCTGGCTCGGTTTTGCCATCTCCGCCATCATCATCGCCGTCTCCCCGGGATCGGGCGCCGTGCTGTCGATGTCGCACGGGCTGTCGTACGGGGTGCGCAAGGCCAGTGCCACCGTGATGGGTTTGCAGCTGGGGCTGCTGCTGCTGCTGTTCATCGCCGGGGCCGGCGTGGGCTCGCTGCTGCTGGCCTCCGAGCTGGCATTCAATGTCGTCAAGACGGTCGGCGCGCTGTACCTGATCTGGCTCGGGCTGTCGCAGTGGCGCGCGCGAGTGCATGGCGGCCGCGACGTCAGCGTGAGCAAGGAAGCAACGTTGCCATCGACAGGCCGGCGCGTGCTGACGGGTTTCCTGACCAACGCCACCAATCCGAAAGGCATCATCTTCATGGTGGCCGTGCTGCCGCAGTTCATCACGCAGGGCGAACCGGTGCTGCCGCAGCTGCTGATCCTGGCGGCGACGATGATTGCCATCGACATGACCGTCATGCATGGCTACGCGCTGCTGGCCTCGACGATGCAGGGCTATTTCCGCGACCCGCGCGCGCTGCGGGTGCAGAACCGCGTGTTCGGCGGCCTGCTGATGGGCGTGGGCACGGCGCTGTTCTTCGTGAAGCGGCAGGCGTGAACCCGGCTGGTCGCAACTGCTTCAATTTGTAACGGCTGTCGGCGTATGGCGGCGCTGAGCGTTAACCCCGGATAACGCTCCGGAGACACCGATGAACCGCAAGACCCTGCATTTCCTGTTGCTGGCCGCCCTCGTGGCCGTTTCCTCCGTCGCGCTGGCCGACGATCCGCCGGCGCGCGTGGGCCGCATTGCCGCCGTCGAGGGCAGCGTCACCGTGCGCGGCACCGACGGCAGCGAAACCGGTTCGCTGCTGAACTGGCCCGTCACCGCCGACCACCATGTCAGCACGGCCGCCGGGGCCCGCGCCGAAGTCCGCATCGGCGCCGCGGCGATCCGGCTCGACGGCGACAGCGACCTGGAAGTCGAGCAGCTGGACGACGACACGATGCGCCTGCGCCTGCACCACGGCGCCGTCAGCGTGCGCCTGCGCGATGCCGGCATGCTGGGCGGCTTCGAACTGGCCACGTCGCACGCGCGGGTGCTGCTGACGGAGCCGGGCGCGGTGAAGGTCGAGGCCGAGCGCACTCCCGACACCACGCGCGTGACGACGTTGCAAGGCATCGCCCGCGTCGAAGGCGGCGGCACGACGTTGACGCTGCGTGCCGGCAAGCGTGCCGACGTGCGCGACGACGATATCGCCACGGGCCAGGCGCTGGCCGACAGCTTCGACGCATGGGGCCAGAACCGCGACCGCCGCGAGGAAGCCAGTATCGCCACGCGCTACCTGTCCACCGACGTGACGGGCTACGAGGAACTGGACCGTTACGGCAGCTGGACCGTCAACAGCGACTACGGGCCGCTGTGGGCACCCCGCAACGTGGCGGCCGACTGGGCGCCTTACCGCGACGGCCGCTGGACGTGGCTGTCGCCGTGGGGCTGGACCTGGGTCGACAACGCACCGTGGGGCTATGCCCCCAGCCACTATGGCCGCTGGGTGCAGGTCAACCGGCGCTGGTGCTGGGCACCCGGCCGCGTTACCGGCCGCCCCGTGTGGGCACCGGCGCTGGTGGGCTGGGTCGGTGGTGCCAACTGGGCCGTCCAGTTCAACAGCCGCCATCGCGGTCCGGGCCTGGGCTGGTATCCGCTGTCGCCACGCGAGCGCTTCGTGCCGCACTATCGCGTGACGCCGCAGTACGAAGAACGGCTGGGCTGGCGCTACCACGGCAACGACCGCCGCGGTCCCTACGCGCCGGACGGCCGCCGCGACGGCCTGACCGTGGTGCCGCGCGACCGCTTCGAGCAGCGCCGCACGGTCTCTGTCAACAACGTGCCGCGCGCCACGATCTTCCCGAATACGATCAGCACCTTGCCGCCGGGTGTGCCGGTGACGCCACCGGGCGTCGCGCCGCGCCCGGGCGACCGCAATGCCGACGGCATCGCCGACCGCCTGCAGCGTGACCGCAACCACGATGGCATCGCCGATGGGGTGCAGGGCCCGGACCGCAATCGCGACGGCATCGCCGACCGCCTGCAGACGCCGGACCGCAACCAGGACGGCATCGCCGACGGCATGCAGCCGCGCCCGGGCCGCTTCATCGGCACGCAGGAACGCGACCGCAACGCCGACGGCATTCCCGACCGGGCGCAAGGCCTGCCCGACCCGCGCGGCGACCGCAATGGCGACGGCATCCCAGACCGGGCCCAGGGCCTGGTCGATCCGCGCCATGACCGCAATGGCGACGGCATTGCCGACCGCGCGCAGGGGAACGTGATCACGACGGGCCCGGCCACCCGCTTCACGCCGGCCGTCGACCAGGCCGAACGCCGCCACCGCATGCTGGAAGAGCAGGTGGAGCACCGCCGCGAGCTGCTCGACGCCCGCCGCCGGGAGAACGAGCAGCGCTGGAACCAGCGACCGGCCCAGCCGGCGCCCAGCGCGCCGCCGGTCGCCACGGCGCCGAACCCCCGCACCGTGTTCGCGCCGGCGCCACCAACACCGGCCCCGCCGGCACCGGTGGTCGCGCCACGGCCGCCACCGCCGCCACCGGCCGCTCCGCCGCCGCCGCAGGTCCAGCCGCTAGCCCAACCGCAGCCCGGCGGCCAGCATCGGGGTCCCCGCCAGCCGCGCCAGGATGGCATCCGTGAACGCTGAGCCTGCACGTCCAGCCCCGGATTTCAACCATTCGGGCCCGGATTTGCGCAGCTTGTCACAAAGAGGTAGCAGCCGATCGCTACACTCCGTACAGTTCGATCGTACGGGAACACGGGTACGACAGGACCGGCAAACGGTCCGCCACCCAGGCATTCTCGAGACCGCACCAGCGTCCCGACTATTCCGTTATCACGAATAGTTTTTCAGCCAGCCTTCGGGCTGGCTTTTTTTTGCCTGATCGGTCCCCACCTTTGGCT
This sequence comes from Pseudoduganella chitinolytica, assembly GCF_029028125.1. GTDB lineage: Bacteria > Pseudomonadota > Gammaproteobacteria > Burkholderiales > Burkholderiaceae_D > Rugamonas > Rugamonas chitinolytica. The sequence continues at coordinate 4,922,704 of NZ_CP119083.1, forward strand.
ACAATAACGGGTGGCCACGCCACGCTTGTCCTCATCTACGATTGGAAACATCATGTCCGCTATCCCCCCAAAAGAGTCCCTCATCGAATACCCGAGCGACTTCCCGATCAAGGTGATGGGCCCCACGCACGAGGCGTTCACCGCGACGATCATCGACGTCATCGTCAAGCACGATCCGACTTTCCATGAAGGCAAGGTCGAGACGCGTCCTTCGTCGAGCGGCAACTACACGGGCCTGACCGTCACCGTGCGCGCGACCAGCCGCGAGCAGCTCGATGCGCTGTACTCCGAACTGTCGGGCCACCCGATGGTCAAGATCGTGCTGTAACGGTACTGCCCCGGGCGGCTGCCTGCTTCTTGAGCACGCGTCGGAGACGGCGCGTATAATGGCAGGCTTCGATCCACGCAAGCTGCCCATGTCCACGACCCGACCCGAACCGGCGGTGATCCGCCACCTCGGTCAAGCCGATTACGAACCGACCTTCGCCGCCATGCGCGCCTTCACCGATGCGCGCACGGCCGACACGCCCGACGAGCTGTGGATCGTCGAGCACCCGCCCGTGTTCACGCTGGGCCTGGGCGCCGACCGCGGCCACCTGCTGGCCGGCGCCGCGCGGATCCCGGTAGTGCAGACGGACCGCGGCGGCGAAGTGACGTACCACGGCCCCGGCCAGGTCGTGATCTACCTGCTGATGGACCTGCGCCGCAACAAGCCGGGCGGCAAACTGTATGCGCGCCAGTTCGTCCATAAAATCGAGCAGGCGATCATCAATGTGCTGGCGGCGTATAATCTGGCCGGCGAACGGGTCGACGGCGCGCCCGGCATCTATATCGCCGGCGGCCCCAAACGGGGCGCGAAGATCGCCGCGCTGGGCCTGAAAGTGCGCGGCAACGGCTGCACCTATCACGGCGTGTCGCTGAACGTGGCGATGGACCTGGCGCCGTTCACGTGGATCAACCCGTGCGGCTATGCCGGCCTGGAAACCGTCGACATGCGCACGATGGGCGTGGAAGCGCCGCTGCACGACGTGCAGCAGGCGCTGGCCAACGAACTGGTCGCGCTGCTCGACGTGGGCGCCGATGCCGTCGCCGCCTAACCGAATTTACCTGAAAAGCCCTCGCGGGCAACTGTCATGACTACCGAGACCACTTCCAGCACCGCCCCCGCTTACAACCCCAGCGAGAAGCAAAAAGGCGCCAGCAAGACCTCGCGCATCCCGATCAAGATCGTGCCGGTCGAGCAGGTGGAGCGCCTGAAGAAGCCGGAGTGGATCCGCGTCAAGGCGGCATCGGCCTCGAGCCGTTTCTATGAAATCAAGGACATCCTGCGCGAGAACAAGCTGGTGACCGTGTGCGAGGAAGCGTCGTGCCCGAACATCGGCGAGTGCTTCGGCAAGGGCACCGCCACGTTCATGATCATGGGCGACAAGTGCACCCGTCGCTGCCCGTTCTGCGACGTGGGCCACGGCCGCCCGGACCCGCTGGACGTGGACGAGCCGGGCAACCTGGCCAACACGATCGCCAAGCTGCGCCTGTCGTACGTCGTCATCACCTCCGTCGACCGCGACGACCTGCGTGACGGCGGCGCCGGCCACTTCGTCGAGTGCATCACGAAGACCAAGGCCCTGTCGCCGAAGACCCAGATCGAAGTGCTGGTGCCCGACTTCCGCGGCCGCCTGGAAAAGGCCCTGAACATCTTCGCGGACGGCCTGCCGGACGTGATGAACCACAACCTGGAAACGGTGCCGCGCCTGTACAAGGAAGCGCGCCCGGGCGCCGACTACCTGCACTCGCTGAAGCTCCTGAAGGACTTCAAGGCCATGTACCCGCACGTCAAGACCAAGTCGGGCCTGATGGTCGGCCTGGGCGAGACGGACGAGGAAATCCTGCAGGTGATGCGCGACATGCGCGAGCATGACATCGACATGCTGACGATCGGCCAGTACCTGGCGCCGTCGAACAGCCACCTGCCGGTGCGCCGCTACGTCCACCCGGATGTCTTCAAGATGTTCGAGGAAGAAGCGTACAAGATGGGCTTCGGCCACGCCGCCGTGGGCGCGATGGTGCGCAGCTCGTACCATGCGGATGTGCAGGCGCATAACCTGCTGGAGGCCGTGAACAGCTAGAAGTAAATGAGGCAATCCAGAAGTTGGTGAGACAAATTCAAAGGCTGTAAGCCAATTCCGAATTGGAACAGCCCAAAGAAAACAATCACTTACCCTCTATTTGAGCCCTGCCCCAGAACGGAAATCTTTGACGCATCGATTGGTTCGGTGAACTGGCTTTGCCGAACCGATCGATCCGTCGAACCCAACCTGCCGTTCTCCTCTACATTTCGCGTGTCGTCGAGCAACGTTTTTTCGACAACCCGTCAGTCCTCCAGGCAACCTCCACATCACCTGCAAAAGCCCAGCGCAAAGTATGGGTTTCAGGCACGTCCATTCAAGTTTCGATACCGCAAACCAATACCGTAAGGTGTATTCCGCCTGTTGTGTTGCAAAAGTGGTTTGACAAACCTGTACATCCTTATCTATCCTTGACGATGTGGAATCGTTTCCACCCCGGCGGTTCCACAACCGTCTGGCGCCTGCACTTAGCAGACCAGTGCCGCTACACGTATGGATGGTTGGGGTGCCCTAGGGCACGATTTTCATAAAAACAGAAGGGCACACCAGCCAATCTTCCGTGAAATAAACCATAGACCGACACGATGCTGCTCACTGGCATTGTCTCTCGGTCGCTACCGAAGCACTTCCAACCGAGGAGACAAGATGAACGAGGATCGTAGCTACGAGTCGCGTAGCGTATTTAAAGCGTTGTTGCCAGGCCTGCTGTTGGCCTGTGCCGTACAAGCGAGTGCAAGCGTCACCAACCCAAGGATTGGAGGATTGATCTGGTCTGACGAGTTTAATGGCACGGTGCTGGACACCAAAATCTGGACGCCCTATGACGGCAATGGGTGCCAAATCGGCTTATGTGGCTACGGAAATGCTGAGCTCGAATATTACAGCCCGAGGAATCTGACCGTTACCGATGTACCATTCGAACGCGGTACGCGTGCACTGGCAATTCAGGCCCGTCGCGAACGCCAAGGCAGTAACGAGTTCACGTCGGGCAAAATCGATTCGTACAATAAGGTCCAGGTGAAGTACGGCATGGTGGAAATTCGCATGAGCACACCTGACCTCACCACCGGCCTGTGGCCCGCTGCCTGGATGCTTGGTACCAGTGCACAGGCCTGGCCACGCAAAGGCGAAATCGACATCATGGAAATGGGGCATAAAACCTCCGAATGGTTACAGTCGGGTGCATCTACGGCGAACCATTTTGTTGGCTCCAATGTCATCACCTGGAACCAAGCCGCTTGTGTGCCAGGTAACGAAACGTGCGCCGCCTCGACAGCTTGGAAGACCAAGAACTGGTATGTCCCGGCCACATCCTTAGTCGATCGTTTTGTGAAGTACCGTCTGTATTGGACAGATACCGAGATGCGTTTTACGGTAGAGGACAATGGTGTCGAACACGACATGTACGATAAGCCCCTGCCAGTCAACTCCGACGCTTTGAAGGCGCCGTTCTACCTGCTGCTGAACTTGGCTGTCGGCGGTAATTTCACCGACGCGGCCACGCCAAGCCAAGTCACTGCACCCTTGCCGAGCACCATGTATGTTGACTATGTGCGGATTTACGAACTGGATGGACTGGGCGAAGTCAAGCTGGGCAATCAGACTGTGCCCGAAGCGGGCAAGTTCGGTGTCTACACGGATAACTCCGCCGTCGATGCCAAGCTGGAAGCCGGCACCACGTCTGACATCTGGGTATGGAACAATAACTCGATAGGCGGTGGCTCCTTGGGCCCATACGAGGGCAATAATGTCCTTGCTTGGAGCTATAACAAGCCAGGTGATTGGTTTGGCGCGTCGATCCAATCGCGCTCGATCCGTGACATGACCAATTTCCGTAACGGCACCGTGAAATTCCGGATCAAGATCCCTGCGAATGTTTCTTTCAATATTGGTCTGGCCGATACGTACACCAATGTGAATTGGCTGAACTTCCCGGCTAACACGACCGCGTATGGGCTGGTACGCAATGGCGATTGGGCGACCGCCACCATACCGGTGTCTACGCTGGCCGGTCCATTGGTGGCGTTGCAGTCTGTCGTGGATCTGTTCATGTTCTCAAGTGACGGCAATAATCTTCCACCCACCGCCTTCCAGTTTGCGATCGACGACATCGTGTGGGACGCCGGCACGCCTGCGCAGTCCGGCCCACAGTATGTGACACAGCTCGCTCCGACCACGATCCGATTCACCTTGACTGTAGGCGAATGGGCTGACGTGCACTATACCGTCAATGATGGTGCACCGATGAACGTCCGCATGCGTCTTCAAAACGGCGTCAGCACATTCGAGGCCAGCGGACTAAAGGCTGGCGACGTGGTTCGCTACAATTTTACGTACTGGGACGCCGCCGCAAATCACGCTGTCGATACCGTGCCACAGACATATACGATGCAATAATGTGATGTGATGTGATGTGATGTGATGTGATGTGAGGCGTGTCAATCGGGACACGCTTCGGTGACCACGGATGGGAATGTGCCACAACGAGGCGCGCTCTACGCTTAGGACTTTGGTAATCGGCCTGCGCGGCTCACAGAAGCTGTCAACGACTGTTTTTCCCCTGCCCCGGGCCGCACCGGCCCGGGCGTCCCCGACTTCCTGTCGAAATTTCTGTCGAAAATTTTTACATATCGCATCTTGAATTACGTGACCGCAAAAACGACGCACAAGAATGGCCTTTGCCGTCAATGACTTGGCTCGCTTGGCGTGGTAGTGGCACAGTTTGTGCGTACGCAAGGGCTGACAGCTGTTCTTTGCGCTACATCAAACTAGGGAGGCCCGCAATGCGCTTATTGACAACCTCATTGACCGGTCTGGCCGCTGCGGCGGGCTTCGTTCTGACAAGTTCGGCCCTGGCGGCGCCCATCACGGCCGGTGGCGTCACGTGGGACCAGAACTATGCGCTGGACTTCCTGTCGTCGTCGCTGCAGGTGCAGCAGAAGATCGCGGCGGACGGCACGGCGCGCGGCTTCGGCATCATCTCGACGATGAACGGCACGGCCGCCAGCCGCTTCTGCCCCGGATGCACCGTGACGTTCCAGTATCGCGACTACCGGCCCGTCTCGACGCATGGCAACCTGACCTACTTCGGCGGCGGTGCGGTCGACATCTTCGTCTATCACGGCACCTCGACGATCGACTCCGCCGATCCGACCACGATGTCGGAAGCGAACACCGGCCTGGGTGTGCTGTGGCTCAGCATGGTGGGCCATGCCGTGGACGGCGCCACGCTGGTCGGCACGCGCGCGGGCAGCGCCAGCAACCCGAACATCGCCGGGCTGGGCCAGCTGGACGTGGTCGGCGGCGCCGCCAAGGCCTACTTCGACACCAACCAGTACGAAGACGGCTCCGACATGGGCATCAGCACCAGCTTCACGCGGCCGTACGGCCGTGGCGGCGTCAGCCACATGGTCGGCACCGGGAACTTCTTCGGTACATCGGTGGCGGTACCCGAGCCGGGCACGCTGGCGCTGGTGGGCTTGGGCCTGGCCGGCATGCTGGCCGGCCGCCGCCGCCAGCGGTAACCGCTCCGACCATCAGCCGGGCTCGTGTCCACCATGGGGTCACACCCTGCCATGGACACGACCCCAGCCATAGAGCAACGATCCCGGAAGTGATGTAAAGTCCGCGTTCAGCCCAGCGATTGCCAGGGCATCGACCGCCACAGCGCTTCCCCATGAAAAACACCTTCACCTTCCGCGCCGCCTCCATCGCCGCCCAAGAAGCGGACGAAAGCTACATCGTCGGCTTTGCCGACAGCCGCACCCAACCGCAGGAATACATCATCCTGCAGCGCTCCGTGCAGCCGGATACCGACGACGACGAACCCGACACCTACTTCCTCGAGATCAACGACCAGGAATGCTCCGGCTATGGCGGCCTGAAAAGCGCCACGCTGGGCCACGGCACGTTCACGCTCGTGCTGGCGGACGACAACGAATACGGCAACGGCCTCGACACCGTCACGGTCACGTTCGATCCCGACCAGGGCGTGCCTGCCGACCTGAAGACTTTCCTCGGCCAGATCTTCCAGGGTACGGACTGCACGTTCTCGGCAAGCTAGCGGCGTATATAATCGCCGCGTCGCCGCGCCCGGCAGAGCTCGTGTCCCACCGCGGGGTCAGTCACCAAAACGGGACACGGGCTCATCCGGGCTGCCGTTTATCTTTCCGATCCTGTAACCGTCATGAACGTCCGCATCGAGCCCAGCTGGAAACAGCAACTGCAAACCCAGTTCGACCAGCCCTACTGGGAGGAACTGACCCGTTTCGTCCGCGACGAATATGCCGCCGGCCACTGCTGCCCGCCCGGCAAGGACATCTTCCGCGCCTTCGACCTGACACCGTTCGACCAGGTCAAGGTCGTCATCCTCGGCCAGGACCCGTACCACACGCCCGGTGCGGCCATGGGCTTCTGCTTCTCCGTCCCGGACGGCAACCAGCCGCAGCCCAGCTTGCGCAATATGTTCAAGGAACTGGAAAGCGACATCGGCGTCAAGCGTACCCGCACCGACCTGTCCGACTGGGCCGAACAGGGCGTGTTCCTGCTGAACGCAGTGCTGACGGTGCGTGCCGGCAGTGCTGGTTCGCATGCGCGCAAGGGCTGGGAGACGTTTACGGACAGCGCCATCAGCACCCTGTCGCGCGAACGGGAGCACCTCGTCTTCATCCTGTGGGGCAGCTACGCGATCGCCAAGAAGGCGCTGATCGACACGACCAGGCACCACGTCATCACGTCGCCGCACCCGTCGCCGCTGTCGGCGCACCGGGGCTTCTTTGGCAGCAAGCCGTTTTCGCAGGCGAATGCCTACCTGGAGAAGACGGGCCAGCAGCCCATCGCCTGGGCGTGACCGCAGGGTGTGACGGCGATCTTCCGAGGCAAGCGCGGCAGAATTTCCGCGCCGATTAGAACGCCCGTTCGGGTTTGGTTTATGATGGTTTTTTCAGTAACGAACAATAACCGTCATGGCAGACACCAAATTCAACCCCGAGTATTTCAACACCTTCGCCAACGGCACCCTGCCGGACCACCTGGGCATCCGCATCACGGCCACGGGCCAGGGCGAACTGTCGGCGGAGCTGGACATCGCCAAGCACCACCTGGCGCCGAACGGCTACCTGCATGCCGGTACGGTGGTCACGCTGGCCGACACGGCATGCGGCTACGCGTGCTTCTCGCACCTGCCCGAGGGCGCCAACAATTTCACGACGATCGAGCTGAAGTCGAACCACCTGGGCACGGCGCGCGAAGGCGCCATCGCGGTGACGGCCAAGGCGGTCCACCTGGGCAAGACGACGCAGGTATGGGATGCAACAGTGACGAACAAGGCCAACGGCAAGACGATCGCGCTGTTCCGCTGCACGCAGATGGTGCTGTACCCGTCGAAGTAAGCCATGCTGTACGTGGGGCTGGCGATCATCGTGGCGGGCATCATGGCCGCGCTGTCGCCGCTGGCGCGCGAGTGGTACCGGGCGCGCAAATCAAAGGAAGAAGAAAGCGAAGAGGAAGAAAAAAAGCGCTGAAGGAGCGGCTACAAAGCTCAGCCCCGCAGCGCCTTTTCCAGCAGCTTGTGCAACGCCGCGAACTCCGGCTTGCCCACGTAGCGCTTGAGGATCTTGCCGTCCTTGTCGATGACGAACGTGGTGGGCGTCATCGAGACGTCGCCATAGGCTTTCGCCGCTTCGCCCGTCACGTCGAGGGCGACCTTGAACGGCAGCTGGCGCGTTTCCGTGAAATTGATGACGTAGTTGGGCGGGTCGTACTTCATCGCCACGGCGACGAACTCCAGGCCCTGCCCCTTGTATTTATTGTACGTGTCGACCATTTCCGGCATCTCCGCCACGCACGTGGTGCAGGACGTTGCCCAGAAATTGACCATGACAACCTTGCCGCGCAGGTCCTCCGGCGTGATGCGGCCGCCCTTGATGTCGACGAACGTCACCGGCGGCGCGCTCGGTGCGCTGCTCAGCGAGTAGTAGGCGCCGAAGCCGGCGGCGGCCAGCACCGCGGCGGCGATGGCCGGCTTGATCCAGGCTTTCGAGGAGGTCGTCATGGCTGCACCTGTGGGAATGCCTTAAGCCTGCGGGGCAGGATTCGGCTGGTACTGCTTCCACTCTTCTTCCGTGATGTACTCGAACACGCGCACCACTTTCGACACGCCGTTCACGCCGCGCGCGATCTCGGTCGCCTTGTTGGCTTCGCGCTGCGTCACGCGGCCCATCAGGTAGACGACGCCGCGTTCGGTGACGACCTTGAACGAGTTGGCGGAGATGTCCTTCGCGTCCACCAGGCTGGCCTTGACCTTGGTGGTCAGCAGCGCGTCATTCGAGCGCGACGTGTAGCTGGCCGGGCCCGCGATTTCCAGTTCGTTGACGACCGACTGCACGCCCTCGATGGCTTTGACTTCGCGCTCGACGGCGGCCTTCATGGCCTCGTCGCGCACCTCGCCCGTCACGAGCGCCTTGCGGTTGAACGAATTGACGTTGACGTGGCCCGCGTCGCCGACGATGTTACGGATGCGCACATCGGCCTTGACGGCGATGGACTTGTCCTCCGTCTGCGCGCCGAACGTGCGGCGGTCGGAAGCGGCCATGGTGCCGGCGACGGCGCCGCCGGCAACCAGCGCGACGCAACCGGACAGGCTGCTCATCATCATGCCGCCCAGCAGGGCGACGGCGACCGGGCGTTGCAGGCGGCGCAACAGGGTGTTACTCATTCACATCTCCTCCGAACAGGGCGACGTCGATGCCGTCGCAAATGCAGTGGATACAGGTCAGGTGGACTTCCTGGATGCGCGCGGTGCGCTCGGCCGGCACGCAGATGTGCACGTCCGCATCCGTCAGCATCTTGCCGATGGCGCCGCCGCCCTTGCCCGTCAGCGCCACGACGCGCATTTCGCGCTCCAGCGCCGCCTCGATGGCGGCCATGACGTTGGCCGAGTTGCCGGAGGTGGAGATCGCCAGCAGGATGTCGCCGGCCTGGCCGAAGGCCTGCACCTGCTTGCTGAAGATCTCGCGGTAGCTGTAGTCGTTGGCGACGGCCGTCAGCAGCGACGTGTCGGTGGTCAGGGCCAGCGCGGGCAGCGGGAAGCGCTCGCGCTCGAAACGGCCAACCAGCTCGGCAGCGAAGTGCTGGGAGTCGGCCGCGGAGCCGCCATTGCCGCAGGCAAGGATCTTGTTGCCATTGGAGAGAGCGGCAAACATCAGTTCGATCGCCTGCGCAATCGGTTGCGCCAGGACGGTTGCGGACTGAATCTTGGTTTCGGCACTTTCGTGGAAGTGCGAGAGGATGCGTTGATTAGTCATAGTCATTGGATTATATAGTGCGGCGCCGCCCACCGCCCCGCAAGCGCCGTTAAATCTGCTTACACCTGTGTAAAGGGAACGTTTGAGGGAGCGTTATGAAAACTGCACGTCGCGCAACCAGGCAATGCGGCCGGCGTCGATGGCGATGACGTCGAAACGGCACGGCGGCACGCGCGGGTAGCGCAGCAGGAAGGTCTCGGCCGCATGCACCAGGCGGCGCTGCTTGGCCGGCGTGATGCTGGCCGCCGCGCCGCCGAACGCACTGCCCTGGCGACGCCGTACCTCGACGAACACGAGGCCGGCGCCGTCGCGCATGACGAGATCGAGCTCGCCGCCCTGGCAGCGGAAATTGCGCTCGACCAGGGTCAAACCCTGGCGCAGCAGGTGGGCCAGCGCCGCATCCTCGCCCTGCTGCCCCTTGTCCTGCTTGTCGGTGCGGGGCATGGCGGGCCTCGGCTGGCTCTACTGCTGCTGGGTATTACTGCCGGGCGTGGCCGGCGCCAGCGGCACGGCGACACCGTTGCGATAGACGGCGGTCGGTTCGACGCGGCGGAACTTCGCCGGCCCGTTGCCCATCTCGATGTTCAGCTGGCCCGTCACGCCATCCAGCACGATCGGCTGGCCGGGCTTGCGGGCCACTTCGCGCGCGACGCGGAAGGCATCGATGCCCAGCGCATACAGGCGCTCCATGTCCGCCGACAGGCGCGCCTCGTCGCGCGGCTCGGGCCGCGGGTAGGTCATCACGGCGGGATGGTCGCGCTGCACTTGCCACGGCAGGTCCAGCAGGCGGATGCCATCGAGTTCGGCGCCCTGCAGCAGGTTGACGCGGCCAGGGTTGAGCGAGGAGGTGCCGTACAGCGGCACGTCGCCCAGCGGTGGCGCGTTCAGCGCGATGCGCAGCTGGCGCACCTGGTCGGCATCGAGCGCGGCAAACAGCAGCTCCACCGGATCGCTGGCCAGGCGCGCGCGCAGCGCCACCAGTTCCGGATCGCTCAGGTAGCCGTTCGGGGTGCTCAGTTCCAGCGTCTTCGACGCATGGCCCAGGCGCTGCCACTGCGCGGCAAACGCACTGGCGATGCGGCGCTGCCACTCCTTGCCGCCGGAGACGACCAGGGCTTCGCCGCCGGGGTAGTCCTGCGCGGCCCAGTCGGCGACCTGGCGCGCCTCGTCCTCGATCGACAGGCCGATGGGCAGCAGCTTGGCCGGCAGGCTGGCGTCGTCGCGGCCTTCCGGACGGTTCAGGGCGATGGTCGGCTTGGTGACGAGCGCGCTGGCCGCCAGCGCCGTGACGGCCGAGCGGGCCAGCGGGCCGACGACGATGTCGTTCTGGCCCAGCGCGGCCTGGTACGTGGGCAGCACTTCGTCGGGTGCGTCGCCCGTTTCGATGACGGTCACCTCGAAGCCCGTCTTGTCGCGCTCCCACGCGGCCATGAAGCCGGCGCGCAGCGCATCGGCGGCCTGGCCCAGCGTTTCCGAGCGCAGCGGCAGCATCAGGCCGATGCGGACCGTCTGACCGGTCGCTGCGGGCGCCGCGGCCTCGCCGGCGCTCCCTGGCGGCATCGCTACCGCATACACCTGCGCTTCCTCGGGCGGCGGCGCGGGCGGCCGGTCCGGCAGGCGCGTGCGCTCGACCGGCGGCGGGCTTGCCACAGTCTCGATAGGCGCGCACAATCCTCCCGGGCTGTCGCAGGGCGTGCTGCAGGCCGACAGCGCCAGCGCGGCGGCCACGCCCAGAACCAGTGTTTTTATCTTATTAGCCAGCATCCTACCCCCAATGACAGTTCAAGACTCCAGCGCGCTCGCGGCGCTCCCCGTGCTCGGCGAAACGGCACTCCAGACCTATCCTACGGCCACATTGTATGTAGTGGCCACCCCCATCGGCAATGTTACCGACATTACCCTGCGTTCGTTGCACGTGTTGACGCTGGTGGACGCGATCGCCTGCGAGGATACCCGCAACACGGCGCACCTGCTGCAGCGCTTCGGCATCCACAAGCCGCTGGTGGCGGCGCACATGCACAACGAGCGGGAGGCGGCCGAGGTGCTGGTGCGGCGCCTGCAGGCGGGCGAGCGGATCGCGCTGGTGTCCGATGCCGGCACGCCCGGCGTCTCCGATCCCGGTGCGAAGATCGTCGATGCCGTCATCGCCGCCGGCCTGCGCGTGGTGCCGCTGCCCGGCGCGTCGGCCGCCATCACGGCGCTGTCGGCCAGTGGCCTGGTCAACGACCAGTTCCACTTCGTCGGCTTCCTGCCCTCCAAGGGCAAGCAGCGCGAGACGGTGCTGCATGGCCTGCGCGGCGTGACGGCGACGCTGGTGTTCTACGAGGCGCCGCACCGCATCGTCGACTGCGCGCAGGCGCTGGCCGAAGCCTTCGAACCCACGCGCCAGGTCGTGTTCGCGCGCGAACTCACCAAGCTGTTCGAGGAAATCCACCGCTGCCCGCTGGCCGAGGCGGCCGCCTGGCTGCAAGCGGATTCGCATCGCGAAAAGGGCGAATACGTCGTGCTGCTGGAAGGCGCCCCGGCCGCCACCGATGCCGGCGACGCGGAGGCCGAGCGCATCCTGGGCATCCTGCTGGCCGAGTGCTCCGTCAAGCAGGCCGCCAGCCTGGCGGCGCAGATCACGGGCCGCAAGAAAAACGCGCTGTACGAACGGGCGCTGGCGCTGAAGGGCGAGTAAAGCGCCGGCGTAAAGTCAGGGCGTATCCGGGCCGCAGTACTGCGCGAAACCGGGCACGCCTTCCAGCCGGCGCAGGTAAGCTTCCACCGCCGGCAGCTGCACGCGCTCGATCGGCGTCATGCGCCAGCGGTGCACTGACAGCGCGATGACCACATCCGCCAGCGTCACCGCCGGTCCCGCGACAAATGCCCCGGTGCGCGCCAACTGCGCATCCAGGAGGCGCATCTTGCCGTTCCAGTCCTGTACGCTGGCCGCGACGGTCGCATCGTCGAACTTGTCGCTGCCCCGCATCAGCGCCATGAAGGCCGGGCGCCAGGCAGTGTTCAGCTCCGTGGCCTGCCAGTCCATCCACTGTTCCACCCGGGCCCGCGCCAGCGCGTCGGCCGGCAGCAGCGGCGTATCGCCCGCGCGGGTGGCGAGGTAGCGGCAGATCGTGTTCGACTCCCACAGCACGGTGTCGCCATCGCGCAGCACCGGCACCTGCGCATTGGGATTCAAGGCCGTGAACTCGGGCACGCGCGGATCGCGCACGCCGCTGCCCCACGGTTCAAGCTCCCATTGCAGCTCCAACAGGCGGCAGGTCCACAGCACCTTGCGCACGTTAATCGAGGTTTCCTTGCCCAGTATGGTCAGCATGAGTGTCCTGTCGGTTGGTTAGAATTTGCAGCCGCTGTCTTTCTTGTCCATCAGCCAGATCAGCGGGGCCAGCAGGCCGCCCTCGCCGTTGCGGCAGTCCGGCCGGGCAGACCTGGCGATGTTCTTGCCCAGTCGTTCGCTCTCGGTATCCTCCGGCGCCTTTTGCCTGGCCAGCTTGTCGGCCGCCCAGTTGTCGGAAGTCGGCAGGTCTTTCGCGACGGCGCGTGCAGTGGCACGCGCCGCATGCAAATCGAGTTGCGGCTCACCCTGCGGCTCTTCTTGGCGCGCCGTTGCGGCGGCAGGCTCCCTCGGCGGCGCGATGGCGTCGGCCGGTGCGGGACGGGGCGCTGCGGCGACCGCTGCCGGCGCGGTACGGCGCGGCCGCGTGGTGCGCTCCGGTGGCGCTGCTGGCGGCGTGGGCGCGGCGGCTTGCGGCGGCGGTGCCGGTGGCAGCAGGCGCACCGTCAGCAACTGCGTCCACGCCCGCCGGTCCGGCGCGACCGGCGTAGCGGTCGGCAGGCGCAGGTAGAACAGCAGCAGCGCGTGCAGCAGCACGGAGACGGCCAATCCCGCCAGGAGCGCATGGCGGCGCGGCGCGAGGAAGGGGGACGTTGACTGCATGGCGCGAAACCGGAGTGACCAAAGAATATCAATCTTCGCACATTGTTTATTTGGCATCCACGTCAAGGCGAAATAATTTTGCGACGGGGTTGACGAGATCGTTGGCGGCCGGTATTATCTTGCTTCTTCGGAGTGTAGCGCAGCCCGGTAGCGCATCTGGTTTGGGACCAGAGGGTCCAAGGTTCGAATCCTTGTACTCCGACCAAGATTCAAAAGAAAACCCCGCGAGTTTCGGCTTGCGGGGTTTTTTTATGGGGTCCGTCCCAGCATGGGGACTGAGCCCGAACTTTGCTCGCTACTAGTTAACTTCGGGGTCAGTCCCGCAGGGACAGACCCCAACCTCCGATTTATCCCGCCCGCTTCGCCAGAATCGCATTCCCCACCCGGCTCGCCCCCTTGCGCCCCAGGAACTGCGAAATGAATGCGCCAGCATCCACCACGGCATCCAGGTCCACTCCCGTCTCGATGCCCAGCCCGTTCATCATGTACAGCACATCCTCCGTCGCCACATTGCCCGTCGCGCCCTTGGCATACGGGCAGCCACCCAGGCCCGCGACGGACGAATGGAAGATCGTGATGCCCAGCTCCAGCGCCGCGTAGATATTGACCAGCGCCTGGCCATAGGTATCGTGGAAGTGGCCGGACAGGCCGTCGATGCGGAACTCGCCAATGGCCGCCTGCATGACTGCCTGCGTCTTCCTTGGCGTGGCCACGCCGATCGTGTCGGCGATATCGATCTCGTCGCAGCCCAGGTCGCGCATGCGCGCCACTACGTAGGCCACCGATTCGAGCGGCACCTCGCCCTGGTACGGGCAGCCGAAAGCCGTGCTGACGCTGGCACGCAAGCGCAGGCCGTGTTCCTTGGCCGCCTTGGCGACCGGTTCGAAGCGCGTGATCGATTCCGCGATCGAGCAGTTGATGTTGCGCTGCGAGAACGCCTCCGACGCCGCGCCGAAGATCACGACTTCGCCGGCCCCCGCGGCCAGCGCCGCCTCGAAGCCCTGCATGTTCGGCGTCAGCGCCGAATAGATCACGCCCGGCTTGCGCACGATGCCCGCCATGACCTCGCGGCTGGTGGCCATCTGCGGTATCCACTTGGGCGACACGAACGACGCCGCCTCGATGTTGGCGAAGCCGGCGGCCGTCAGGCGGTTCACCAGCTCGATCTTGACGTCGGCAGGGACGTTTTCCTTCTCGTTCTGCAGGCCGTCGCGCGGGCCCACCTCGACGATCTTCACCTTGCTTGGCAGGCTCATATCAGTACCCCAGTTCCCGGTTGACGATATCGGCGCAGGGCAGGCCCTGCTCCAGCAATGCGATCTTCTCGGCCATCTGCTGCACGCTCTCCCCGCGCAGCGTCATGGCCGCGATGTGCGGCGTGATCGTGATGCGCGGCTCCTGCCAGAACGGGTGCTGCAGCGGCAGCGGCTCGTGGCGGAACACGTCCAGGGTGGCCCCGGCGATATGACCGCTCTTGACGAACGTCAGCAGGTCCGGCTCCGACAGGTGCGCGCCGCGCGCCACGTTGATCACGTAGGACCCCGGCGGCAACTTGGCCAGGTTGGCGCGGTTGAGGATATTGGAGGTGTCCTCCGTCAGCGGCAGCACGCAGACGACGACGCGGGTGCGCTGCAGGAAGGTGTCCAGCCCCTCGGCGCCGGCAAAGCACGTGACGCCGTCCAGCGACTTCGCGCTGCGGCTCCACGCGTGCAGCGGGAAGCCGAACGGTTTCAGGCATTCCAGGATGCGCTGGCCCAGCGCGCCCACGCCCATGACGCCGACGGCAAAGCCGGCCTTGTCGTGCGGCGGCAGTGGGCGCCATTCGCCCACCGCGGCCTGGTCCTCGTACTGGTCGAAGCGGCGGTAGTAACGCAGCACCGCATGTGCAACGTACTCGGCCATCTGTACGCCCATGCCGGCATCGCCCAGGCGCACGATGGGAATGTGGCGCGGGATCGCGTCGCCATGGCGCAGGATCGCATCGGCGCCCGCGCCCATCAGGAAGATCGCCTTGACCTCGGCCAGCTCGCGCAGCATCGCCTCGGGGGGCGCCCACACGACGGCGTAGTCGCATGGCGCGGGCTTCTCCCCTTCGGTCCAGGCCACGCAGGTTGCGCCCGGCAGGTACCGGGCGAAGTCGTCGGCCCACGGCGCCATATTGCCGTCGGCCCGGTACAGGAGGATACGCATCGCGCCTCCCTCAGGCCGCGGCGCGGAACGCCAGCAGCGGCGCGCCGTCCGTCACCTGGTCGCCCACGGCGTACAGCACCTCGTCCACCGTGCCGTCGTGCGGCGCGGCGATGGTGTGCTCCATCTTCATCGCTTCCATGATGACGAGCGGCTCGCCCTTCTTGACGTCCTGGCCCTCTTTGGCCAGCACCGCGACGACCTTGCCCGGCATCGGCGCCGTCAGGCGGCCGCCTTCGCTCTCGACTTCGCCCGCATGGGCCAGCGGGTCGTTGTAGTGCAGCGTGTAGTGGCCACCGCCGACAAACACGTGGAACGCATCGCCGTCGCGCCGCACGCAGCCCTGCACGGAGGTGTCGCCCAGCTTGATCGACAGCTCCACGCCGGCGCGCGCCATCAGGCTGACATCGACGTCGATGCCCTTGATCGTCAGTTCCCAGCCATGCGGCAGGTACTTGAAGCACGGCTGGTACGCCTTGCCGTGTTCGTCCGTGAACGACAGCGTGCGGATGAAGCGCGCATTCATGCGCCAGCCCAGCGCCTGGCCCCACGGGTCGCCGCCGTTGGCGCCCGATTGCGTCGCCGCCCGGTCTTTCTCCTGCTCGATCAGCGCGACGGCGGCCAGCGCCAGCGCGGTCACCGGGACCGAGCGGGCCGGCGGGAACAGGGCGTCCTTGTTGCGTTCGATCAGGCCTGTGTCCAGGTCGGCGTTGGCGAACGCCTCCGACTCCACCAAGCGCTTGAGGAACGCGATATTGGCCGCGAGGCCCACGATCTGGTACTGCGCCAACGCCTGCGCCATGCGTGCCAGCGCCTGCTTGCGGTCGGTGCCCCACACGATCAGCTTGGCGATCATCGGATCGTAGTAGGGCGAGATCGCATCGCCTTCGCGCACGCCGGAATCGACGCGCACGGCAGCGGGCTGCAGGCTGTTGCCGCCCAATTCGAAATTGACGGCGCCAGGGGTCTCCAGGTGGCGCAGCGTGCCGATCGACGGCAGGAAGCCCTTGTCCGGATTCTCGGCATAGATGCGCGCCTCGATCGCGTGGCCGTGGATGCGCAGCTCGTCCTGCTGCTTGGGCAGCGGCTCGCCGGCTGCCACGCGCAGCTGCCACTCCACCAGGTCCGTCCCGGTGATCATTTCCGTGACCGGGTGCTCGACCTGCAGGCGCGTGTTCATTTCCATGAAGTAGAACGAGCCATCCTGGTTGGCGATGAATTCCACCGTGCCGGCGCCGACATAGCCGACGGCCTTGGCGGCCGCCACGGCCGCATCGCCCATCGCCGCGCGGCGTTCGTCGGTCATGCCTGGCGCGGGCGCTTCCTCCAGCACCTTCTGGTGACGCCGCTGCACCGAGCAGTCGCGCTCGAACAGGTAGATGCAGTTGCCGTGGGTGTCCGCGAACACCTGGATCTCGATATGGCGCGGGCGCAGCAGGTATTTCTCGGCCAGCACCTTGTCGTCGCCGAAGGAGCTGATGGCTTCGCGCTTGCACGAGGCCAGCGCTTCCTTGAAGCCCTCGGCATTCTCGATGACGCGCATGCCCTTGCCGCCGCCGCCGGCGGAGGCCTTCAGCAGCACGGGATAGCCGATGCGGTCGGCCTGGCGTTGCAGGAAGTCCGGGTCCTGCTCGTCGCCGTGGTAGCCCGGGACCAGCGGCACGTTGGCTTGTTCCATCAGCGACTTCGCGGCGGACTTCGATCCCATCGCGCGCATGGCCGATGCCGGCGGGCCGATGAACACCAGGCCCGCCTCGGTGCACGCTTCCGCGAACTCGGCGTTTTCGGACAGGAAGCCATAGCCGGGGTGGATCGCCTCCGCGCCGGTGGCCAGCGCGACGGCGATGATCTTGTCGCCGCACAGGTAGCTTTCCTTGGCCGGCGCGGCACCCAGCAGCACCGCCTCGTCGCACACGGCGACGTGCTTGGCGTTCGCATCCGCTTCCGAATACACGGCAACCGTGCGAATGCCCATGCGCCGGGCCGTGGCGGCCACGCGGCAGGCGATCTCGCCCCGGTTGGCGATCAGGACTTTCTTGAACATGTCTCCTCCTCTGGCTCTCGGGCCTTTTTATGGGGTCGATGCGGCGCTTAGCAGCCGCAGGCTTCCTTCTGTACGGACTCCAGCGTCGCGGCGCGGGTCGGCAGGCCCAGTTTCTCCAGCAGGGCGCGGTCGTCGTTGGCTTCCGGGTTATCGGTGGTCAGCAGCTTGTCGCCGTAGAAGATCGAGTTGGCGCCGGCCAGGAAGCACATCGCCTGCACGGCTTCGCCCAGTTCCCGGCGGCCAGCCGACAGGCGCACGCGCGCCTTCGGCATCGTGATGCGCGCCACGGCGATCGTGCGCACGAATTCCAGCGGATCGAGGCGGTCCATGCCGTGCAGCGGCGTGCCTTCCACCTGCACCAGGTGGTTGATCGGCACCGATTCCGGGTACGGGTTCAGGTTGGCCAGCTGGGCGATCAGGCCGGCGCGCTGCTCGCGCGTTTCGCCCATGCCCACGATGCCGCCGCAGCAGACCTTCAGGCCGGCGTTGCGGACGTGGCCCAGCGTGTCCAGGCGGTCCTGGTATTCGCGCGTGGAGATCACGTTGTTGTAGAACTCCGGCGCCGTGTCCAGGTTGTGGTTGTAGTAGTCCAGGCCCGCGGCCTTCAGGCGCTCGGCCTGCTGCTCTTCCAGCATGCCCAGGGTGGCGCAGGTTTCCAGTCCCAGCGCCTTCACTTCGCGCACCATTTCCTCGACCTTGTCCATGTCACGGTCCTTCGGGCTGCGCCAGGCGGCGCCCATGCAGAAGCGGGTGGCGCCGTTCTCCTTGGCCTGCTTCGCCGCTTCCAGCACGGTGGCGGTGTCGAGGATCTTCTTCGCTTCCACGCCCGTGTCGTAGCGCGCGGCCTGCGGGCAATAGCCGCAGTCTTCCTCGCAGCCACCCGTCTTGATCGACAGCAGCGTCGCCAGTTCCACGTCGCCGGCCGGGAAGTTGGCGCGATGGGCTTCCTGCGCCCGGAACATCAGTTCGTTGAACGGCAGCTCGAACAGTGCCAGCACGTCTTCGCGCGGCCAGGTGGCCGCTTCCGGCAGCTTGATGGCCGCGGTCGGGCGGTGCAGGGCGACGGTTTTCGGTTCATGCAGGGACATCGTGTTCTTCCTTAATCGTTTGTTACGGCGTGTTGGTGCGGTGGGCCGGCCAGTTCGGCAGGCCCGATAAATCGAGGTACTCGGCGCAGGCGGCGGCCGACGGTTCGCGCAGCCGGGGCACGCGGCCCAGCAGCGGCGCGGGGATGCGGGCGGCCAGCGCGGCGATATTCTCGCCGGCGAACGCCATCTCCGGTTCCAGTGCGTTGGCGACCCAGCCAACCAGCTTCAGGCCGCGCGCGGCGATGGCTTCGACCGTCAGCAACGCGTGGTTGATGCAGCCCAGGCGCATGCCGACGACGAGGATGACGGGCAGGTCGAGCTGCTGCGCCAGGTCGGCGGTGTCGTACGTATCGGTCAGCGGCACGCGGAAGCCGCCGACGCCTTCGACGACCGTGGCATCGCTGGCCGCGGCCACTTCCAGGTACGCGGCCAGGATCGGCACGGGATCGATCGCGACGTGCTCCAGCGCGGCGGCGATGTGCGGCGCGGCCGGTTCCTTCAGCAGGAACGGCGTCGTGATCGATTGCGGCAGGTGCACGTTGCCGGCCGCTTCCAGCTGGTCGCAGTCGTCGTTGTGCAGGCGGCCGTCGCGCAGCACGGCGCCGGCCGCGACGGGCTTCATGCCGCAGGCGCGCACGCCGCGCTGCACCAGCGCGTGCAGCAGCGCGGACGAGACCAGCGTCTTGCCGATCTCGGTATCGGTGCCGGTGACGAAGCAGGCAAAACGCGGCGGAATGCCGGCCGCTGCCGGTGCCGGCACCGGAGCGGATTCCACGGCCAGCGCCGGCTCGAGGTCGGCGACGACAGTGGCGTCGGGGGCGATCACAGGATCTTCGAGTGCCATCTCAGGTCCTTTCCAGTTGATTCAGGGCGGCGGCCAGTTGGGCCACCTCGTCTGCCGTGTGCGCGGCCGAGAACGTCACGCGCAGCCGGGACGTGCCCGCCGGGACGGTAGGCGGGCGGATCGCGCCGACCCACATGCCCTGTTCGTACAGGGCGGCGCCCACGCGCATGGTTTCGTCGTTGCGGCCGATGACGACGGGCTGGATGGCCGTGTCGGAGGCCAGCGGCTGCCAGCGTCGCAATTGCAGGCTCTCGCGCCATTGTGCCACCAAAGCCTGCAGCTGGCTGCGGCGGGCGCGGCCCTCGTCGCCCGCGATGATGTCCAGGCTCGTCAGCAGCGCGTGCGCCAGCGCGGGCGGCGCGGCCGTCGTGAAGATGTAGGGACGCGCACGCTGGATCAGGGTCTCGATCACGGTCTTGTGCGCGGCCACGAAGGCGCCGCCGACACCGGCCGCCTTGCCCAGCGTGCCCATGTAGACGAGGTTCGGCGAGCGCAGGTCGAAGTGCTCCAGCGCGCCCCGCCCCGTCGCGCCCAGCGTGCCGAAGCCGTGCGCGTCGTCGACGACGAGCCAGGCGTCATGCCGTTCGCACAGCGCCAGTAAGGCCGGCAGCGGCGCCAGGTCGCCGTCCATCGAGAACACGCTGTCGGTGACGACGATCTTGTTGAGCGCCGTGCTCTCGGCCAGCAGCGCTGCCAGCGCCGCCAGGTCCGCATGCGGATAGACCTTGACCGTGGTGCGCGCCAGCCGGGCGCCGTCGATCAGCGAAGCATGGTTCAGCGCTTCGCTGAAGATGGCCGTGTCCTTGTCGACACCGGCCAGGCCCGTGATGACGGCCAGGTTGGCCATGTAGCCGGTGCAGAAGCTCAGCGCGCGCGGCTCGACCAGGTACGGGCCGACGAACGCGGCCAGCCGCTCTTCCAGTGCCACGTGGGCGCTGGTGTGCCCGCTGATCAGGTGGGAGGCGCCGCTGCCCGCGCCATAGCGCGCGGCGCCTTCCTGCAGCGCGGCGACGACGGCCGGGTGGCCGGCCAGGCCCAGGTAATCGTTGCTGCAGAAGGCCAGCATGGCCCGGCCGTCCACGCTCACGCGTGGGCCGCATGGCGTCTCGACCGTCTTGCGCACCCGGATCAGGCTTTGCTCGTGCAGGTCGTGCAGGCGCTCTTCCAGTTGGTTCAGCAGTTTCATGTCAGCTCGCGATCGTTCGGTCGAACACGGCCAGCGTACGGGCCGCGAGCAGGTCGATGTCCTCGTCGGACAGGATATAGGGCGGCATCAGGTAGACCGTGTTGCCGATGGGGCGCAGCAGCAGTTCCTGCTCGGTGGCGTGGGCGAAGAAGCGGCGCGAGAACGTGTTGTTCACGCCGGTCGCGTCGAACGCCCAGATCATGCCCTGCTGCCGGAAGTTGTTGACGCGTGCGTGCTGGCGCAATGGGGCCAGCGCGGCGGCGATGCGTTCGGCCTTGGCGCGGTTCGCCGCCAGCACGTCGTCCTGCGCGAAAATGTCGAGCGTGGCCAGCGCAGCGCGGCAGGCCAGCGGGTTGCCCGTGTACGAGTGCGAGTGCAGGAAGCCGCGCGTCACGTCGGCGCTGTAGAACGCCTGGTACACATCGTCGGTGGTGAGCACGAGCGAGAGCGGCAGGTAGCCGCCGCTGATGCCCTTCGACAGCGTGACGAAGTCCGGCCAGATGCCGGCCTGCTCGCATGCGAAGAACGTGCCGGTGCGGCCGCAGCCGACGGCGATCTCGTCCAGGATCAGGTGCACGCCGTAGCGGTCGCACAGCGCGCGCACCAGTTGCAGGTAGAGCGGATCGTGCATCGCCATGCCGGCGGCGCACTGCACCAGCGGCTCGACGATGATGGCGGCGATCTTGTCCGCCTTTTCCTCGAACAGGCGCTCGACTTCCAGCGCGGCGCGGCGTGCCACGTCCTGCGCCGTCTCACCCTCGCGCGCCTGGCGTGCATCCGGCGACATCACTGTTTGCGCCGCGCGCAGCAGCGGGCCGTAGGCGTCCTTGAACAGCGCCACATCCGTGACGGCCAGCGCGCCGATGGTCTCGCCGTGGTAGCTGCCCTGCAGGCAGACGAATTCCTGTTTTTCGCCCATGCCGCGGTTGCGCCACGAGTGAAAACTCATCTTCAGCGCGATCTCGACGGCCGACGCCCCGTCGGACGCATAGAACGCGTGACCCAGGCGGTGGCCCGTCAGCGCGGCCAGGCGCTCGGACAGCTCGATCACCGGCTCGTGGGTGAAGCCGGCCAGCATGGCGTGTTCCAGCTTGTCCAGCTGGTCGCGCAGCGCCGCGTTGATGCGCGGGTTGGCGTGGCCGAACAGGTTGACCCACCATGAACTGATGCCGTCCAGGTAACGGCGGCCGTCATGGCCGTACAGCCACGCGCCGCGGCCGTGGCTGACGGGGATCAGCGGCGTGGTTTCGTGGTGCTGCATTTGCGTACACGGGTGCCACACGCTGGCGAGGCTGCGGGACACCCAATCGCTGCTTTGATTCGACAACAAGAACTCCTAATCAGGCGAGCCAGGAAGGCTTGCGCTTCTCGAGGAACGAGCGCACGCCTTCGCGGCCCTCGTTCGACGCGCGGATGTTGGCGATGCGCTGCGCGGTGTCGGCTACCAGCGCGTCCGTGACGTGCTGGCCGGCGATGTCGCGCACCAGCGTCTTCGCTTCGCGCACGGCGTTCGGGCTGTTCGACATCAAAGCTTTCGCGATGGTGTCGACCTGGCCGTCCAGCGCGGCGGCGCTGGCCACCTCGTGCACGAAGCCGATGCGCAGCGCCTCCCTGGCATTGAAACGTTCGGCGGTGAGGAAGTAGCGGCGCGCCGCGTTCTCCCCCATCGCCTTGATGACATACGGTGAAATGGTAGCGGGGATCAGGCCCAGCTTCACTTCGCTGAGGCAGAAGTGGGCTTCCTCGGCGGCTACCGCGATATCGCAGGCGGCGACCAGGCCCATGCCGCCCGCATAGCAGTCGCCCTGCACCTTGGCCACGACGGGCTTCGGGCACAGGTAGATCGTGCGCAGCATGTTCGCCAGCTGCATGGCGTCGGCGCGGTTCTCGTCATGCGAGTAGCCGGCCATCTTCTTCATCCAGTTCAGGTCCGCGCCGGCGCAAAATGCCGTGCCGCTTGCCGCCAGCACGATCGCGCCGATCGACTCGACCTGGCCCAGCGCGGTAAAGGCGGCCGTCAGTTCGGCGATGGCCTGCTCGTTGAAGGCGTTGCGCACATCCGGCCGGTCCAGCGTGACGGTGGCCAGGCGCTCGGCGATATCGATGTTCAGTGTTTCGTAATGCATGGCTTCTCCTTACATGCGGAAGACACCGAACTTCGTGTCCGGAATGGGGGCGTTCAGTGCGGCCGACAGGCCCAGGCCCAGCACCATGCGGGTGTCGGCCGGGTCGATGATGCCGTCGTCCCACAGCCGCGCGCTGGCGTAGTACGGGTGGCCCTGGTGTTCGTACTGCTCCTTGATGGGCTGCTTGAACGCTGCTTCTTCTTCCGCGGACCACTGGCCGCCCTTGCCTTCGATGCCGTCGCGCTTGACGGTGGCCAGCACGGAGGCGGCCTGCTCGCCGCCCATGACGGAGATGCGGGCATTGGGCCACATCCACAGGAAGCGCGGCGAGTAGGCGCGGCCGCACATGCCGTAGTTGCCGGCGCCGAAGCTGCCGCCGATGATGACGGTAAACTTCGGTACCGCCGCCGTGGCGACAGCCGTCACCATCTTGGCGCCGTTGCGGGCGATGCCCTCGTTCTCGTACTTGCGGCCCACCATGAAGCCCGTGATATTTTGCAGGAACACGAGCGGGATCTTGCGCTGGCAGCACAGTTCGATGAAGTGCGTGCCCTTCAGCGCCGACTCCGAGAACAGGATGCCGTTGTTGGCGATGATGCCGACCTTCATGCCGTAGATGTGGGCAAAGCCGCACACCAGCGTGGTGCCGTAGCGGGCCTTGAACTCGTCGAATTCGCTGCCGTCGACGATGCGGGCGATGACTTCGCGGATGTCGAAGGGTTTACGGGTATCGACGGGAATCACGCCATACAGTTCTTCCGGCGCGTACTTCGGCTCGACCGTTTCGCGCACGGGTGCCTGCTGCGGCTTCTGGCGGTTCAGGTTCGACACGATGGTGCGCGCCAGCGACAGCGCGTGCAGGTCGTTTTGTGCCAGGTGATCGACGACGCCGGACAGGCGCGTGTGCACGTCGCCGCCGCCCAGGTCCTCGGCGCTGACCACCTCACCCGTCGCCGCCTTCACCAGCGGCGGCCCGCCCAGGAAGATCGTGCCCTGCTCCTTGACGATGATGGATTCGTCGCTCATGGCCGGCACGTAGGCGCCGCCGGCGGTGCAGGAACCCATGACCACGGCGATCTGCGGGATGCCCTTGGCCGACAGGTTGGCCTGGTTGTAGAAGATGCGGCCGAAGTGGTCGCGGTCGGGGAACACGTCGTCCTGGTTCGGCAGGTTGGCGCCGCCCGAGTCGACGAGGTAGATGCACGGCAGGTTGTTCTGCTCGGCGATCTCCTGTGCGCGCAGGTGCTTTTTCACCGTCATCGGGTAGTAGGTGCCGCCCTTGACGGTGGCGTCGTTGCAGACGATGACGCACTCCTGCCCGGCCACGCGGCCCACGCCGGTGATGATGCCGGCCGACGGCGCGGCGTCATTGCCGCTGGCTTCCTTGTACATCTCGAAAGCGGCCAGTTGGGAAAACTCGAGGAAGGGCGTGCCGGGATCGAGCAGCATCTGCACGCGGTCGCGCGGCAGCAGCTTGCCGCGGGCGACGTGTTTCGCGCTGGCGGCTTCGCCGCCGCCCTGCGCGACCTTGGCCACCTTGCTGCGCAGGTCGTCGACCAGCGCCTGCATGGCGGCCGCGTTAGTCTTGAAGTCTTCGCTGCGCGAATTCAGTTTGCTTTCGATGTGCGGCATTCGGTCCCCTTGTCCTTTAGCGTATTTATGGCTTTTCTGGAAATGCTCCGTCCACATAGA
This sequence comes from Pseudoduganella chitinolytica, assembly GCF_029028125.1. GTDB lineage: Bacteria > Pseudomonadota > Gammaproteobacteria > Burkholderiales > Burkholderiaceae_D > Rugamonas > Rugamonas chitinolytica. Next base: position 4,947,238 of record NZ_CP119083.1, read on the forward strand.
ACCAGCGCGCGGCGCCGCCCAGGGCCGGGTCCGGCTCGCGCAGGAAGCGGCTCACTTCGTGCAGGCGCTGGCCTTTGCCGGCGACACGGAAGCGGGCGACGAACTCGACGAAATCCTCGTCCGGGTTGGCGGGTTCTACTTTACGTTGACGTAAACGTAAAGCAGATTTTACCTCAAGTCCCAGCCACTGCAACGACTCGTCGGGGTCGACGATCTGCTCCGTCGGCCGCGTGCTCGGGTGCCACGTCGCCAGCAGGTACGGCTCGTTGCGCAGCGTGTACGCCGTATAGCGCGAACGCATCAGCGCCTCCGCCGTGGGCGGCTGCCGGGCCGGATCGCGCCAGCCGTCGAGAAAGGGACCGCAGCAGGTCGCCAGCGCCGGCCCGCCGCACGGGCAGCCGACGGGCGTCTTCGATTTGGACATTTGCAAGTCGGACAATGGAAAGCCGACATTATCCGCCATATCGGCTTAAGGGTGTCTGAGCCAGAAAATCGGTGACTGTCACCGTTTTTTCTGCAATTACTTCCAGGCGAGGAAGTCGAGGTCGAATGGCGGGGCGGCGCCGCGCATCAGGTCGGCCAGGATGGCGGCGGTGCCGCACGCGAACGTGAAGCCCAGCGGGCCGTGGCCGACGTTCAGCCACAGGTTGGGGTGGCGGGTGCGACCCAGCAGCGGGGCGCTGTTGGGCGTGGCGGGGCGCAGCCCGGCCCACGCTTCCAGCCGCGTGTAGTCGGCCGCCGCCGGCAGCGCTTCGCGTGCGCGCCGCGCCAGGCCGGCGACGCGGCGCTGGTCCAGCGCGGGATCGTCGCCCACCATGTCCACCATCGCGGCCACGCGCAGGTGCGTGCCGATGCGCGCGTACAGCGTCTTGCGCTCGAAATCGGTGACGCTGATGTCGGGTGCCACGTCGCCCGGGCGGATCGGCGCCGTCAGGCTGTAGCCTTTCAGCGGGTACAGCGGCAGCCGGATGCCGGCACCGGCCGCCAGGTCGCGGCTGTGGATGCCGGCCGTCAGCACGTAGTGGTCGGCCTGCACCCAGCCCTCGTCCGTCTGCACGCCCGCGATCCGGTTCCCTTCGACGAACAGGCTGGTGGCGCGGCCATGGACGATGCCTTCGAAACGTGGATGCTCGCGCAGCCGCGCCGCCAGCGCCACGCAGAACGCATGGCAATCGGCCACCGCCTCGCCCGCATTGAAGATGCCGCCGGCCAGTTGCGGTGCCAGGTCGGCCAGCGCCGGCTCCAGCGCCGGGATCTCGGGCGCGCTGACGATGCGGCGGCTGTTGTCCGCATCGGTCCGCGCCACGGCCGCCGCAAACAGCGCGGGCGAACGGTACACCACCAGCTTGCCGGCCTGGCGCCAGCCGAAGTCCGCCAGCGGCACGTGCACGGCCAGCTGCGCCATTTTCTGGCGGCTCAATTCTCCCAGCTGGAGGAGCTTGGCCGTCGTGCGGCGATTCTTGGCGCCATTGCAATTGGCCAGGAAGGCCGCCAGCCAGCGCCACTGGCGCCAGTCCGCCTCGGGCCGGAAGCGCAGTGGCCCGTCGGCCTGGAACAGCCACTGCAGGGCTTTCAGCGGGACGCCGGCATCGGCCAGCGGCGCCACGTAGCGGTAGCTGAGCTGGCCGCCGTTGCGTTGGCTGGCGCCCAGGCCCACGCCGGGCGCGCGCTCCAGCAAGGTGACGCGAAAGCCTGCCTCCAGCAGCCACCACGCGCTCGCCAGCCCGACCACCCCACCGCCGATGACGAGGGCGTGCTGGTTGAACGAATGGGAAGGTTGCGGCATGGTCGGCGTCCGGTTGAGTGGAGCAACAGCTTACGCGCGGGTCCGGGCGCCGTGCCAATGAATGCTGATGCGCCGGTCATAACCAGGGGTGATGCGCCTGGGCGCGACAATTTCATGACATTTGCTTACGATTTGAATGCATTGTTGGCAATGAATGTTTTTACAATATCAAGCCCTGTTGCCATCGACCTGTCATGCCCCGCTCGCCTGCTGTGCGAGGCGGTGCTGCACGCCGGCGCGCTGCCGGGCGAGCTGGTGACGACGATGGCGACCGCGCTGGCGCCACCCGCACCCGGCGGCGCGCTGCTGCGCGTGGCCGGCGAGCAGCTTACGCTGGTGGTGCGCACGCCCCCCGGCGACATGCTGGTGTGCCGCCTGCGCTACAGCGCGCCCCAGGGCTATCGCCTGCTGCGGCGCACGCTGGTGCGCGGTTCCTGAGCCGGCCGCGCCACGTTCGCGCAAGGCTTTTGCCACGGTGTCGGTCCAACGCCGGTACACTACCGGCTTGACGAGAAGGGTAACGACCGTGCAAGACCAGCAAGACATCACCGACAATTCGCCGCTGTACATGCAGATCGCGCGCAAGCTGACCGACGACGTGCGGGCCGGCCGCTACCAGGTCGACCAGGCCCTGCCCTCGGAACGGACACTGTCCGAGCAGTTGAATGTGTCCCGGGTCACGGCGCGCAAGGCGATCGACCAGCTGGTCGAACAGGGCCTGGTCGTGCGCCGGCGCGGCTCCGGTAACTACATCGCGCCGCGCATCGAACAGCCGCTGTCGAACCTGTCGAGCTTTTCCGAACAGCTGCAGCAGCGCGGCTACAAGCCCGGTTCGCGCTGGCTGAAGCGGGAAATCGTCACGGCCAGCGCGGACGAGCAGATGAGCCTTGGCTTGTCGCCGCACAGCAAGGTGGCGCGGCTGGAGCGCCTGCGCCTGGCCGACGACGTGGCGATGGCGTACGAGGTGAGCGTGCTGCCGTACAGCGTCGTGCCGCAGCCGGAATCGGTCGGCGATTCGCTGTACCAGTTCCTGGAGAAGAATGGCAAGGCGCCGGCGCGGGCGCTGCAGCACATCCGCGCGATGAACGCGTCGGCCGAGCTGGCCCGCCAGCTGGACGTGCCCGAGGGCCAGGCCGTGCTGTTCATCACCCGCATCGCTTACCTCGCGTCGGGCGAGGCGGTGGAGCTGACGCACTCCTATTGCCGCAGCGATCACTACGACTTTGTGGCGGAAATGCGGCGCGGCTGACCTGGCATAACTTGCGGGAATGCCCCGCACCGTACGTTTCATACGCAGGCGCCCTGCATCCGGTATTACACTGAGTCCGTATCAACGGATGAAGATGCCGATGCTGAAAACCGAAACTCCCAGTCCGCAACATCCGTTGCTGGACCAGTACCCGGTGCCCGAACTGGTGGCCGCCTTTGTCGACGACCAGTTCAATGCCGTGCAGGCCGTGCGCAATGCCGTGCCCCGCATCGCCCGCGCCGTCGAGGCGGCCGTGCCCCGCATCGAGGCGGGCGGACGACTGCTGTATGTCGGCGCCGGCACCTCCGGCCGGTTGGGGGTGCTGGACAGCGTCGAACTCTATCCCACCTTCTCCTGGCCGCACGAGCGCGCCGTCGCCCTGCTGGCCGGCGGCGAAAGCGCGATGTTCGTCGCGGTGGAGGGCGCGGAAGACGATTACGACCAGGGCGGGCGCGACATGGCGGCGGCAAGGCCGGGCCCCGACGACGTCGTGCTGCTGCTGGCCGCTTCCGGCGGCACCCCGTACGTGCTGGGAGCGCTGCATGCGGCCCGCACGGCCGGCGCGCTGACGATCGGGATCGCCAACAACGCCGGCTCGCCGCTGGCGGGCGAAGCGGACATCGGCATCACGCTCGACACCGGGTCCGAGATCATCTCCGGCAGCACGCGCCTGAAAGCGGGAACGTCGCAGAAGATCGCCCTGAACACCATCTCCAGCGCCATCATGGTGCGCCTGCACAAAGTGTACGGGAACTTGATGGTAGACTTGAAACCCACTAATGCGAAGCTGTACACGCGGGCGCTGCGCCTGACGATGCATGCCACGGGCGCGGAAGAAACCGCGGCGCGCGCCGCGCTGGAAGCGTGTGGCTATCATGTCAAGGTGGCGATCGTCGCCTTGCGGCGCCAGGTGCCGGTCGACCAGGCGGAAGCGCTGCTGGCGCGCGCCGGCGGCAGCTTGCGCGCGGCCGTGGACGGGTAAGCCGCACCGGTGCCGCGCGCATCCCGCGGCAACGACAACGAGACAAGGATGTGATGGAAGCAGAAAGCAAGGCCGTACCCCAGGCAGTACCCAAGGCCGTACCGCGTAGACCCTGGGCCTGGATCCCGACCCTGTATTTCGGCCAGGGCATTCCCTACTTCACAGCGATGACGCTGGCGCTGGTGATGTACAAGAACACGGGCTTTTCCAACGCCGACATCGCGTTCTATACCTCCTGGCTATACCTGCCGTGGGTGATCAAGCCATTGTGGGCACCCGTCGTCGACATGTTCGGCACCAAGCGGCGCTGGGTGGTCGCGCTGCAGGGCGCCATCGCCGTCGCCTTCGCGCTGGTCGCGTTTACGACGCACTTGCCGGCGTTCTTCCAGGTCAGCCTGGCGGTGCTGTGGCTGATGGCGTTCAGCTCCGCCACGCACGACATCGCGGCCGACGGCTTCTACATGCTGGCGCTGCCGCAGAAGCAGCAGGCCGCGTTCGTGGGGGTGCGCAGCACGTTCTACCGGCTGGCCAACATCACGGGGCAGGGCGTGCTGGTCGCGCTGTCGGGCCTCCTGATCCGCCAGACCGGGGATGCCCACGTCGCCTGGGCCGTCATCTTCGCGCTGCTGGCCGCGGTGTTCGCGATCCTCGCCGTCTACCACTTCTTCCTGCTGCCGCATGCCGCGGGTGACGGTCCGGTGCGCTCGAGTGGCGGCGGGGCGAAGGAATTCTTCGCCACCTTCGTGTCGTTCTTCCGCAAGGAGGGCATCCTGACGATCCTGGGCTTCCTGCTGCTGTTCCGGCTGGGCGAATCGCAACTGCTGAAAATGGTGGTGCCGTTCCTGCTCGATCCGGCCGAGAAGGGCGGGCTGGGCCTGGACAATACGGAGGTCGGCGTGGTCTACGGCACCGTCGGCGTGATCGCGCTGACGCTGGGCGGCCTGCTGGGTGGTCTCCTGATCTCCCGTTTCGGCCTGAAACGGTGCCTGTGGCCGATGGCGCTGATCATCCACGCGCCGGACCTGGTGTTCGTCTACCTGTCCACGGCGCTGCCGGACAATATCGTCATCATCGCCGTGGCGATGGCGATCGAGCAGTTCGGCTATGGGCTGGGCTTCACGTCCTACATGATGTTCATGATCATGGTGGCGGACGGCGAGCACAAGACCGCCCATTACGCCATCTGCACCGGCTTCATGGCGCTCGGGATGATGGTGCCGCAGATGGCCAGCGGCTACCTGCAGCAGTGGCTGGGCTACCAGCACTTCTTCATCTGGGTCTGCCTGGCCACCATCCCGGCGTTCATCATGACGGCGCTGATCAAGGTCGATCCGGCCTTTGGCCGCGAATAGGGCGGGGGCCGGGCCGGGGCACGGTTTACAATACCGCGCTGCGCCAGCGGGCGCAGATCAGATAGACGAGGTATGGTTTTGGCTTTCAATCCGAAGAAGCGGCTGACCCTGGCCGCAGGTACCGCCGGTGGCCTGGCGGCGATCCTGGCAGCGTGCACCACGACGACAACGACGTCGCCCCGGCCCGGCCCTGGCGCGGCTGGCGTGCCCGTCGCCAGCCACGAGCCGCCCCACTACACCGGCGAGCAGCCGCCGCCGTCGCCGCGGGAATTCCGCGCGGCGTGGGTATCGACGGTGGCCAATATCGACTGGCCCAGCCGCAGCAACCTGCCGCCCGCGAAACAGCAGGCGGAGGCGCTGGCCATCCTCGACCGCGCCAAGGCGCTGAACCTGAACGCCATCGTGCTGCAGGTGCGTCCCAGCGCCGACGCGATCTATCCATCTCCGCTGGAGCCGTGGTCGGAATACCTGACGGGCAAGCAGGGCAAGGAACCGCAACCGGCGTGGGACCCGCTGCAATTCTGGGTCGCCCAGGCACACCTGCGCGGCCTGGAGCTGCACGCATGGTTCAATCCTTACCGCGCCCGTCATTCGGCGGCCCGCTCGCCGCTGGCGAAAGAGCACATCGCCAACACCACGCCGCAAGCGGTGAAGAAGTACGGCAAATACCTGTGGATGGACCCGGGCGAGGAAGCGGCCTCGCGCCACACGCTGGAAGTCATCCTGGACGTGGTGCGCCGCTACGACATCGACGGCGTCCACATCGACGACTACTTTTATCCGTACCCGATCGAGGCGCCCGGCGCCAGCGGCGCGGAGGCGGCGGCGCTGGACGTGCCGGCGTGGCAGAAGCCGGAAGTGGAATTCCCCGACCAGCCGTCGTGGCAGCGCTACGTGCAGGGCGGCGGCAAGCTCGATCGCGCCAGCTGGCGCCGGCAGAACGTCGACAAGCTGATCGAGGCGATCTACACGGGCATCCACCGCGAGAAGGCGTGGGTCAAGTTCGGCATCAGCCCGTTCGGCATCGGCCGGCCGGACCGACGCCCGCCCGGCATCGCCGGCTTCTCGCAGTACGACAAGCTGTACGCGGACGCCGAGACGTGGCTGCAAAAGGGCTGGCTCGACTACCTGGCGCCGCAGTTGTACTGGCCCATCGCGCAGGCGCCGCAGGCCTTCCCCGTGCTGCTGGACTACTGGCTGGCGCAGAACACGCACGCGCGCCACGTCTGGCCCGGCATCTTCACCAGCAAGACGGCGGATGGCAGCCCGAAGCCGTTCAGCGCCGACGAAATCGTGCAGCAGATCGACGTCACGCGCATGCGCCCCACCGTCAACGGCCACGTGCACTTCAGCATGGCCGCGCTGATGCAGAACCGCGCCGGCCTGGCGGACAAGCTGAAACGCAACAGCTACCAGAGTGCCGCCCTGATCCCGGCGTCGCCCTGGCTGGGCGACCGCGCGCCGGCCACGCCGTCCCTGGCACTCAAACGCGGCACGAACGGGCTGACGATCAGCTTGAGCACGCCCAAGAACGCCGTGCAGTACGCGATCTGGGCCCGCTACGGCGACGAATGGCGCTTCACGACCGCCGCGGCCAGCCGTGCTGAAGTCGTGCTGGCGGACGATGCGGGCGTGCCGGCCCGCGCCGTCGTCGTCACGGCCGTGGACCGGCTGGGCAACGAGAGCGCCCGCGCCACCGCGAAGCTGTAGCGTGCCGACAACCGGATGACCGGCAGCGGCCGCGATTTGGCCGTACACTCGACGATTATGGACAGTTCCGATTCCGACCTTGGCCTGGGCATCGACGCGGGCGGCACCGAAACCCGCTGGGCGCTGGCACGGCGGGATGGCGCCATCGTCGCGTCCGGCCACGTGGCCGGCATGTCGGCCCTGCAGATGGGCAGCCCGGCCGGGCGCGAGCGGCTGCAGTCGGTCTTCGCGACCCTGGCCACGCAGGTGCAGGCGCATGGCCGGCCGAAGCGCATCTGCGCCGGCCTGACGGGCTTCGGCGGCGACAGCGCCGTGCTGACGGACTGGCTGGCCCAACTGCTGGCCGTCGACGCGGGCGCCATCGGCCTGTGCAACGACATCGAAATCGCCTGCCTGGACAGCTTCGCGCCGGGCGAGGGCTACCTGGTGTACGCGGGCACGGGCTCGATTGCCGCGTTCATCGACATCCACGGCACGCTGCACCGGGCCGGCGGTCGCGGTGTCGTGCTGGACGATGGCGGCGGCGGCTTCTGGATCGCGCGCGAAGCGATGCGCCGCATCTGGCGCCGCGAGGACGAAGCACCGGGCGCCTGGCAGGATTCCACGCTGGCGCGCGCCGTGTTCGAGCACGTCGGCGGCAGCGACTGGTCGTTCTCGCGCCAGTTCATCTATGGGCGCGAGCGCGGCGAGATCGGCCAGTTGGCGCTGGCGGTGGCGCACAGCGCCGACAACGATGTGGAAGCGCGCGCCATCCTGCAGGCGGCCGGCGTCGAACTGGCCCGGCTGGCGCAGGCGCTGGTGGCGCGCTTCGGTCCTCGTCCCATCGTGCTGGCCGGCCGCGCCGCCGCACTGCATCCGCTGATTTTCGACACGATGCGTGCGACCTTGCCCGCCTCGCTGGCGCTGGCGCAGCGCACTGCGCAACCCCATTTTGCCGCGGCCCGTCTGGCGGCCCGGCCCACCACCTCATGAACACAACGATGAAACGACTACCCTTTGCTTCCACCCTTGCCGTGCTGGCGCTGCTGGCCGGCTGCGCCACGGCGCCGCCGCCGGGCGGCCCCACGGTCGACCGCTCGCTGGTGTCGAAAGGCCAGAACAGCCGCGTGCGATTCGTCGTGCTGCACTACACGGTGGCGGACGTGCAGCGCTCGATCATGCTGCTGACGGAGAAAGAGGTGTCGGCCCACTACCTGCTGACGGACGGCGCGGCGCCGAAGATCTACGGCCTGGTGGACGAGAAGAACTCGGCGTGGCATGCCGGCCTGTCCAGCTGGAAGAACTACACGAACCTGAACAACAGCTCGATCGGCATCGAGATCGTCAATGCCGGCTTTACGGAGACGCCGGACGGCAAGCGCACGTATTACCCGTTCCCGCAGGCGCAGATCGACCAGTTGATTCCGTTGTTGAAGGACATCGTCGCCCGCCACCAGGTGGCGCCGGAGAACATCCTCGGCCACTCCGACATCGCGCCGCAGCGCAAGCAGGACCCGGGCCCGCTGTTCCCGTGGAAGCAGCTGGCGGACGCCGGCCTGGTCGCATGGCCGGAAGCGGCCCAGGTCGCGGCGATGCGCGCCAAGTACGAGAACAACGTGCCGGATGCGGTGTGGTTCCAGAAGCGCCTGGCGCAGCACGGCTACGCGGTGCCGCAGACGGGCGTGTTCGACCAGGCCACGCACAATGTGCTGGTGGCGTTCCAGACCAAATACCGGCAAGCCAACTACGACGGCGTGCCGGACGCGGAAAGCGCCGCGATCCTGGACGTGCTGACGGCACCCAAGCCAAAGATCGCGCAGCCGGCATTACCGGCCGCGCCGACGGCGGCCACCGCCACCGCGCAATAACGGGGAGCCGGACATGCGGCTGCGCCATATCGAGGTGTTCCACGCGATCATGCAGGTCGGCACCATCAGCGGCGCGGCCCAGGTCCTGCACATCTCGCAGCCGGCCGTGACCAAGGTGCTGCAGCATTGCGAGCTGCAGCTGGGGATGCCGCTGTTCGAGCGGGTACGCGGCAAGCTGTATCCGACACCGGAAGCGCACCGCCTGTTCGTTGAAACGGAAAAGCTGCACCGCGACCTGCAAGGCGTGCGCCGCCTGGCCGCGGGCCTGAAGACGCGGGCAGTGGAGACGATCAGGCTCGTATGCACGCCGACGATCGCGGGCAGCGTGCTGCCGCCGGCCATGAGCCGCTGGCGCCGCGATTTTCCCGCCACCCGCTGCGAGCTTGCCACGCACCACACCAGCGAGATCGTCCACATGCTGCGCCTGGGCGAGGCCGACCTGGCATTGTCGCTGCAGGACCCACGCCATCCCGGCATCGTGGCCGAGCCGCTGGCGCAAGGTGTCATGACCGTCATCGCGCCGGCCGGCACGTGGGCGGCCGGGGAGGCGGCCACGCCGCTGTCCCCCGCCGGCCTGCAAGGGGAACTGGTGGGCCATGCCGACAACGACCCGCTGGGCGAACTGGTGCTGGCCGCGTGCGAGGCGCAGGACGTGCACCCCGTCTTTCGCACGGTGGTGCAGACGTACCAGATTGCCCGCTTGCTGGTGGAGGCGGGCGGCGGCATGGCCGTCGTCGATCCTTTCACGGCCGCCTCGGCGCAGCCGCACCTGGTGCAGCGCCGGCCCCTGGCGCCGGCCATCCCGATCCACCTGTACCTGCTGACCGCCGGCCATGCGCCCCTGTCGCACGGAGCGCGGCAACTGGCGGACGCCATTGCCGCCGCGGCGCTGGCCTGCCTGGACACGCCGCCATGACCACGCGCACGCTGGCGAGCGAGCAGGTGCCGGGTTGTCCCGAATTCCGCCACCTGTCCACGATCGGCGGCATCGCCGTCGACCTGCGCTACGCCAGTCCCGCCAACTTCGTCGGTCGCGACCTGTACTCGCCGCTCGATTGCGCCTGGCTGCACCGCGACGCGGCGGCTGCCATCGAACGTGTCGTCGCCTGGCTGGCTGGCGTGCGGCCCGACCACACGCTGCTGATCCTGGACGCCTTGCGCCCGCATCGCGTGCAGGAACAGCTGTGGGATGCGCTGGCGGGAACGGACCTGCGTATGTACCTGGCCGACCCGATCCGCGGCTCGATTCACTCGTACGGCATGGCGGTGGACGTGACGATCCTCGATAGCGCGGGGCGCGAGCTGGACATGGGCACGGGATTCGACGACCTGAGCGAGCGTTCGCACCCGGCGCTGGAAGCCGAGATGCTGGCGCGCGGCGCCCTGACGGCGCAGCAGGTCACCAACCGCCAACTGCTGCGCGACGCCATGTTCGGCGCCGGCTTTGTCGGCATCAACAGCGAGTGGTGGCATTTCGATTGTGGCGATCGCGTGGCCGTGCGGGCGGGGTTCATTCGGGTGTTGTGAACAACAACGTTCTCCCTGGCCAATGGCTGGCCTACCGCAACGCAAGCACCGACGTGGTCCATTGTGGATAACAACTTCCCGCGATGGCTGAGTGGGCCAGCACGGCGAAAAGCCGGCGAGCGATCGTATCCTGGCCGGCTGAGCCGGACCGCCATCATCGGCGCCGGCACGGTGGCCCGCCTCTAAAAGGACGCGATCAAGCGAGCCCCGCACTCAGTGGTGTCCCCTCGAATGCGTACGGCTTCCCCTCGTGTCGGGGACCGTCGCCGGCAGGCCGAATCGCAAACGTTCCTTTGCAGCGGGGGCACTCGGTGGTGTCGCCGTCCAGAGCGGCCGACCTGCCCATGACAATCGTGCCGGAACTAGCCCCCACGACCTTACCGCCGTGATCGGTTTTGTCGTCAATGCGTATCACGCTTCTTCCCATGTGCTTCATCGTCTACCCTCCCCGGCGCCATTAAGGCGACCTTTTCACTGTGACACGGCGCCACCAGCCTCTGGTGCGGGCGTTGCCGGATACGAGCCCGGTGGCGCACCAGGCACCTTCACGCGGAACTGCAGTCCAGCTAGCAACTTGTCCCAGACCGCTAGCGCCTCGTCGTCGCTGACCGATACCACCTTCGCGGCGCCGACCTGATCATGCTCGACCTTAGAGTACATGTTCACGATGATTTCGGACGGGTAAGCCACATCAAGTGGCTTGCCTATATAGCCCCATTCGAAGTCGTGGACACCGTCGGGGCGTTTAATCAGTGATTCCTCGCCGTCCCAATGCATCACCGAACGCTTGCCTTCTCGGAGAACTGTTCGTTGCGGATAGGCCATCCCTTGCTCCTTTTGAGCGGCGCGGATTCGCGCTAACAGGGAGAGCTCCTCCTTTTTCTTTCTCTCGAACTCGTCCTTCGGATAGTCGGCGTAGGCGTCCTTGTTCGAGCTTATCGAGAATGTCACGTCCGGCAAGCTGGGCATGAATATTCCCACGTTAACCATTTCCTGGCTACGATAGGTGCTCTCCGCGATGAAAGCATGGTCCAGACAGAAGCCTGGCTCACTCGGAACCTCTTCCGGATTGCGAGGGCGTATACTTGCGGCCCGGACTGCCTCTTGATTCGCCACAACTGACACCTCGCCCTTTTCCTCCGCAGCGCCGCGTAAGATGAACACCCTGCCATCCTTGTTGACATACGTGATAAACATCATCAGATCTAGCTTCTTCGCGATGTGGTCTTCGTAATAGCGAATCTGCCAGCTAGACGGGACTGGACCCGGTCCGTTGAAGACGAGCTCAAAGGTCTTACGGGCACTCTCGAGTCGCGCAATGTCTTTCGCCACCATCGACTTTAGGTCGTCGAAATTCCCCTTAACGTCAACGATTTCAGATGGAACCGATGCACTACCCCAGATGAGCTCGGCTTCGGCCGGAACGCGCAGAACGTAACGGCCGAAGCACATCACCTTTGAGTTAGAGAATATCTTTTGTATTCTCGGGCTTGAGGGGACGCTCGCTGGTTGGGAATGGGATGTGGATTTGCCACACCCGTGGCTCGACACAACCAACATCGTGACGATGATGATTCGCGCAGCGCCGCGCAGGTGACAGGACATGTTACTCAACCGAGTTTTATAAATTTCGTGACCGTAGAAAGTCTGGTGTCGGCCGCCCTACAAGGACGAGATCAGGCGAGCTCCGCATTCGGTGACGTCACCCTCAAATGCGTACGGCTTGCCTTGGTGCCGAGGACCGTCGCCTGCTGGCCGAATTGCAAACGTCCCGTTGCACTGTGGACATTCCGCTGCGTCGCCTTCCAAAGCGGCCGCCCTGCCCATGACGATCGTGGTGGAACTAGCCCCAACGACCTTGCCGCCGTGATCGGTTTTGTCGTCAATGCGTATCACGCTTCTTCCCATGTGCTTCATCGTCTACCCTCCCCGGCGCCATTAAGGCGACCTTTTTCACTGTGCCGCGCCGCCACCTACGTCTGGTGCGGCCGCAGCCGGATAGGACCCGGGTAGTGCACCGGGCACCTTTACCCTGAACTGGAAGCCTCCCAGCAACTTATCCCAAAGCGCTAGCGCCTCCTCGTCGCTGACCGATGCTGCCTTTGCCGCACCTACCTGGTTATGCTCGACTTTCGAGTACATGTTCACGCTGAGTTCGGACGGGTAAGCCACATCACCAGGCTTGCCGATATAGCCCCATTCGAAATCGTGGACCCCGTCGGGGCGTCGGATCAGTGATTCCTCGCCGTCCCAATGCATGACTGCACGCTTGCCTTCTCGGAGGACCGTCCGGCGCGGATAGCCAATGCCTTGCTCTTTTTGGGCAGCGTCGATCCGCGCCAGCAAGGACAGCTCTTCCTTTTTCATTCTCTCGAATTCGTCCTTCGGATAATCGCCGTAGGCATCCTTGTTTGAACTAATCGAGAACGTCACGTCCGGCAGGCTGGGCAGGAAAAGTCCTACATTGATCATTTCCTGGTCGCGATAGGTGCTATCTGCGAGGAAAGCCTGCTCCAAGCACGCGCCTGGTTCAGTCGGTACTTCATCGGTCGCACGCGGCCGTACCCCAGCTGCCCTGGCAGCCTGTTGCGCCGCAACGGCTTTTTCGTCAACCGTGAACCCGGTCGAACCCCGCAAGACAAACACCCAGTCGTCCTTGTTGACATAGGTGATAAAGGTTAGCAGATGGAACTGTTTGGCCGAGTCGTCTTCGTAAAAGCGAATCTGCCAGCTGGACGGGACCGGACCGGCGCCGTTAAGGACGAGTTCAAAGGTCTTATCGGCGCTCTCGAGTCGGGCGAGGTCCGATGCTGCCATCGCTTTCACGTCGTCGAAATTACCCTTCACTTGGACTATTTCCGATGGGAAGGAGGCTCCTCCCCAGATCAGTTTGGCTTCGGCCGGAACACTCAGAGTGTAGCGGCCGAAGCACACCACCTTTGACTTGGAGAATATTTTTTGTAGTTTCGGGCTAAAACCGATGCTTCCTGGTTGGGAATGGGATGTGGATTTGCCACACCCGTGGCTCGACACAACCAACATCGTGACGATGATGATTCGCGCAGCGCCCAGAAGGTGACAGGACATGTTACTCAACCAAATTTTATGAATTCGTGATCGTATGAGGTCTAGTCTCGGCCGCCCTACAAGGACGAGATCAGGCGAGCCCCGCATTCGGTGACGTCACCGTCAAATGCGTACGGCCTTCCTTGGTGCCGAGGACCGTCGCCTGCTGGCCGAATTGCAAACGTCCCATTGCACTGTGGACATTCCACCGCATCGCCTTCCAAAGCGGCCGCCCTGCCCATGACGATCGTGGTGGAGCTAGCCCCCACGACCTTGCCGCCGTGATCGGTTTTGTCGTCAATGCGTATCACGCTTCGTCCCATGTGCTTCATCGTCTACCCTCGCCGGCGCCGTTAAGGCGACCTTTTCACTGTGACGCGGCGCCACCAGCCTCTGGTGCGGGCGTTGCCGGATACGAGCCCGGTGGCGCACCAGGCACCTTCACGCGGAACTGCAGTCCAGCTAGCAACTTGTCCCAGACCGCTAGCGCCTCGTCGTCGCTGACCGATACCACCTTGGCGGCGCCGACCTGATCATGCTCGACCTTAGAGTACATGTTCACGATGACTTCGGACGGGTATGCCACATCAAGTGGCTTGCCGATATAGCCCCATTCGAAGTCGTGGACACCGTCGGGGCGTTTAATCAGTGATTCCTCGCCGTCCCAATGCATCACCGAACGCTTGCCTTCTCGGAGAACTGTTCGTTGCGGATAGGCCATCCCTTGCTCCTTTTGAGCGGCGCGGATTCGCGCTAACAGGGAGAGCTCCTCCTTTTTCTTTCTCTCGAACTCGTCCTTCGGATAGTCGGCGTAGGCGTCCTTGTTCGAGCTTATCGAGAATGTCACGTCCGGCAAGCTGGGCATGAATATTCCCACGTTAATCATTTCCTGGCTACGATAGGTGCTCTCCGCGATGAAAGCATGGTCCAGACAGAAGCCTGGCTCAGTCGGAACCTCTTCCGGATTGCGAGGGCGTATGCTTGCAGCCCTGACTGCCTCTTCATTCGCCACAACTGACACCTCGCCCTTTTTCTCCGCAGCTCCGCGTAAGATGAACACCCTGCCATCCTTATTGACATACGTGACAAACATCAGCGAATCTAGCTTCTTCGCGACGTGGTCTTCGTAATAGCGAATCTGCCAGCTAGACGGGACCGGACCCGGCCCGTTAAAGACGAGCTCGAAGTTCTCACGGGCACTCTCGAGCCGCGCAATGTCTTTGGCCACCATCGACTTTAGGTCGTCGAAATCCCCCTTAACGTCGACGATTTGTGATGGGACTGACGCAGGCCCCCAGATAAGTTCGGCCTCTACCGGAACTTGGAGTAAATAGCGGCCGAAGCACACTGGCTTCGTCTTAGCGAAAAGTTTTTGTAATTTCGGGCTCAAGGGGATACTTCCTGGTTGAGAATTAAATGTGGATGAGCGGCTGTCGCACGCTCCGCTCGACACGACAAACATCACGGCGGCGGCAATTCGAGCGGCGGTACGAAAATGACTGATCATGAGTCTCAATCCCATTTTGCTGTCGCAGCGATTTTAGCCAGCGAATACAACATCGAACCCAACACCTTCGAGTTGGCATAACTGCCCTGGTGCTCATAGGATTCGTCGGACCGGTTGCCATGTGGGAAGAGTTTCCCGGTAATGTGTCGAGCCGACCGTTCCGCTGGAACGGTTTCATCGCCCGGCTCAGTCGCTGGCTGCAGTGCCAAGGTCAGTACCCGTTTCCCTGCCTGGACCGTCATGGTCCCCCTTCGATCGTCGGTAAGTAACGTCCACGTGTCTGCCGGAGGGAGATCGGCCAGCGATGCGTCCCGGATTTCTGGGTTCATAATTTTGAAAACCAAGTTTCCATAGCTCAGCCGTTCTTTGTCGACGCAAAAGCTCGCGTACGTCTGGGTCGGATGAAAAGTTTTTTGAATCTTGTCCTGGAACTCGACGGCCCGAACCAAACGCTTTTGAACCTCCGTAATTCCCCCGCCGGCCGCGGATGTAAATCGGGCCGGGTTGACCCAATCCGGATTAACCAGACGCCACCACGCTCCGGCGGGTTGGAGATAAATGTTGTCCAGCGCAGTCTCATTCTCATTTGGCCAACTGCGCACCGTCCTTCCCATCCTGTCCACAACTCGGAGCCACTCCTTACCGTAGCCAGTCCCGGGCAGCAGCTCGAGTGGCGCCGGCGTGTTCGCCAGAATAGCGGTCGCGTGCTCCCCGTCAATGCCGATCAGTTCAGCAAAAATTTCGGCCTGCATGCCGTCCTTCTCCTGGAAGCCGAAGCGCATCCGGCGGTACGAGGCGGCAGCGCCCAACGTTGGCATCGCGCTATGGTAAATCCCAAGCACTTTGACGTTACTGTCGTTGAGCAGATTGCCGAAATTTGGGTGAATCAACGCCCTAGCAACCAGGCCGCCCATGCTGTGGGTAACGATAATCACTTCATTGCAATCGAACCCCCGCTTTTGGTAGCCGGAAACGACGCCTCGGATGCGCTCCGCAATGCTCTTTGCGGAGTCAGCGTTGCTCTTGAGGAAGTTGTAACCCATCGCATGAACCGGATACCAGCAATTCGAAATTTTGCGCAGCTCTTCTTTAGGGATCAGCAGGTCTCCATACAGGTATGAACTGCGGGGTTGCCACGGACCTAAGGGGTGGATGGAGTCGTATTGGGTGATCATGTTGTTCATGGCTTTCTCCGCCGTACGCAACACCTGCTCATACGCACCATCGACCAGGATCTCGCTCCACCCGCGCCACCGCGCTATCTGCGCGGCCGTTGTGGTAACTTTGACCCGTTTCCCGTCTTGAGCCATTTTGTCGACGATTAAAGGCGGGACGGGCGAGTAGTTGTCTGGAATGTTCTGATGGCGAGCGTCCGATTCGCGGGTAAGTCTTCCATCCGGATCGAACTTGCCTTTGTCCTCCGTGTAACGGTAGTAGTCTACCTCCGTCTGATTCGGATCGAAGATCATTTGACGCTGGGCAGGCGAGGCCTTGCGGTACCACCCGCCGAAACCACGGTTCAGCGCGACCGACACCTTACTGTTCATTAAATCATCGGGCCGCCAAGCGCGATTGTCAGGGCGACCGAGCTCCCGTTGTTGCCGCTGCGCGCTCATGCGAAGGTTGCTTCCCATCACGCCCGGGAGGAAGATGATAGGAATAACCTTCTTCGGCGGCACTTTAACTTCGTGCCGGACCTTGTCCTTGACCTCAGTCATCGACACCGTATACTCGGCAAAGCCGCCTACACCCTGGCTGAAACTCCCCTCTTTGTTGCCTCGCGCATTGGTGTTGCTCGCATCCGTCATGGCATCTCGCCCTTCCATCGAATCGTGTATCCCTCCAGCCCGTTACCCTTCTGCAGGCCGGTACTGCCATCTGGTCCAGTCTTTCCGGTAATAATCGTACCGTCGTCGCGTATCAGTTCATACGCCACATCTTTCATGGGCTCGCCGTTCGCGTCCATCAAGAAAACTTCCTGGTCGAATCGAAGGTCGACGTGCTTTTCGTTGAACGCCTGAGCGACGCTCTTCGCCCCAAGAGTTTCAAGGTTGCCGTGAAACAGGACGGGGCTCGTCGTGAAGAACTGCGTCTGGTCGCTAATCTCGAGCATATGATTGGCGCCATGCAGTCGAATGCCTTTCTTTCCCCGAATCTCGACCCAGTCCGACTCGCTCATCAGTTCGAGCACCTTGTTGGCGATCACTTCCACGTCGTTGGCTTGAGCGCGCACCGTGACCTTGCCCGCCGCCGCAATCAGGCTAAGGCCGGCTTTGTGCACGAACAACCGGAGGCTCTTGCCGATGCTCGCGAACATACTGGCGGCGCTGGCAATTGAGAGGCTTTTACCGCTGCTGAGCGCGATGTGCTCTCCGCTGGCGATGTGCGCGGACTTAGCCGAATTGAGCGCTATTCCAGCCGGACTTCCGAGGACGAGGTGCGGTGCTGACAGTTCAGAGAACGGTTCCTTCCCAGAGGCGCGGATGGTTTCCTGCTGGGACCGGGCCGCCTCCGCAGGCCCATCTTTCTCCTCCTCGGGCTGGTCGTCGTGCTGAGTTGCAGCGGACAGCAATCCCTCGTGGATATCGACCGCCGTCGCCAAGCGCTGCGAGGTCTCGTCGAGATCCTTGGCATGTGATACGCCGTTCGATCGTGCATCGGTCGTTACAAGAAGGCCAGCGCCAGCACGGAGCACCCCATGTCCATCCGTGCGTAGCTCCCATCCCTCGCCACGCGCGTCGCGGCGTCCCTGGGTGTCGTCAATCCTCGTCAGAAAGCCGAGTGAGAGCTGGGAATGTAAATGGTCGCTTCGTAGTTGTGCCTGGATTTGCTCGTTCGTATCGTCCAGCACCAGATGGTTGCTGCGGCCCATAGGCGAATTGCCCTTGCCTGGCGCCAGCTCGCGGCTACGCAATCCGCTGAGCGCCTGCTGCCCCGGCACGGCCCAAGGCGGCATGTTCCGTTCGTTGTAGAGTGCTCCGGTGATTATGGGGCGGTCTGGGTTGCCGCCGAGCCATTGAACGATCACCTCCGTTCCCACCCGTGGCACCATCGATGCACCCAGTTCGGCACCGGCCCAAGCGCTCGAAACCCGCACCCATGCGGAGCTGCGGTCGTCCTGGGTACCGACTCGGTCCCAATGAAATTGCACACGAACCCGGCCATATTGGTCCGTATGGATGCTTTCATTACCTTCTGGGCCTACCACCGTCGCGGTCTGCAGGGCCAGGATCTTTGTGTGCACACTGTTGTGTCCACGCCCCGGTCGCCACGGCGCTGTTCTCATCGCACAGGTAAACCAGTTGCGGTATGTGCCGTTCCCGCCGTCGGTAGAGAGATAGTTGTTTGCTGCACTATGCCGCGCTGAAATCACGAAAAACTCGTCCCCGCCAGCATCGCTAGCCCCAAGATATGCGGCAAAGTCAAAGTCGGCGGTCAGATGGAAGCAGCGTCCTGGCTGAATGAAGCGGCAATTCCCCTCCCCGGCCGCTTGGGCTGCGGAGGCCTCGAACTCCTCCATGCGTACACGGGCCTGCCCGTCGCCGGCTGCGCGGCTGCCAAATCCATAGGCGCCGGTGTATTCGTACGTCTCGATGCGCGGGAAGCTCCCCAGTTCGGCCAGCGTCAAGGTACCCACCTCGACGGGGGTGGGCGCCTTGAAGTCGAACGCGGCCAGGGTGACGCCAGCGGGCACGCCTTGTCTCGAAGGCGACCAGGTGTCGATAGCGTCTTCCTCGACAGCGCCGCCCTTCGCGTGAAACCGCACGGTGCCCCCGCCATCGACCGGCGCCGCAGCCGTGGAGTCGCTCGAGACGATCAGCGTGTGACCCTGGGCATCGTGCTCGTACCAGTAGTACCACCCTTTCTCCTCCCACCGGCGGCTGAGGTAATTGAAATCGGTCTCGTCGTATTGGCATGCATCGGTCATGGCGGGGTCGTCGTCCGTTACCCGCCTCATTAAGAAAACGAGTCGGATTGGACATGCAACGCTGCGATTCACTTCAATGTTAAAAATTGGGCAATATTGTAGCATTCGCGAATCGCGCGCATACGCCAGCGCTTAGTAGACACAGCGGACATGCCGGTGCCGCGCAAGCGCAGTATTCTCATGGTTGTTCACCCTGCGTGCTAGTGGGATGCTGCCTGGAATTAACAGGTGGCGGTGCACGTACGTCTAGCGCCGAGCGAACGTCTCCTCCCAGGTCCGTTGCGTGAGCTGATGCGCGCGTGACGCCGGGTGTTGGCCGACTCTCTGCAGCACGTCCACCACGTAGTCATCCGAGACCTGTGACGCAGCCTCCTACATCGCACTCCCAGCACTACTATTCGCCGTCCAGTCGATCAACGCATCGACAATCCCCCGACCGACGCCATTGCCGGCCCGCTCATGGTTGACGATGGCAACCACAATGCACTCCTCGCCATTCGCATCCGGCACATAGCCCGCCACCGCGACGACGCCCTTCAGCGTGCCCGTCTTGATGCGGGCGCGCGCCGCGGCGGGGCTGTCCTTCAGGCGCTTGCGCATCGTGCCGTCAATGGCCGCGATCGGCAGGCTGGCCTGGAACTCCGGCAGCCAGGGCGACGACTGGCCGGCGCGCAGTACGGCGGCCAGCTGCACGGGGCGGATGCGCTCCGTGCGCGACAGGCCGGAGCCGTTCTCGAACACGATGCCGTCGCCGTCGATGTGCTGCTCCTTCAGCCACTGGCGAATCACCTGCTCGGCCCGCGCCGCCGTGGTGGCGGGCACGGACTTGGCGTCGCCATGCGCGGCCATCAGCATCGCCAGCCGTTCGCCGGCGGGCAGCGGGCGGCTGCCCAGCACGGGGTCCGGCTGCAGGCTGCCCAGGCTGAGGAACAGCATGCGTGCCATCGCGTTGTCCGACGTTTTCATGGTGTCGCGCACCAGTTCCGGCAGCGCGCGCGAGACGTGTTCGGCCAGCAGGTGCGTATCGTCGGCCGGCGTGGCGGCGGCGGTGGCTGCGTCGCTGGCCAACGCGCCCTGGGCAACGGCGGCAGCGGCCAGCGCCGATGTGTGGGCCGCCAGGTCCACGGTACGGGTCTTCCCGTCAGCGTGCCGCCCAGGCGCTGCCAGGTGGCGCGTACCAGGCGGTCGGCGTAATCGTCGCGATCGAGCACGTTGATGCCCACGTTTTTCCGGCAGTTGCGCGGGAACGTGCCGTGCAGGACCACCGTCAGCCTGGTGTCGCGGCGCTCGACCGTGGGCGGCAGCCAGCCCGCATCCCACTTGGCGCAGTCGCCATCGACCAGGGCCAGGGCCGGCTTGACGTCCACCTTGTCCAGCTCGGGCAGCATCGACGCCGTCAGCGTGCGACCGTCCGCGGCCAGCTCCACGTACAGCATGTTCATGTTCAGCAGCAGGGCGTCCGGAACGACGTTGTAGTACGCCTCCGGTGCCTCGTCGAACGGCGGCAGCGCCGCGTCAGGCCGCGCGGGCTGGAACAGCTGGCGGTCCAGCACCAGGTCACCGGCGATCTTGCGCACGCCCAGGCTGCGCAGGCGCTCCAGCAGGTGGGTCAGCGCGTCCGCGCTGAAATCCAGGTCGGCGCCGCCGCGCAGGATCAGGTCGCCGCGCAGCACGTTGCCGACAATCGCGCCGTTGCTGCGCAACTCGGTGCGGCCGCGGAACGCGGGGCCCAGTTGCTCCAGCCCGACCAGGGTGGTGACGACCTTCATCGTCGAGGCGGGATTGAGCGCGGTGTCGGCCGCATTCGAGACCAGGATCGTGTCGCCGCGCAGCACGACGGCGCCGATGGCGTCTTCCGGGATGCCGGCGGCCAGCGCCAGCTTGGCCACCGGCTCCGGCAATGCAGCGATCGAGAAGGGCGTGCACGCCAGCAGGACGGCGCACAGGGTACTGCGTAACAGCATCGGCACTCCTTAACCGAAGAACAGGTAGGCGACGCCGATGGCCGTCAGCACGCCGGCCAGGTCGGCGATCAGGCCGCACGAGATCGCGTAGCGGGTGCGGCGGATGCCGACCGAGCCGAAGTACAGCGCGACGATGTAGAAGGTGGTATCGGCCGAGCCCTGGAAGATGCAGGCCAGGCGGCCGACGAACGAGTCCGGCCCGTAGGTCGTCATCGCGTCGATCATCATGGCCTTCGAACCGCTGCCCGACAGGGGCTTCATCAGCGCCGTCGGCAGGGCCGGCACGAAGTCGGTGCGCAGGCCCAGCGCCGAGAAGATCCACTCGAAGCCGCTGACGATGAAGCCGAACACGCCGGCGTTGCGGAACACGCTGATGGCCACCAGCATGCCGACCAGGTAGGGAATCACCGTCAGCGAGGTCTGGATGCCGCCCTTGGCGCCCTCGATGAAGGCTTCATAGACGTTCACCTTGCGCAGATGGGCCTTGATGAGGAACACGCCGATGACGCCCATCAGGATCATGTTGCTGACGACCTTCGAAACCACTTCGATCTCGCCTTTCGACAGGTACTGCGTGAAGTACCAGATCAGCGCGACGATGGCGCCCGTCATCCCGCCCAGCCACGTCAGCACGACCCGGTCGAACAGGTTGATGCGCTGCCGGATCGATACCGCGACGATGCCGGCCAAGGTGGCGGCATAGGTGGCGATCATGCAGGGAATGAAGATGTCGGACGGATCGGCCGCGCCCAGGATCGCGCGCTGCGCCATGATCGCCAGGGGGATCAGGGTCAGGCCGGACGTGTGCAGCACGAGGAACATGATCTGCGCGTTGCTCGCCTCGTCCTTGTTCGGATTGAGCGACTGCAGGCTTTCCATCGCCTTCAGGCCGAATGGCGTGGCGGCGTTGTCCAGGCCCAGCAGGTTGGCCGAGAAATTCATCACCATGTGGCCCGTGGCCGGATGGTCCTTCGGCACCTCCGGGAAGATGCGCGAGAAGAACGGTGCGATGACTTTCGCCAGCCAGCCGATCACGCCGGCCTTTTCGCCGATGTTCATGATGCCGAGCCACAGCGTCATCACGCCGGCCAGGGGCAGGGCGATGTCCATCACGCCCATGCGCGCGGCGTCGAACGTGCCGTCGATGACCTTCTTGAAGATTTCCGTGTCGCCCAGGAAGAGCCATTGCGCGAACGCGGCGGCGAAACCGACGAGGAAGAAGCCGGACCAGATGTAATTCAGAGACATATATGATTTCCACGAAACCCAGAGGCAGGCAAAGTATAGAGGACAGCCCGCCCACCGCGATGAAAGTATGGCGAACAGGCATGTCAAAGCGTCATGGCTCCCAAGCCGTGTCGTCCCGTACATGCTGGCGCGGGTCGCGCCGCTGCTTTATGCTCACATGCCATGAAACCCCTTCGCCTCCTTGCCGTCGCGCTGGCGCTGGCCTGCACCGCCACTGCGGCGGCGGCGCCACCGAAAGTGCTGCACGCGCTGCTGTCCACGGGGGAAACGGGGCTCGACCCCGCCGTCGCCTCCGATCTCGCCAGCCTGTCGCTGCTGGAAAACCTGTTCGACCCGATGCTGCGCTACGACTACCTGGCGCGGCCCGTCAAGCTGCAGGCCAACACGCTGGTCGGCATGCCCACGGTCGATGCGGCCGGCACCACGTGGACCTTCCGCCTGAAGCAGGGCATGACGTTTGCGCCGGACCCCGCGTTCGGTGGCAACCGGCGCGAGGTGACGGCGGCCGATTACGTCTACAGCCTGCAGCGCCTGTACGATCCGGCCCTGAAGTCGCCGTGGCTGTTCCTGTTCGAGGGCCGGCTGCTGGGCGACGAGACTTGGCGCGACCGGTTCAGCTACGCCACCGCCATTCCCGGCCTGCGCGCGCTCGACCGCTATACGCTGCAGATCCGGCTGAAGGAGCCCGATCCCGGCTTCCTGTTCTACCTGGCCCTGCCGGCGACGGGCGCCGTCGCGCGCGAGGTGGCCGAACGGTACGGCACCCAGCTGGGCAACCATCCCGTCGGCAGCGGGCCGTTCATGCTGGGCGAATGGAAGCGCAGCGACCGCATCACGCTGCTGGCCAACCGCACCTATCACGCGCGCTATCACGGTGGCGACGTGGCGCTGCGAGGCCGCCCGCTGCCGCTGGTGGACCGGGTCGACGTGAAGATCATGGAGGAGTACCAGTCGCGCGTGCTGGGCTACCTGAACGGCGAGTTCGACTACATCGAGCAGGTGCCCGAATCGATGCGCGACCTCGTGCTCGACCCGGCCGCCGCCACGCCCGCGCTGCAGCCCGCGCTGGCGCGGCGCGGCATGGTGCTGGCGCCGTTCCCCGTGCTGCAGACCTACTACATGTGGATGAACATGGCCGACCCCGTGATCGGCGGCTACACGCCGGGCAAGGTGGCGCTGCGCCGTGCGATCGCGCTGGGCTACAACAGCGCCGAGGACGTGGCGCTGCTGAAAAAGGGCCTGGCGCTGCCGGCCCAGACGCCGCTGCCGCCCAATGTGCTGGGCTACGACCCCGCCTACCGCAGCCCGATCGCCTACAACCCGGCGCTGGCGCGCGCGCTGCTGGAGCGCCACGGCTACCGCAAGGGACAAGACGGCTTCCGCACGCTGCCGGATGGCCGGCCCCTGGTCCTGCGCATGCACAGCGAGCCGTCCATGGTGGGTCGGCTGCGCGATGAATTATGGCGCAAGAACCTGAACGCGCTGGGGCTGCGGGTCGAGTTCATCACGGACAAGAAAACGGAAATCATCAAGGCTTCGCGCCTGGGCAAGGTCATGATGTTCGAGACGAACTGGGTGGCCGATTTCCCCGATGGCGACAATTTCTACCAGCTGCTGTACGGCCCCAACGCGGGCCGCGCCAACTACGCTCGGTTCAACCTGCCGGCGTACAACACGCGCTACGAACAGGCGCGCAAGCTGGCCGACGGTCCCGCGCGGCAGCAGCTCTACACGGAGCTGGCCCAATTGATCCATGCCTACAACCCGTGGGTGCTGCTGACGCATCCGATCTCCGCCGACATCCGGCAACCGTGGCTAAAAAACTACAAGCGCCATCCCGTCGAATTCACCAACTGGCGATATCTGGACATCGACGTGGCCGCGCGCGAGCGGGCGGCTAAAATGTCGCGCTAATGATTGCAACTTGTTGCAACGGATGCATTCCATAAAGTTATGGCAGCGTCCGCAATTTTCATTAGGTGGCGCGATTTACCGCGCGCTACCCTCGAATTCGCCGGGTGCCCAGGCCGGACAGCGCAGTGCCACGACATTGCCGCCGCCAGTGCGCCCTCCAGGACCCCAGCCACGGTGGGGGTCGAACATCTTTGGGAGAGATCCGTGAAAATCAAGAAGCTGGCGCACCTGATGGCGCTGATGGGGGCGGTGAGCCCGGTGGCAGGCATGGCGCAGGAGGCGCCGGGCGCCCAGCCGATGCCGCGCGTGGAAATCACGGGCAGCAGCATCAAGCGCGTCGCCAAGGAAGGCGCGCTGCCGGTGCAGACCATCACGTTCGACACGATCCGCAAGGCCGGCATCACGGACACGGAACAGCTGATGCGGCTGATCTCCGCCAACGGCACGGGCGCCGACAACATGACTTCCGGGAACAACGTGTTCGGCGCGGACGCGGACCGCGTCTCCGGCGGTGCCGCGTTCGCGTCGCTGCGCGGCCTGGGCCCGAACGCCACGCTGGTGCTGCTGAACGGCCGCCGCATGGGCAACCACGGCGGCAGCGGCAAGGCCGTCGACCTGAACGCGATCCCGCTGGGCGCCGTCGCGCGCGTCGAGATCCTGAAGGACGGCGCCTCGGCGATCTACGGCACCGACGCGATCGGCGGCGTCGTCAACTTCATCCTGCGCACCGACTACAAGGGCCTGGAAGCATCCACCACGCTGAACGCCACCGAGGCGGGCGGCGGCATGCAGCGCAGCTATTCGCTGCTGGGCGGCCTGGGCGACCTGAACACGGATGGCTGGAACGTGATGGCCACCGTCACGCACGACGTCGACGACAAGCTGGCATCGCGCCAGCGCGACTTCGCCCGCGGCTACCAGCCGGAACGCGGCCTGTCGCCCGACACCACCGGCACGCCATACGCGAATATCCTGACGGGCGCCGGCACGGCGCTGGGCACCGGCTTCAAGATGCCCGGGGACCCGACCACGTACCTGCAAGCGGGCCTGCTGAGCCTGCAGGGCAAGTGCGATACGGTGCCCGGCATGTCGCAATACGAGACCGACCTGTGGAAGGACGTGACGTCGCCCACGCGCACCCGCTACTCGTGCGCGTACGACTACGGCAGCGACTACCTGATGGCGTTCCCGGTCGAGAGCACGACGGCTCTGGCGCGCGGCACGTTCAAGATCAACGACAGCCACCGGGTGTTCGCCGAGTTCACCGGTTCGCGCACGGAAGCGACGGCGGAACTGACGGCCCTGCAGATCTCCACCAGCCTGGCCAACGGCAATGCGTATCCCGTCAACGGTCCGTACTACCAGGACCTGTCGGCCTACATCCCGAGCTATGACCGTACCAAGCCGATCATCTACAAGTGGCGTGCCACGCCGTGGGGCAACCGCACCCAGCACAACGTGGCGGAAAGCTATCGCGGCCTGCTGGCGGCCGAAGGCACGCTGGCCGGCAAGTACGACTACAAGGTCGGCCTGGCCAAGTCGATCAGCACGACGCAGACGGACCTCGTCGACGGCTACGGCTACACCAGCAAGATCTATGCGGCGCTGGCCAGCGGCATCGTCAACCCGTGGGTGGGGCCAGGCCAGGCGCAGACGCAGCAGGCCACGGACCTGATCGAATCGACCAAGTACCGCGGCGCGTTCCAGCACGGCCGCACGACGATGACGCAGCTGGACGGCTCGATCTCCGGCGAGGTCTTCAACCTGCCGGCCGGCGCCGTCTCGATGGCGGCCGGCTTCGACCTGCGCAAGGAAACCTATTCGTTCGGCCAGGACGTGGACGCGACGACGATCCTGCTCTCGCCGGGCAACGCCAACCTGGACGAGGCGACGCGCTACGTGCGCGCCGTCTACGCCGAGGCGCTGGTGCCCGTGCTGAAGGACCTGGAGGTGCAGCTGGCGATCCGCCGCGACAACTACAGCCTGGTGGGCGCCACGACCAATCCGAAGATCGCATTCCGCTGGCAGCCGACGCAGACGTTCCTGCTGCGCGGCTCGGCGGGCAAGGGCTTCCTGGCGCCGAGCTTCAACCAGCTGTACGCGGGCCGGCTGTCGCAGGAACTGCCGAACGGGATCATCGACCAGCAAGGCTGCGCGGCGAACCCGGGCAACCCGGCGTACTGCGCCATCGAGCGCCTGGATTACCGGACCGGCGGCAACCCGGCCCTGCGCCCGGAAACGTCGAAGCAGGGCACGCTGGGCCTCGTCATCGAGCCATTCAGGAATTTCAGCGCGTCGCTCGACTGGTGGGCCATCAACATCAAGGACCGCATCCTGAACCGCACGCCGCAGACGGTGCTGAACAACTGGCAGTACCTGCCGCAATACATCGTGCGCGATGCCAGCGGCGTGATCGACCACGTGGAAGCGGGCTGGATCAACGCGGCGGGGCTGAAGACACGCGGCGTCGACGTCGGCCTGCGCTACGATGGCAAGTATGCCGGCTACACCTATGCGGCGGTGCTGGACGGGACATACCTGGACAGCTTCAAGTTCGCCGAGTTCGAGGGCCAGCCGTACAAGGAACAGGTCAGCCAGTTCAGCACGCGCGACATCTACCTGCGCTGGAAGCACACGGCCAGCCTGACGGTCGGCAAGGGCAACTGGAGCGCGTTGCTGATGCAGCGCTATGCCTCGGGCTACAACGACCAGGTGCCGAACAACGGCAAGGGCACGCCGCCAGCCGGCTTCGACCCGCGTGTAAAACACTACACGAAGCATGACGTGTCGGTGACCTACACGGGCTTCCCGAAGACCACGCTGACGTTCGGCATCCAGAACCTGTTCGACACCGACCCACCGTTCACCGCGCACAACGTGGATGAAGTGGTGGGGGCCGGCTGGGACCCGCGCGTGGCCGACGCGCGCGGGCGCGCATTCTCGTTCAGCGTAAAGTACAAGTTCCTCTGAGCGATGTCGCGACACGCCGGCGGTTCTGCCGCCTGCTGGCCGCCACCGGCGCGCTGGCGGCGGCACCCGCTTTTTCGAAAGGCAGCAAGGCCATGCCATTTCCACCGCCGATCAAGCCGCGCCGGCTGGCGCCGGGCGACACCGTCGGCCTGATTACCCCGGCCGGCGTGGTCACGCAGGACACCATCGACCGGGCCGTCGCCCATGTCGAAGCGCTCGGCTTGCGCCCGAAGCTGGGCGCGCACCTGAACGCCGTGCACGGCAACTATGCCGGGCTGTGGGCGCAGCGCATGATCGACTTCAATGCGATGTTCCGCGACCCGGAGGTGGCGGCCATCTGGGCCATCCGCGGCGGCTCGGGTGCGCTGCAGCTGCTGCCGCACATCGACTACCAGATGGTGCGGGCGCACCCGAAGATCCTGGTGGGGTATTCCGACCTGACGGCGCTGCACCTGGCCATCAATCGCCACGCCGGCCTCGTGACGTTCCATGGGCCGCTGGCGATGTCCACGCCGTCCGATTACGCCACCCGGCACCTGCTCAATGTGCTGATGGACCCGCAGCCGGAATACGTCATTCCGATGGCGGCGGAGAACGCCCAGCGCTCCCTGACCGCGCCGCAGTACGCCACGCGCACCGTCGTGCCGGGCGTGGCGACGGGGCGCCTGACGGGCGGCAACCTGGCGCTGGTGGCCGCGCTGGCGGGCACGCCGTACGCGGCGGACATCCGCGACAGCATCCTGTTCCTGGAGGACGTCAACGAGGAGCCGTACCGGATCGACCGCATGCTGATGCAGCTGCAGATGAACCAGCCGTTCGGCCAGGCGGCCGGCATCATGCTGGGAGTGTTCGAGGGCTGTACGCCGGCGCCGGGCGAAAGCGCGCTGACCCTGGACGAGACAACCGACCAGCACCTGCGGCCGTTGTCGATCCCCGCGGTCACGGGCTGGTCGTTCGGCCATATCCGCGACCAGTTCACGCTGCCGATGGGGATCCGGGCGCGGCTCGATACGGCCGCGCAGACGTTGACGCTGCTGGAGGCCGGGGTCAGCTGACCCCGGCCTCTCTGGTCAGCGCACCCCCGCCACCGCCAGCGCCGTCATGTTGACGATGCGGCGTACCGTCGCGCTTGGGGAGAGGATATGCACGGCCTTGGCCGCCCCCAGCAGGATCGGCCCCACCGTCACGCCCTTGCCGGCCGCGACTTTCAGCACGTTGAACGTGATGTTGGCCGCGTCCAGCGACGGCATCACCAGCAGGTTGGCGCTGCCGGCATAGCCGCCTTCGGGCTGGTACAGGCGCCGGATGTCTTCCGCCAGCGCCGCATCGCCATGCAGTTCGCCCAGCACCGGCAATGCCGGATCGGATGCCTTCAGCAGCGCAGCGGCCTCGCGCATCTTGCGCGCGGACGGCCGTTCGGACGAGCCGAAGATGGAATGCGACAGCAGCGCCGCCTTCGGCTCCAGCCCGAACTGGCGCAGCTCGGCGGCGGCCAGGCGCGTGATCGCCGCCAGCTCCTCGGCCGATGGGCTGTCGTTGACGTAGGTGTCGGCGATGAACAACGTCATCTTGTCCAGCACCAGTGCGTTCATCGCCGCCAGCACGGACGCGCCCGGGGCCAGGCCGATTTCCTTCCTGACGTGCTGCAGGTGGTCGTCGTAGCTGCCCTGCATGCCGCAGATCAGCGCATCGACCCGGCCTTCGGCAAGCAGGCGGCAGCCCTGGCGCGTCGTGTCGCCATCGGCTTCGACCAGCGTGTAGTCGCTGTCGCGGCGCAGGCGCAGGCCCGCCTGGCGGATCGCGCCTTCGACGGCGGCGGCCGCGCCGATCAGCACCGGATGGCCCAGGCCTTCGTCGACGACGGTCTGCACGGCGCGCAGCACGCGCTGGTCGGTGCCTTCGGCATAGGCCACGCGGCGCGGGTTCGCTTTCGCCTGCGCGAACACGGGCTTCATGAAGAAGCCGGTGTGGTAGATCATCTCGCCCAGCTTTTCGCGGTAGGCGCGCATGTCCTCGATGGGACGCGTGGCGACGCCGGATGCGGCGGCAGCGGCGGCGACGGCCGGCGCGATGGCGGCCATCAGGCGCGGGTCGAACGGTTTCGGGATGATGTAGTCGGGGCCGAACGTCAGGTCCTGTCCCGCATAAGCGGCGGCGACGGCATCGTTGGCTTCCGCCTCGGCCAGGGCCGCGATCGCCGTCACGCAGGCCAGCTTCATCTCGTCCGTGATGCGGGTGGCGCCGCAATCGAGGGCGCCGCGGAAGATGTAGGGGAAGCACAGGACGTTGTTGACCTGGTTCGGGTAGTCCGAGCGGCCGGTGGCGACGATGCAGTCCGGCCGGGCGGCACGCGCCACTTCCGGGCGGATCTCCGGCTCGGGATTGGCCAGCGCCAGGATCACGGGCCGGTCGGCCATGGTTTTCACCATGTCGGCCGTCAGCACGCCGGCGGTGGAGCAGCCCAGGAACACGTCCGCATCGCGCACCACGTCGGCCAGCGTGCGGGCGCTGGTGTCCTGCGCGTAGCGGGCCTTGTTGGCTTCCATGTTGGCGTCGCGACCCTGGAAGATGACGCCCTTGGAGTCGACGACGAAGATGTTCTGCTGCTTGACGCCCAGGCTGACCATCATGTCCAGGCAGGCGATCGCCGCCGCGCCGGCGCCGGAGGCGGCCAGCTTGACGCTGCCGATATCCTTGCCGACCACCTTCAGCGCATTCAGCAGCGCGGCGCTGGAGATGATGGCGGTGCCGTGCTGGTCGTCGTGGAAGACGGGAATGTTCATCCGCTCGCGCAGCTTCTTCTCGATGTAGAAGCATTCGGGCGCCTTGATGTCTTCCAGGTTGATGCCGCCCACCGTGGGCTCGAGCATCGCGATGGCGTCCACCAGCTTGTCCGGATCGAGTTCGTCCAGTTCCAGGTCGAACACGTCGATGCCGGCGAATTTCTTGAACAGGCAGCCTTTACCTTCCATGACGGGCTTGGAGGCCAGCGGGCCGATATTGCCCAGGCCCAGGACCGCGGTGCCGTTGCTGATGACGGCGACGAGGTTGCCGCGCGACGTGTATTCGGCGGCCATGGCCGGATTGGCGGCGATTTCCTCGCAGGCGTAGGCCACGCCGGGCGAATAGGCCAGCGACAGGTCGCGCTGGTTGGACAGCGGCTTCGTCGCGACCACTTCGATCTTGCCGCGCACGGGGCTGCGGTGGTATTCCAGCGCATCGGTGCGCAGTTGCGTGTCCTTCTCGTTCTGGCTGCTTTCGGTGCTCATTGTGTCTCCTGCGGCTGTTTTGGATGACTGCGCGGCCGGCCCGTTGGGTGGGTTGCCTTGCATCATTGGCCGACATATCGTACATCAATGTCATCATTTGGGTGCTTGGGGGTGTCACGTAGTCCCGGCCTGCCGAGCGTCACGCCACAGCCCACCCCGGTAGAATTAGCGACATGACAATACTCAACCGCACGGCCACGGCGTTCGTGCTGGGCCATCCGCTGCGTTTCGCGCTGCAGTGCCTGACGGGTTTCCGGGCCAACCAGGGACTGCTGCTGGCGGGTGCTGTCGCCTATTATTCGCTGCTGTCGATCGTGCCGCTGCTGATGCTGGTCGTGGTGGCCCTGTCGCACGTGATCGATCCGAAGGAGCTGCTCGACACGATCGGGCATTACCTGGAATGGCTGGTGCCCGGCCAGTCGCGCGCCATCGTGGACGAGGTGGCGCATTTCCTCGACCACCGCGACCTGGTCGGCTGGTTCCTCGTGCTGACGATGCTGTTCTTCAGCTCCCTGGCGTTTACCGTGCTGGAAAACGCCATGTGCGTGATCTTCATCCACCGCGTGGCGGTGCGGCGGCGCCACTACCTGATCTCGGCCGTGCTGCCGTACTGCTACATCCTGTGCCTGGGGATCGGCGCGCTGGTCGTCACCCTGGTGGCCGGCAGCCTGCAGGTCATCGGCGCGGAAAGCGTGCGCCTGTTCGGCTATGAATGGTCGCTGCACGGCCTGTCGGGCGCCCTGCTGTACCTGATGGGCCTGGCGGGCGAAGTGCTGCTGCTGTCGTCGATCTACATGGTGATGCCGGTGGGACGGCTGTCGTGGCAGCATGCGCTGATCGGCGGCGTGACGGCCACCGTGCTGTGGGAAATCGCCCGGCATGTGCTGGTGTGGTACTTCTCCACGCTGTCGCAGGTGAACGTCGTGTACGGCTCGATGACGACGGCCATCGTCGTCATGTTCAGCCTGGAGATCGGCGCCACCTTGTTGCTGTTCGGCGCCCAGGTCATTGCGGAATACGAGAAGGTGGCGCGCGGGGAGACGACGCCGGCAACGCCGCTGACGACGGCTTGACGAAGTTGGCCTGGCTACGCCGGCGGCAGCGCGATGACGAAGCGCGCGCCGCCCAGTGGCGACGTCTCGATGCGCAACGTGCCGCCATGCAGCGATACGGCCTTGCCCGCGATCGACAGTCCCAAGCCGAAGCCGCCCGTGTTGCGGTCGCGGCTGCGGTCCAGGCGATAGAACGGCTCGAACACTTTTTCGCGCTCCTCTTCCGGGATGCCGGGACCGTCGTCCTCGACGACGATCACCACGCCGCCCAGCTTGCGCGAGGCCGACAGCGCGACCTGGCCATTGGCATATTTCTGGGCATTGCGCAGCAGGTTGCCCGTGGCGCGCATCAGCAGGCGGCAGTCGCCGTAATAGGTGCCGAGGCCGTCCGGCACCGAGACGTCCAGCGACACGGCGGCCGGCGGCAGGCCGTTGGCGCACGCGCGCAACGCTTCCGTGACGTCGAAGGTCTCGTAGCGCAGCGGCTGTTCGCTGTCCAGGCGCGCCATGCCCAGCAGTTCGCTGACGAGCGACTTCAGCTCCGTCAGGTCGCCCTGCATGCTGTTGATGCGCTTTTGCAGCACGGTGTCGCCGACCGTGTCGTACAGCAGCTCCAGGGCGAACTCCAGCCGCGCGATGGGCGTGCGGATCTCGTGCGAGACGGAGTGCAGCAGGCCGCGCTGGCCTTCCAGCAGCGTCTCGATGCGGTCGGCCATGTGGTTGATGCGTTCGGCCAGCGGGTAGATGCTGTCGTCCGGCTTCATCTGTGCCCGCGCCTTCAACTGGCCCGCGCCGAAGCGGTCGGCCACCTTCATCAGGATCTGGAGGCCGCGCCAGTGGGAGCGCGACCAGATGCCGATGGGCACCAGCAGGGCCAGTGCGACGATGACGTAGCGCACCGCCTCCATCTGCAGCGCCACCTTGATATCGATGGGCAGGTTCTGGGCGTAGATCGCTTCCTCGTTGCTGCCGATGTACTTGTCGCCCGTCAGGTCGACACGGCGCAGCAGCGCCTTGTTGGCGATGTCGATGACGACTTCGCCCCGCTCGAACGCCTCGCGGCCGCGGCTGGGCAATTGCCGGCGCGCGCTGGCCAGCGGAATCAGGTCGAACCGCACGTCCGACACTTCGCGCACCTTGTTCAGGCGATCCAGCCAGCCATCCACCGGGGCCTGGTCGACATACTGCTCCAGCAGGAAAATCTGGGCGGCGGCCTGGTTGCGCGCGATGCTTTCCAGCGGGTCGCCGAACAGCCGGTTGATGGCGAAATACACGATGAACGCCGCTACGCTGATCGACAGCATCACCAGGACGAAGAAGCGGAAGAACAGGCGGTTCATGTTGCCATTGTATAAGAACCAAGTCCTGTAAAACCACGTCGACAGTTTTATGACAAAACGACGACAAGTCGCGGTGGATTGCATTGTTGCAGCTGGATAAGATGGAAATCCTTGTTTTCTAATGGAGCCGCTGTGAACCTGGACTGTCCCACCGCTGCCAACGGTTTTGCCGCTGTCGCGTGATAGCGCTGTCGCCGCGTTGAGCAAATGCATTTTCCGGCCAGATAACATTGGAGTACTTAAACTTTCGGAAATGCACAGCATGTTCAAGTTCTTCGCACCTGCCGTGGCAGGCATGTGCGGTACGGCGTTCGCGCAGACGCCCGCCAGCAATCCCATGCCGGATGGGAGCCGTGATATGTATATTGGACTCGGTGTGCAGGCGGTGCCCCGCCATGCCGCCGCCATGCGCCAGGTCGCCTGGAGCGTCGGGCTGTGCAGGTTCCGCATGGGGCTTGCTGAGCGATGCCCGGCGTTGCCATCGGTGAAAGCGTCCCAGCCGGTCGGGGGTAAGCTCCACGTATCGGCGTCATGGGCGTTGCCTTACCGGTGAGGACGTCAATGGCCGTCCACCGCTCCCTCCTCGTGTTGTTGCTGTGCGCGGCGGTGCCGGCCCTCGCGCAGGCACAAGCCATGCAGGACAGCGGCTGGGTCAGCTATCGCGATGCCTACCGGGCGATGGTGTCGTTCGCCAAGTACGGCAAGGCCAAGAATTTCCTGCAGAACCATTACCAGGTGGCGCCGCGGGACGGCACGCAGTCGCTGGATGGATTGCGCTTGACGCTGTCGGGTCGCACCACCCAACTGAACCTGCCGCTGGACGTCACGGGACGCACCACGTTCCCGCTGCTGAAGGCGGCCTACGACGAGAACGCGCTGCTGGTGCTGAACCGCAAGATCAGCCACTTTACGTTCCAGCCGCGGCTGTCGATCGTGGCGCGCGTCGATGGCCTCTACGAAGGACAAGACCTGCGCACGGCCTGCGACCAGGCGCTGCAGTATATGCGCTACACGGACCCCGGCTACAACGGCCGCCACTGTGCGGGCGTGCGCTTTGCGTTCATGAAGAAGAGCGATGCGACCGTGCGGGTGCGCGATCCGGAGCGGGAGGTGACGTTGCCGCCGGAAGAGGGACCGGCGTTCGACGGTGACGCCAACGCCGGCTTCCGGGTGATGGTGTACCGCTTTGCCGACTGGCCGGAGCGGGTCCAGGTAATCAGCCAGAATGCACCGGTGGCGATCGCACCGGTGCTCGAGTGAGAGCGCTACATCCAGGCGGAAGGGGAGAACAGGTAGCCCTCGCCCCAGACGGTCTTGATCTTTTCCGAGTCCGAATCGTCGAACTTGCGGCGCAGCTTGGAGATGCTGTTGTCGATGCTGCGGTCGAGGCCGTCGAATTCGATGCCGCGCATTTTCTTCAACAGGGCATCGCGCGACAGCACGGTGCCGGCCGACTCCGCCAGCACCAGCAGCAGCTTGTATTCGGTATTGCTGAGTACGCACGGCTCGCCGCGCCACGTGACGGTGCGGTCGCTGGTGGCGATCGACAGCGCGCCGAACGTCAGCATGTCGCTGGCTTGCTTGTTCTGGGTGCGGCGCAGCAGCGCGCGCAGGCGGGCCAGCAGCACGCGCGGCTGTACGGGCTTGTTGATGAAGTCGTCGGCGCCTTGCTCCAGCAGCGACACCTCGTCGTAGGAATCCTCGCGCGCGGTCATGATCAGGATGGGAATCTTGGTGAGATCGCGCAACTGGCGGCAGACCAGCATGCCGTCCAGGCCAGGCAGCATCAGGTCCAGTACCACGATGTCCGGTGGCGCGGCCTTGAAGCGTGCCACGGCTTCGTCGCCGCGGCTCACCACGTCCACCTTGAATTCATAGCCCGCCAGGTACTCCGTGACCAGGTCGGCCAGGCGGGCATCGTCCTCCACCAGCATCACTCGATACATAGCAATTCTCCTTCTTGCAACATTTTATAAGAGCGCTGCGCGTCAGCGGAAAAACCTTCTCATATTATGACAATCTGATACATAAACGAGACGATTTCCGACGTTGCTCTTGCCTACGGGAGAATTGCCGTACCGCCTCACAGCGCGCGGGCGATCAGGAGCTTCTGGATGTCGCTGGTACCCTCGTAGATCTGGCACACCCGCACGTCGCGGTAGATGCGCTCGACGGGGAAGTCGGACACGTAGCCGTAGCCGCCATGTACCTGGATCGCATCCGAACAGACCCGCTCCGCCATCTCCGACGCGAACAGCTTGGCCATCGCCGCCTCCTTCAGGCAGGGCAGGCCGGCATCCTTCATCGCCGCCGCATGCAGGATCAGCTGGCGCGCGGCCTCGATCTGCGTCGCCATGTCAGACAGCTTGAACTGCACCGACTGGTGATTGAAGATCGGCTGGCCGAACGTTTCGCGGTCGCGCGCATACGCCAGCGCAGCCTCGAACGCCGCGCGCGCCATGCCCACCGACTGCGACGCGATGCCGATGCGTCCGCCTTCCAGGCCCGACAGGGCGATCTTGTAGCCCATGCCTTCCTCGCCGATCAGATTTTCGGCCGGGATGCGGCAGTTGTCAAAAACGATCTGCGCGGTGTCCGACGAATGCTGGCCCATCTTCTGCTCCAGCCCGGCGACGATATAGCCCGGCGTGGACGTCGGCACCCAGAACGCGCTGATGCCTTTCTTGCCGGCCGTCTTGTCCGTCACGGCCATGACGATGGCCACGTCCGCATACTTGCCCGACGTGATGAACTGCTTGACCCCGTTCAGCATGTACTGGTCGCCGTCGCGCGTGGCCGTCGTGCGCAGCGCGGCCGCGTCGCTGCCCGTGTGCGGCTCCGTCAGGCAGAACGCGCCCAGCATCTCGCCCTGCGCCAGCGGGCGCAGCCACTGCTCCTGCTGGCGCGCATTCGCGTACATCATCCCGATGCTGCAGACGGGGCAGTTGTTGACGGAGATGATGGTCGATGTCCCGCCGTCGCCCGCCGCGATTTCTTCCAGCACCAGCGCCAGCGAAACGTAGTCGAGGCCGGCGCCGCCCAGCGCCTCGGGCACGGCCACGCCGAACGCGCCCAGCGCCGCCAGCTCCTTCAGCTCCGCCTGCGGAAAGTAGTGTTCCTTGTCCCACCGCGCCGCATTGGGCGCCAGCCGCTCGCGCGCGTAGGTGCGCAGCGCATCGCGGATCATCTGGTGTTCTTCGCTCAGTACCATGTCTCTTCCATTCTTATGTTGTCCAGCCGTAGTCCAGCTCGTGTCCCACCACGGGGTCAGTCACCGCGGTGGGACACGGGCTCTGCTGTGCCGCTGGCTGAGTTACCAGCCGATCGCCTTGCCGTCGTAGGTCAGGTAAGCGGCCTGGTCGGATGCTGGCAGGTTGGCCAGCGTGTGGATCATGCCGGCCGCGCTTTGTTCCACCGTGATGTCCGCCGCGGCACCGCCCATGTCCGTCTGCACCCAGCCCGGATGGAACGCCACGCACGTGGCGCCCTGGCGGCCGAACGTCAGTGCGGTGTCGATCAGCACGGAGTTCAGCGCCGCCTTGCTGGCGCGGTACAGCGAGCCCATCGCGCTGTGGCGTTCGCTGAGCGAACCCATCCTCGAAGACAGCACGGCCAGCCGGCCATTGGCGCTTGCCACCAGCGGCGCCAGGATCGGCAGCAGCCGCATGGCGGCCAGCACGTTGGTGTGCATCACGTTGTCGAAGTCGGCCTGGACGGGAAAGCCCTCGTGTCGTGGGCCGTACACGCCCGCGTTGAGGATGGCGACATCGAGATGCTCGCCGTCCAGCTTCCAGCCCAGCCCGGCCACCGCTTCGACGTTCGTCACGTCCAGCGTGTGCACTTGCGCTCCCATAGCGGCGAGCGCGTCGCAGTCGGCCGGCTTGCGGGCTGTGGCGATCACGCGCCAGCCCGCCTGCAGGTACTGGCGCGCCAGCTCGTGGCCGATGCCGCGCGAGGCGCCGATGACGAGCGCTGTCGCCATTACACCAGCTCGATGCCGACCGCCGTCGCTTCGCCGCCGCCGATGCACAGCGACGCCACGCCGCGCTTGCCGCCGCGCTCCTTCAGCGCGCCCAGCAAGGTGACGATGATGCGGGCGCCGGATGCGCCGATCGGGTGGCCCAGCGCGCAGGCGCCGCCATGGACGTTGACCTTGCTGTGCGGGATGTCCAGCTCGTGCATCGCCGCCATCGGCACGGCGGCGAAGGCTTCGTTGATCTCGAACAGGTCGATGTCCGCCACCTTCCAGCCGTTCTTCTTCAGCAGCTTCTGGATCGCGCCGACCGGGGCCGTCGTGAACTCGTTCGGGGCCAGCGCGTTGGTGGCGTGGCCGACGACCTTGGCGATGATCGTTGCGCCCAGTGCCTTGGCGGTCGATTCGCGCATCATGACCAGCGCGGCGGCGCCGTCGTTGATCGACGACGACGAGGCGGCCGTGATCGTGCCGTCCTTTTTGAACGCGGGCCGCAAGGAAGGGATCTTGTCCAGCTTGGCTTTCTGCGGGCCTTCGTCCTTGTCGATGACGGTGTCGCCACCGCGGCCGGACACGGTCACGGGCACGATCTCCCAGGCGAACTTGCCACCGGTCGTGGCAGCCTGCGCGCGCTTGACGGATTCGATCGCGTACGCGTCCTGCGCCTCGCGGGTAAAGCTGTACTTGGTCGCGCATTCCTCGGCGAACGTGCCCATCGAGCGGCCGCCGCCCGTTTTCTCGTCCTTGCTGTAGGCGTCTTCCAGGCCGTCCAGCATCATGTGGTCGAACATCATGCCGTGGCCGATGCGGTAGCCGCCGCGTGCCTTCGGAATCAGGTACGGCGCATTGGTCATCGATTCCATGCCGCCGGCGATGACGACGTCGGCGCTGCCGGCCACCAGCTGGTCATGCGCGAAGATCGCGGCCTGCATGGCCGAGCCGCACATTTTCGACAGCGTGACGGCGCCCGTGGACGTCGGCAGGCCGGCCTTCAGCAGCGCCTGGCGCGCCGGGGCCTGGCCCTGCCCGGCCATCAGGCAGTTGCCGAAATAGACGTGCTCGACGAGTTCCGGCTTGATGCCGGCACGTTCGACGGCCGCCTTGATGGCGACGGCGCCCAGGTCGTTCGCGGACAGGCTGGAAAAGTCGCCCTGGAAGGCGCCCATCGGGGTGCGGGCGGCGCCGACGATTACGATAGGATCGTTCATTTACTAGTCTCCAGTGAGGGCAGCGCAGGGGCCGCCGATGATTGATAACAGAAACGTACCGATTGGGGGTACGGGAAAACGTCTTCGATGACGCCGTCCAGGATGCGCCGCTGGCGCACCTGCCACCATGCGGCGGTCAACAGGTCGGCGTGGTGCTGCATGAACGCCTTGCGGATCCTGGCGTTCCCCAGCAGGAACTTGCCGAACTGCTCGGGGAACACGTCGTGCTTGCCGATCGGGTACCAGGGTTCGGACGACATCTCGTCCTCCTCGTTGCGCGGCTCGGGAATCGTGCGGAAGACGCAGTCGGTGAGGTACTCGATCTCGTCGTAGTCGTAGAACACGACCCGCTTGTGCCGGGTGACGCCGAAATTCTTGTACAGCATGTCGCCCGGGAAGATATTGGCG
Source organism: Pseudoduganella chitinolytica (assembly GCF_029028125.1). Lineage (GTDB taxonomy): Bacteria > Pseudomonadota > Gammaproteobacteria > Burkholderiales > Burkholderiaceae_D > Rugamonas > Rugamonas chitinolytica. Next base: position 4,985,538 of record NZ_CP119083.1, read on the forward strand.
GCGACCAGGTCCTTGATGGCGTTGCCATACTCGACGATGCCATGTTCGATGGCCGCGTCGTTTCCGGCCTGTTCCGCATTGGACAGCCACATGTTCAGTGGCACCATGCGCCGCTCGATGTAGAGGTGGCGGATGATCAACTGGTCGCCGTCCTCCTCCACCAGCGACGGGGCATGCTTCTTCAGCTCCGCCACCAGTTCTTCGGCAAAGCGGGCGCGGGGGAAGGCGACGTTCGAGTACTCGAGCGTATCGGCCATCCGGCCCACGCGGTCGTGGTGCTTGACCAGCAGGTATTTCTCCTTGATCTGCGCGCGCGTCGTGTCCTTCGGGGCCGGATAGAAATCCTTGATGACCTTGAAGACGTAGGGGAACGAGGGCAGCGTGAACACCAGCATGACGAGGCCGCGGATGCCGGGTGCCGATTCGAACAGGTCGGAGGAGTGCTTCAGGTGCTGCAGGTAGTCGCGGTAGAACAGCGTCTTGCCCTGCTTCTGCAAGCCGAGGATCGTATAGATCTCGCTGCGCGGCTTGCGCGGCAGGATCGTGCGCAGGAACTGCACGTAAGCGGACGGCACTTCCATGTCGACCTGGAAGTAAGCCCGCGTAAAGGAAAACAGCACGACGATGTGCTCGCGCTCCGTGAGGATCGTGTCAAGGACCAGCTCGCCATTGCGGTTGTGCAGGATCGGGATGACGAACGGCAGCTCGTTGTCGCCATTGATGGCCTTGCCGACGATGTAGGCGCCCTTGTTGCGGAAGAACAGGCTCGACAGCACGTGGAACTGCGCGTTGGGCGCCAGCTCGTCGCCGAAGAACGACTGCAGGCGCGCCTGCACCATGGACGCGTCGCGCGACAGGTTGGCGAACTTCGCGTCCAGCTGGAAATTGGTGACGATGCGCGTCAGCGTGAAATGCATGCCGTCGGCCGCGGGATAGTAGACGCGGTAGGTTGGCAGCAGCTCGTCCGTCTCGATGTATTCCGTCGACACGACGGGGCGGACAAAAATGAACGCGTTATGGAAATAGCTGCGGTGCAGGATGTTGCAGCAGACGGAATTGAAGAACGTCTCGGCCAGCTCCGGCTGCTTGTGGCCCGACAGCATGCCGATGTAATGCAGCTTGGCCTCGCGCCAGACCTCGTCGTGCAGCTCGGCGGGATCGTACTCGTCTTCCAGCAGCTGCACGCATTCCTGCACGCGGCAGTCATAGAAGTCGATGCGCTCCCGCGCGGCCTGCTGGGCCACGGCCCACTGGCCCTTCTCGAAATAGCGACGCGCGTCCTGGCTGGCCTGGCGGAACAGCCGGTAATGCTTGTCGAACCCCTCGCGGATGGTGCGCGCGATGTCGAAAGCAATCTGGGACGACAGCAGTTTGGGAAAGGCCTGGCTCATCGGCATCTCGCGAAGATAACTGCCGAGTCCGTGTCCACCTTGGGGTCACACCCCGACAAGGACACGAGCTCGACAGTAATGCAGCTGAACTCGTGTCTATGTCGGGGTGTGACCCCACAGTGGACACAAGCCCGGCTGTAAATCCCCAGCTTACTTGGTTTCGGCGAACAGTTCACGGCCGATCAGCATGCGGCGGATTTCGCTCGTGCCCGCGCCGATTTCGTACAGCTTGGCGTCGCGCCACAGGCGGCCGACCGGGTATTCGTTGATGTAGCCGTTGCCGCCCAGCGCCTGGATCGCTTCGCCCGCCATCCACGTGGCCTTTTCGGCGCTGTACAGGATCGCACCGGCGGCGTCCTTGCGCAGTGCGCGCACCTGTTCCGGCGAGGTGGCGCGGTCGCAGGCCTGGCCGACGGCGTAGACGTAGGCCTTGCACGCCATCATCGTCGAGTACATGTCCGCCAGCTTGCCCTGCATCAGCTGGAATTCGCCGATCGGCTGGCCGAACTGCTTGCGGTCGTGCACGTACGGCACGACGACGTCCATGCAGGCCTGCATGATGCCCAGCGGGCCGCCGGACAGCACGGTGCGCTCGAAGTCCAGGCCGGACATCAGCACGTTGACGCCTTTACCTTCGCCGCCCAGCACGTTCTCGGCCGGCACCTCGCAGTCCTCGAACACCAGCTCGCCCGTGTGCGAGCCGCGCATGCCCATCTTGTCCAGCTTCTGCGCGATGGAGAAGCCCTTGAAACCTTTTTCGATCAGGAAGGCCGTCATGCCGCGCGGGCCCGCTTCCAGGTCGCTCTTGGCGTAGACGACCAGCGTGTCCGCATCCGGGCCGTTGGTGATCCACATCTTGGTGCCGTTCAGCACCCAGCGGTCGCCCTTGAAGTCCGCACGCAGCTTCATGCTGACGACATCGGAGCCGGCGTTCGGCTCGGACATCGCCAGCGCTCCCACGTGCTCGCCCGAGATCAGCTTCGGCAGGTACTTGCGCTTCTGCTCTTCCGTGCCGTTGCGCTTGATCTGGTTGACGCACAGGTTCGAGTGCGCCCCGTACGACAGGCCGACGGAGGCCGACGCCCGCGAAATCTCTTCCATTGCGACGATATGCGCCAGGTAGCCCATGTTGGCGCCGCCGTACTCTTCGCCGACGGTAATGCCCAGCACGCCCAGCTCGCCCATCTTGCGCCACAAGTCCATCGGGAACTGGTCGCTGCGGTCGATTTCCGCCGCGCGCGGGGCGATTTCCGCGGCCGCGAACTGCTGGACGGCTTCGCGCAGGGCGGCGATGTCCTCGCCGTGGTCAAAGGTCAGGCCTGGGAGATGGAGCATGTCTTCCTCGTCTTCTGGAAAATAGTTATAGATCGCAAATCATACGCCGATGTGACGTTAACGTAAACGTAAAGCCCGCCGGCTTATTTTGGCGCCGTCGCAGCCTGGCGTTCGGCCAGCAGGCGCTTGCATTCTTCCTCGTGGGCGGTGATCTCGGACAGGGACATCTCGATGTCCTCGCGCTGCTGTTCCAGCGTTTCGCGGTGCTGCGCCAGCACCGTCAGGAAGCGGTGCATCTGCGCCTCCGTGTCCTTGGGCGACTCGTACATGTCGACCAGGCTCTTGATCTCCGACAGCGACAGCCCCAGCCGCTTGCCGCGCAGGGTCAGCTTCAGGCGGGTACGGTCGCGCGGCGTATAGACGCGGTTGCGCCCGCCGGCTCCCTCGCGGGACGGGCTCAACAGGCCCTGGTCTTCATAAAAGCGGATCGCGCGGGGAGTGATGTCGAACTCGCGTGCCAGTTCGGTGATGGTGTAGGTCGGCATGGCTTACAATGGTGGATCGAGGTTTCCGTTTACGTAACGTAAACTGCATTGTAGCCCCTCCGCCGGGCGCCAGGAAAGAACGCCGATGAACCCACTCGAATCCCAACTCCACTACCCGCTGGGCGACCAGGTGCCCGCCCCGGGCGACGCGCTGCCGGTGGCGCCGGGCATACGCTGGCTGCGCCTGCCGCTGCCGTTTGCACTGGATCACATCAACCTGTGGCTGCTGGACGACGTCATCGACGGCGTGGCCGGCTACACGGTGGTGGACGCCGGCGCATCGACGGAGGCCTCGCGCGCGGGCTGGGAAGCCATCATGGCCAGCCAGTTCGACGGCAAGCCCCTGCTGCGCGTGCTGGCCACGCACTGCCACCCGGATCACGTCGGCCTGGCGGACTGGCTGTGCACCCGCTGGCAGGTGCCGCTGGCGATGACGACGGGCGAGTATGGCTTCGCGCGCATGATGGCGGCCGCGCTGCCCGGCGTGGACGGCACGGCGGCCCTGCCGCATTTCGAGCGGCATGGCCTGACCGACCCGGACATGCTGGAGAAAATGCGCAGCCGCAAGAATTACTACCCGACTCTGGTGCCGTCCGTCCCCCAGGGCTACCAGCGCCTGCAGGACGGCCAGGTCGTCGACATCGGCGGGCGCGGCTGGCGCGTCATCACGGGATTCGGCCACTCGCCCGAACACGCCTCGCTCTACTGCGCCGAACTGGACGTGCTGATCTCGGGCGACATGGTGCTGCCGCGCATCTCGACGAATGTTTCCGTGTTTGCCGTCGAGCCGGAGGGCAATCCGCTGCAGCAGTACCTCGACTCCCTGAATAAATTTCATGGCCTGCCGGACGAGGCGCTCGTGCTGCCGTCTCACGGCCGCGTGTTCCGGGGCCTGCACACCCGCATTGCCCAGCTGCGCGACCACCATGCGGCGCGCCTGGAAGAGGTCGTCGATGCGTGCCGCGAGCCGCGCACCGCGGCCGAGATCGTGCCCATCATGTTCCGCCGTCCGCTGGACGCGCACATGCTCAGTTTCGCCCTGGGCGAGGCGCTGGCACACCTGCACAAGCTGTGGCGAGACGGTATCGTGCGACGTGAAAGCGACTCAGGCGGCATGATACGTTTTCGTACCGCTCAATGACAAAGTAGCGGTTTCGTTGCAATTCGGCAGTGCATTATTCGGTAGCTTTTTTGTAAGTAAAGGGCGGTTGCAGCCACCCTCGACTTCGTGTCGCTCGGCGTATTGCTAGAATCACAATGGATGTGTCCGTTGTGCCAATGAAACAGGCAAACCCATAAAGGGTCTGTTTTAGCTTGCAAGTTAGCTTGCAGGTCGGTACTGTGATCGATTGGAGGTTAAAATGTTAATTTTAACTGCGACAATTTGTCACAATCGGTCTGAGCACGCTTGAGACTGACATTCATGCTGTGACATGAAATAGTGCAACTATGAATTCTTCGAATGAACGCGAAAGCTTTAGCCAGCGGCTACAGCAGGCATTGAAAAATGCTCACTATTCTCCTGACAGCCCGACCCGGCTGGCGCGGGAATTCAACATCCGTTTCGATGGCCGGCCCATTACCGTCCACGCGGCCCGGAAGTGGTTGGTGGGCGAGGCTATCCCAACGCAGGAAAAACTGCGCATGATCGCGCAATGGCTGGGCGTGCCGGCCGAGTGGCTGCGCTTTGGCGGCCCGGAAGCGGCCGCTCCAGCGGGTGAAGCGGGCGGCAGCCTGTCGCGCTTCGAATCGGCCGACGTCAAGCTGATCGCCGACCTGCAACGGCTGGACGAGCATCACCGCCAGATCGCACGCGAGTTCATCCGCATGCTCGTGCGGGTGAATTACCAGAAGTGATTGCCGGGTTCGGCCCCTGTGCCGGACCTGCGCCTCAGCCGTTCAAGCCGTTCCAGCGCGGCGCCCCAGCCTGTTCCAATCCCAGCAAGTCGATCACGCGCGCGACCGTATGGTCGACGATGTCGTCGATCGTCCGTGGCTTGTGATAGAAGCTGGGCAGGGGTGGGAAGACGATGCCGCCCATTTCCGTGACGGCCGTCATATTGCGCAGGTGCGCCAGGTTGAAGGGCGTTTCGCGCACCATCAGCACGAGGCGGCGACGTTCCTTCAACGTCACGTCCGCCGCGCGGGCGATCAGGTTGTCCGACAGGCCATGCGCGACCGCCGCCAGCGTCTTCATCGAGCAGGGCGCGATGACCATCGCATCCGTCTGGTAGGAGCCGCTGGCAATGGTGGCGCCCACGTTGTGGGGCTTGTGGACGATGTCGGCCAGCGCTTCCACGTCGCGCCGGGCCATGCCGGTTTCCTCATGCAATGTGAGGACGGCGGCGTCCGAGATCACCAGGTGGGTTTCGATGCGCGGTGCCGCAGGCGCGGCACCGGCGGCGGGCACATTCAGCGCCCGCAGCGTTTGCAGCAGTCGCACGCCATACACGGCGCCGGTGGCGCCCGTGATGGCGATGACGATCCGCCGCGGGCGGTCAGCCATTGTTTTGCAGCAGCGCCTTCAGTTCGCCCGATTCGTACATCTCGCTCATGATGTCCGAGCCGCCGACGAACTCGCCGTTGACATACAGCTGCGGGATGGTCGGCCAGTTCGAATATTCCTTGATGCCCTGACGCACTTCCGGATCTTCCAGCACGTTGACGGTGGCGATGTTCTCGACGCCGCAGGCCTTCAGGATCTGGATCGCGCGACCGGAAAAGCCGCATTGCGGGAACTGGGCGGTGCCTTTCATGAACAGCACCACGGGGGTGCTCGACACGGTTTCCTTGATCCAGTTTTGTACGTCGCTCATAGCTGCCTCGAAAAGAAAAATTTGGGATACGCGCATTTTACAGGCAATCGCGCTGGGCCTGCAGGGACGGGCGTGCCCGTCCCTGCACCTGTCGCTCAGCCCTTCAGCTTGGCAAACGCCGCCGCCATCGAACCGGCCATGGTCGGCTCGCGTGCCTGCGATTTCTGCTGCTGGCCCATGGCGCGACGGTCGTTGCGGTCACCTTTCTGTTCCGGCTTCGTGCCCGGCGCCGGCGCGCTGTCGGACAGGCGCATTGTCAGCGCAATGCGCTTGCGTTTCTCGTCCACCTCCAGCACTTTGACTTTGACGACTTGGCCGGCCTTGACGACCGTGTGCGGGTCCTTGACGAAACTGGTCGACAGGGCGGAGATGTGCACGAGGCCGTCCTGGTGCACGCCGATGTCGACAAATGCGCCGAACGCGGCCACGTTGGTGACGACCCCTTCCAGGATCATGTCGGGACGCAGGTCGCGGATCTCTTCCACGCCTTCCTTGAACGTGGCGGTCGTGAATTCCGGACGCGGGTCGCGGCCCGGCTTTTCCAGTTCCTTCAGGATGTCCGTCACCGTCGGCACCCCGAATTTTTCATCCGCATACTTGGCCGGGTTGAGCGTCTTTAATACTGCCGAGGCGCCGATGACGCCCTTGATGTCCTTCTTGATGTCGGCCAGGATCTTTTCCACGACGGGATACGATTCCGGGTGGACCGCCGACGCGTCCAGCGGGTTGTCGCCGTTCATCACGCGCAGGAAGCCGGCGGCCTGTTCGAACGTCTTGTCGCCCAGGCGCGGCACCGCCTTCAGCGCCGCACGCGACGTGAAGGCGCCCTTCATGTCGCGGTAGTTGACGATGCTTTGCGCCACGCTGGCCGACAGGCCGGAAACGCGCGCCAGCAGCGGTGCCGACGCCGTGTTGACGTCCACGCCGACCGCGTTGACGCAGTCCTCGACAACGGCGTCCAGCGTGCGCGCCAGTTGCGACTGGCTGACGTCATGCTGGTACTGGCCCACGCCGATCGATTTCGGGTCGATTTTCACCAGCTCGGCCAGCGGGTCCTGCAGGCGGCGGGCGATCGAGACGGCGCCGCGGATCGACACGTCCAGGTCCGGCAGCTCGCGCGAGGCGAATTCGGAAGCCGAGTACACCGACGCGCCCGCTTCCGACACGACGATTTTCGTCAGCTTCAGCTCGGGGTGGCGCTTGATCAGGTCCTGCGCCAGCTTGTCCGTCTCGCGCGACGCGGTGCCGTTGCCGATCGAAATCAAGGAAACGTTGTGCTTCGCGGCCAGCAGGCCCAGGGTGTGCAGCGTGCCTTCCCAGTCGTTGCGGGGCTGGTGGGGATAAACCGTGGCGGTGTCCACCACCTTGCCGGTGGCATCCACGACGGCCACCTTGACCCCCGTGCGCAGCCCCGGGTCCAGGCCCATCGTCGCGCGCGGGCCGGCCGGCGCCGCCAGCAGCAGGGCTTTCAGGTTGGTGGCAAACACGCTGATGGCGTCCAGCTCCGCCTTTTCGCGCAGCGCGCCCATCAGTTCGCTTTCCAGGTGCATGAAGCTTTTCACGCGCCACGTCCAGCGCACGGTGTCGGCCAGCCATTTGTCGGCGGGGCGGCCGGCGGACTTGATGCCGAAATGCGCGGCGATGCGGCTTTCGCACGGGTTGTGCGGCGCATCCCACTTTGGTTTTTCCGCTTCGGTGTCCAGGCGCAGCGTGACGTCGAGGATGCCTTCGCGCCGTCCCCGCAGCAGTGCCAGGGCGCGGTGCGACGGCACGGCCGCCAGCGGCTCGGAATAGTCGAAGTAATCGGCGAACTTTTCACCTTCATCCTGTTTGCCTTCGACCACTTTCGATTCCACCACGCCATGGTCCTGCACGTATTCCCGCAGCGACTGCAGCAGGTTGGCGTCTTCAGCGAAGCGCTCCATCAGGATCTGGCGGGCGCCGTCCAGGGCCGCCTTCGTGTCCGCCACGCCAGGATTGTTGCCGTCCGATGTCGTAAAGGCTTCGCGCAGGAACTTGCCCGCTTCGCTTTCCGGGTTCAGGGTGGGATCGGCCAGCAGGCTGTCCGCCAGCGGCGCCAGGCCGGCCTCGATGGCGATCTGCGCCTTGGTGCGGCGCTTCTGCTTGTACGGCAGATACAAATCTTCCAGCCGGGTCTTGTCTTCCGCGTGCATGACGGCGTCCAGCAGGGCCGGCGTCATCTTGTTCTGTTCGGTGATCGACGCCACGATCGCGGCGCGGCGGTCCTCCAGCTCGCGCAGGTAGCGCAGGCGCTCTTCCAGCAGGCGCAGCTGGATATCGTCCAGGCCGCCGGTGGCTTCCTTGCGGTAACGGGCGATGAACGGCACGGTGGCACCCTCGTCCAGCAGGGCGACGGCGGCGGCCACCTGGGCCGGTTTGGCGGCCAGTTCGGCGGCCAGGCGTTGTTCGATTGAAGGCAGCATGTGATGACTTTCCAGGCAGACAAGCGCGGAATGATACCCGCTCCGTGTGGCGGCGCCAGTCTTGACACCGCAAAAGAGCTGTGCCACGCCGCACTAAGTTAGAACTTTCACAAACACAAAAACCCTGTTGGCGGATAATATTGCGTGTTGCTGTTTTTGAACCGTCTCAATACGACATGCGCCAAATGGATTTGACCCGCGACGAAACCCGCGAAGTTCCCGCTGCTCCCGCTGCCCCGGCCACTGCGCCGGCGACGCAGCTGCCTTACGCCGTGGCCACCTGGCTGCAGCGCGTCGACGCAGCCGCGCATCCGAAGGCGAAGCTGGTGCCAGCCGACCCCGATCCGAAGCAGACCAGCTACCGGCTGATCTACGTGCTGGCGCCCACTTCGGGCGGGCGCCACGTGGCGCTGTGCCTGTACAAGGCACGCTTGCGGCCGAATGGCGACGTCGCTGCCGCCAGCCCCGTCAACGAGGTGTTCTCGCTGCTGTCCACCCCGCCCGCGTTCCTGGAACCGGGCGACGAAGACCTGGTGCGCTTCTTCGTGGCGATGCGCACGGGCCCGAATTCGCAGACAGGCAGCGCCACGGAGCCGCGCGGCAAGATCGGCGCCGCCTTGCTGCAGATGCTGTCTGAACAGGAAAAATTATTGTGGGCAAATTCATGGGCGGACGTGGGCAATGGCCTCGTCTACCCGATGAAGGCTGGCCCGCAGCGCACGGCCAACCTGGCGTGGCGTGAAGAGGGCAAAGGCTTGCGCCTGGGCTGGAAAGTGGAAGCGCCGGAAGGCAGCCGCAACGCGGGCGCCGACCAGATCGACTACATGCTGCCGACGGAACCGCCGTGGTACATCGACAACCTGTCTTGCGGCGTGCTGCACCTGAACCAGGGCGGCGCGGAAATTCCGCTGGCGGACCTGCAGGCCCTCGTTGCCCAGGCGCCGCTGTTGATGCCGAACGACAAGATGCGGGTGTCGCAACTGCTGCTGGCGCATGGCCTGCAGCAACTGATGCCGCTGCCGCAACCGTTGCCGCAGCGCCTGCGCGACGACGTCAAGCCGCGTCCGATCCTTGTGCTCGATTCCGCCCAGCTGGCCGATGGCGCCGCGCAGCGCTGGCATGATTACGCGGTGCTGTCGTATGACTACGATGGCGAGCGCGTGTCGTTCGATCCATCGCAGCGCGTGGTGCGCCAGCGTGGCGAGGTCACGGAAATCATCCAGCGCGACGAGGCCGCCGAAGCGGCCGCGCTGGAAACGCTGACGGAGCTGGGCTTCCGCAAGCCGACGGCGCTGCCGCTGTCGAGTGTGCGCGGCGGCCTGTTGCTGGCCAACCAGGCCGACTGGATCCGCTTTGCCGAGTTCGGTATCGAGCAGTTGCAGGCGGAAGGCTGGCAGGTCGAGAAGACGTCGAAATACCGCTACGAAATGACCAGCGTGGACGACTGGTATGCCGAGGTGGAGGAAGAGGGCCCGGAGACGGGCAATGCGTGGTTCGAGCTTGAACTGGGCATTACCGTCGAGCAGGAACGCATTCCCCTGCTGCCGGTGCTGGTGCAGATGATCCGCAATATGCCGAACGACTTCAGCCCGAAAGCGCTGGCGCTGCATGGCGAAACGGACCAGATGCTGGCCACGCTGCCGAACGGCAAGCGCGTCGCGCTGCCATGGCAACGGATCAAGCCGATCCTGACGACCTTGGGCGAGCTGTACTTCAACGACAAGATCCGCCATGCCGTGCGCATGGCAACCTTGGACGCGGCGCGCCTGGACGAGCTGGCGAAAAGCGGCGAATTCATCTGGACCGGCGGCGAGGAGCTGCGCGAGATGGGCCGTCGCCTGAACCAGTTCTCGTCCGTCAAGCGGGTGGCCACGCCGGCCGGCTTGCAGGCGACGTTGCGCGACTACCAGACCGACGGCCTGTCGTGGATGCAGTTCCTGCGCGAATATGGCCTGGCCGGCATCCTGGCCGATGACATGGGCCTGGGCAAGACCGTACAGACGCTGGCGCACATCCTGGTGGAAAAGGAATCGGGCCGCATGACGCACCCGACCCTGGTCATCGCCCCCACCAGCCTGATGGGCAACTGGCAGGACGAGGCGGCCCGCTTTGCGCCCAGCCTGAAAGTGCTGCTGCTGCAAGGCAAGGACCGCGCCGAGCTGTTCGACAAGATACCGGAAGCGGACCTGGTACTGACGACGTACGCGCTGCTGCCGCGCGACGAGGAAAAGCTGCGCGAGCACGACTTCCACCTCGTCATCCTGGACGAATCGCACTACATCAAGAACACGCGCTCGAAAGCGGCCCAAAGCGCCGGGCTGCTGCGGGCCAAGCACCGCCTGTGCCTGTCCGGCACGCCGCTGGAAAACCACCTCGGCGAGCTGTGGTCGCAGTTCCACTTCCTGCTGCCGGGCCTGCTGGGCGACGAGAAATCGTTCAATTCGCAGTTCCGCCACCCGATCGAGCGCCAGGACGATCCGGTCCGCCGCATGCTGCTGAACCGCCGCATCAAGCCGTTCCTGCTGCGCCGCACCAAGGACAGCGTGGCCAAGGAGCTGCCGCCGAAGACGGAAATGGTGCGCCGCGTGGAGCTGACGGGCGGCCAGCGCGACCTGTACGAAACGGTGCGCCTGGCGATGGACCAGAAGGTGCGCGAGGAAATCGACCGCAAGGGCGTCGCGCGCAGCCAGATCGTCATCCTGGAGGCGCTGTTGAAGCTGCGCCAGGTGTGCTGCGACCCGCGCCTGGTGAAAACGCTGTCGCCGCGCAAGCAGCAGGCGGCGGGCTCGGCCAAGCTGACCGACCTGATGCAGATGCTGGAAGACCTGCTGGAGGAAAACCGCAAGATCCTCGTGTTCTCGCAGTTCACGTCGATGCTGGAGTTGATCGAAGAGGAACTGGAAGCGCGCGACATCCCGTATGCGATCCTGACGGGCGAAACGCGCGACCGCGGTGCCCAGGTAGCGGCGTTCCAGCAGGGCGCCGTGCCCGTGTTCCTGATCAGCTTGAAGGCAGGCGGCGTGGGCCTGAACCTGACGGCCGCCGATACCGTCATCCATTACGACCCGTGGTGGAACCCGGCGGCGGAAAACCAGGCCACCGACCGCGCCTGGCGCATCGGCCAGGACAAGCCCGTGTTTGTCTACAAGCTGATCGCCAAGGGCACGCTGGAGGAAAAAATCCAGGTGCTGCAGCAGAAGAAGGCCGACCTGGCGCAGTCCGTGCTCGCCGAAGGCGAATCGCAGAAGATGGCACTGACGCAAGAAGACCTGCAACAGATCTTCGCGCCGCTGGTGGACTGACGTGAGCATGGCGCCGGAGGACTTCCGCCTGATGCTGGACTACAGCAGCGACGTCCACTGGATGGTCGACTGCCAGGCGGCCCGGTTGCTGTACGTCAGCCCGGCCGCCGGCCGCCTGCTGGGGCGCGAGCCCGCGCAACTGCAAGCCATGGCCGACACGCTGCTGGTGGATCTTCCGGCCCGGCTGGTGCGCTTCGAACAAGGCGACGAAAGCCGCCGCACGGTGCGGCGCGAAACGGAGCTGGACGGGCGCGACGGCCCGGTGCCTGTCGAAATCGAATCCACGCTGGTGGGCACCGAGGCCGGCCTGCGGCTGGTGGGTGTGGTGCGTGATATCCGGGCGCGCCGCGCGGTGGCGCAGGAGCAGAAGAAGTTCACCTCCATGCTGAACCATGAATTCCGCACGCCGCTGGCCACGATCGACGGGGCCATCCAGCGCCTGGAGATGACGCAGCAGCACGCGGACGAGGCCACGAGAAAGCGTTACCGCAAGATCCAGGACGCGGTGGACCGGCTGTTGGGTATGATCGACGAATACCTGTCGCCGGACCGCATGTCCAGCATCGGTCGCGAGCGCCAGGCCGATACGATCGACCCGGTCGCATTGCTGCAGACGGTCGGGGAAGCGGCCCGGCAGCGCCGTGCGACGGTCAGCGTGGCCTGCGCAGACTTGCCCAAGCGGCTGCGGGCCGACCCGGCCGGCATCCGCCTGTGCCTGGAGGTGCTGCTGGACAACGCGATCAAGTACACTTCGGCCGAGAGCCCGATTCACCTGGGCGCGGCCAAGGCCAGCAAGGGCGGCGTGGAATTCGTTGTTTCCGATACGGGCCCGGCCATCCCCGATGACGAACTGGGCCGCATCTTCGACAAAGGCTATCGCGGTCGCAGTGCCGCGCTGATCCCAGGCTCTGGTTTGGGTTTATATATGGCAAAATCTATTGTCGAAGTGCACGGAGGAAACATATCGGTAGAGAATTTGCTGCAAAGCGGCAAAATCTTTCGGATTTGGTTGCCCATCGCTGTGTAAACCTTGCACCACCACGTTACCTCCGTGATAATGATTTGACGTAGCGGAACAAACTGTAAGAATGGCGCATCGATGACGCAATTACTGATCGTGGAAGACAACCTGGAATACGCCGAGGAAATGGCGGATTTCCTGACTGAACTGGGACACGAAGTCAGCATTACGAACAATGCCGGTGAGATGTGGTCCGCGCTGAGCCAGGGCAATGTCGGCGTGGTCGTGCTCGACCTGGGTCTGCCGGACGAGGACGGCATCAACGTCATCCCGCGCATGCGCCAGCTGTACCCGCACATCGGCCTGATCGTGCTGACGGGCCGCGTCAATTTCGACAGCCGCATCATGGGCCTGCGCCTGGGCGCCGACCACTACCTGACCAAACCGATCAAGTTCCCCGAGCTGGCCGCCCACCTGGAAGCGCTGGACCGCCGCGTCGGTCCACAGGAAACGGTGCCGGTGCCCAGCAAGTGGACCTTGCGCCTGTCGGCCCGCCAGCTGGAGCTGCAAGGGCAGGCCATCACGCTGACGGAAAAGGAGTGCAATTTCCTGCACCTGCTGACGATCAACACCCGGCCCGTACCGCGCCAGGTGATCGTCGCCGGCATCGGCGGCGACGATCCGGACGCCGGCCGCCGCGTCGACATGCTGGTCTACCGCCTGCGCAAGAAAGCGCGCTCGGGCCTGGGCCAGGACCTGCCGCTGCGCAGCGCCTACGGCGAAGGCTACAGCCTGTCGGCCAGCTTCAACCTCTCCTGACCCCCGCTACGCCTGCTCCATCCGCTACACCCGAGCCCGTGTCCCACCGCGGGGTCAGTCACCAAAGCGGGACACGGGCTCGACCGTGGTTGCCCCATCCACAGGGCCTTATGCTTGAGGCCGTGTCCCATTCCGGTGACTGACCCCGTGGTGGGACACGGCCTTAGCTGTGGTTAGTTCTTGGCTTCGGCCGCCTGCTCGATCAGCTTGGCCACTTCGGCCGGGTGCGACGTCATCACGACGTGCGATGCGCCCGCCACTTCCACCGTCTTGCGCGACTGGGCCCGTTCCGCCATGAATTTCAGTGCCGCCGCCGGGATGTTCTTGTCGGCCGTGCCGTAGACGAAGTACGACGGGACGTTTTTCCACGCCGGCGCGCCCGATGCTTCCTTCAGCGCCGCTTCCGTGATCGGACGCTGGCCCACCGCCATCAGCTTGGCTTTCGCCAGCGGAACGTCGGCGGCGAACTGCTGCGGGAACTTGGCCTGGTCGATGTACAAGTCCTTTCCGCCGTCCGGCAACGCGACGGGAGCGTAAAGAGGGACAGAGTCGTAACGCTCCGGTATCATGATCGTTTTCGTCGACTCCACTGCTCCATGGCCCGCCTGCCCCGCCTGATCGTTCCGTCCCAGCCCCACTACGTCATCCAGCGCGGCCTGAACGGCCAGCCCGTCTTCCAGGACGACGAGGACTACACGACCTTCCTGGCCTGGCTGCGCGCGGCCGCGCGCATGTACAAGGTCGCGATCCACGCCTACGTCCTGCTGCCGGACCAACTGCACTTGCTGGGGACGCCAGCGGACGATATCGGGCTGGGCCAGATGATGCAGTGGCTGGGGCGCTACTACGTCCCGTACTACAACCAGAAATACGGCCGCGCTGGCACACTGTGGCAGGGACGATACAAGACGTCCGTCGTCGATCCCGACGATTACCTGCTGGTTTGCAGCCGTTACATGGAGTTGGCGCCCGTGCGCGCCGGCCTGGCCCAGCTGCCGGAGGAGTATCCATGGTCGACGTATGCGCATCACATCGGCGTGCAGCCCAATGGCGCGGTGACCGACCATCCGGCCTACTGGTTACTGGGCAATACACCGTTCCAACGGGAGGCCGCCTATATCGAACTGGCCGGCCAAGCCCTGACGCCGGCCCAGCTCCAGGCCGTCGAAGGGGCGGTGCTGAAGGGCTGGCCGCTGGGTTCCGACCAGTATAAGCGCACATTGGAACAACGCGCCAAACGGCAGGTACTGCCGGCAAAACGGGGCCGGCCGTTCAAGAAGCCTGCTGGCGAACCAGTCTCCTCGTAACGCAACTTTTCCGCAAAACCAGGGTCTGTCCCTGGTTTTTTTTCGGCGCCGTCCGCTCTGTCCCTATTTATTATTCTGTGCAACCGATGGTGATTTAATTCGACTCCGACCCTAATTGTTCATGTTGAGTTTTTTTGTGCATTGCACTACTCTGATTTTTCATTGCAAAAATTGGTACCCGGGAAGGCATGTTCCGGGGCCTCGCTTCGGAGAATCCCATGGACGCGCAAGGTTTGTACGACCCAGCCAACGAACACGACGCCTGCGGTGTCGGTTTCGTCGCTCACATCAAAGGCAGCAAAAGCCATTCCATCGTCGAGCAGGGTCTGCAGATCCTGAAGAACCTCGATCACCGGGGCGCCGTGGGCGCCGACAAGCTGATGGGCGACGGTGCCGGCATCCTGATCCAGATCCCCGACCAGTTCTACCGCGACGAGATGGCCAAGCAGGGCGTCGAGCTGCCGCCTCCGGGCGAGTACGGCGTCGGCATGGTCTTCCTGCCGAAGGAAAACGCGTCGCGCATCGCCTGCGAGCAGGAGATCGAACGTGCCGTCCGTATCGAGGGGCAAGTGGTGCTGGGCTGGCGCAACGTGCCGATCGACAGCGAAATGCCGATGTCGCCGCTGGTGCGCGCCAAGGAACCTGTCATCCGCCAGATCTTCATCGGCCGCGGCCCGGACATCATGGTGACCGATGCGCTGGAGCGCAAGCTGTACGTCATCCGCAAATCGTCCGGCCACGCGATCCAGGCATTGAAGCTCTTGCACGGCAAGGAGTTTTTCGTGCCGTCGATGTCGGCCCGTACCGTCGTGTACAAGGGCCTGCTGCTGGCCGACCAGGTCGGCGTCTACTATAAAGACCTGCAGGACGTGCGCTGCGTCTCCGCGCTGGCGCTGGTGCACCAGCGTTTCTCGACCAACACGTTCCCGGAATGGCCGCTGGCCCACCCGTACCGCCTGATCGCCCACAACGGCGAGATCAACACCGTCAAGGGCAACTTCAACTGGATGCGCGCGCGCGAAGGCGTCATGAAGTCGGCCGTGCTGGGCGACGACCTGCAGAAGCTGTTCCCGCTGATCTATGAAGGCCAGTCCGACACGGCGTGCTTCGACAACGCCCTGGAACTGCTGCTGATGGCAGGCTATCCGCTGGCCCAGGCCATGATGATGATGATCCCGGAAGCCTGGGAAAATCACACCACGATGGACGACAATCGGAAGGCGTTCTACGAATATCACGCCGCGATGATGGAACCATGGGACGGCCCGGCCGCCATGGCCTTTACCGACGGCCGCTACATCGGCGGTACGCTGGACCGCAATGGACTGCGTCCGGCACGTTACATCGTGACGGATGACGACCTGGTCGTCATGGCATCCGAGTCGGGCGTGCTGCCCATCCCCGAATCGAAGATCATCCAGAAATGGCGCCTGCAGCCGGGCAAGATGTTCCTGATCGACCTGGAAGCGGGCCGCATCATCGACGACAAAGAGCTGAAAGACACCTACGCCAACGCCAAGCCGTACAAGGCGTGGATCAACGCGGTGCGCATCAAGCTGAACGCGCTGAAGCTGTCGGAAAGCCAGCTGCAGCACAACGTCGCGAAATACGCCGGCAACGCGCAGGGCGAGAAGCAGCCGGCCGCGCTGCTGGACCGCCAGCAGGCGTTCGGCTACACGCAGGAAGACCTGCGCTTCCTGCTGGCGCCGATGGCGACCGCCGGTGAGGAAGCGGTCGGCTCGATGGGCAACGACTCGCCGCTGGCCGTCATGTCCAACAAGCTCAAACCGCTGTACAACTACTTCAAGCAGCTGTTCGCGCAAGTGACGAACCCGCCGATCGACCCGATCCGCGAAGCGATGGTGATGTCGCTGGTGTCGTTCATCGGTCCGAAGCCGAACCTTTTGGACACCAACAACGTCAACCCGCCGATGCGCCTGGAAGTGTCGCAGCCGGTGCTGGCGTTCGACGACATGGAACGCCTGCGCCATATTGGCCAGCACACGGGTGGCAAGTTCAAGTCCTATGAACTGTCGATCTGCTATCCGCTGGCCTGGGGCAAGGAAGGCGTCGAGGCGTCGCTGGCATCGCTGTGCGCCGAAGCCGTGGACGCCATCAAGTCCGGCCACAACATCCTGATCGTCTCGGACCGCGCGATCTGTGCCGACCGCGTCGCGATTCCCGCGCTGCTGGCAACGTCGGCGATCCACCAGCATCTGGTCAGCAAAGGCCTGCGTGCCTCGACCGGCCTCGTGGTCGAGACGGGCTCCGCGCGCGAAACGCACCACTTCGCGCTGCTGGCGGGCTACGGCGCCGAAGCCGTGCACCCGTACCTGGCAATGGAAACGCTGGCGGACCTGGCGCACGCGCTGCCGGGCAACCTGACGCCGGAACAGGCCATCTACAACTACACCAAGGCGGTCGGCAAGGGCCTGATGAAGGTGATGTCGAAGATGGGCATCTCCACCTACATGTCGTACTGCGGCGCGCAGATCTTCGAGGCCGTCGGCCTGAACAAGTCGGTTGTCGACAAGTACTTCAAGGGCACCGCGTCCAACGTGGAAGGCATCGGCCTGTTCGAAGTGGCCGAGGAAGGCCTGCGCCTGCACAACCTGGCATTCGGCAACGACCCGATCCTGGCCGAATCGCTGGACGCGGGCGGCGAATACGCCTATCGCGTACGCGGCGAGGACCACCTGTGGACGCCGGATGCGATCGCCAAGCTGCAGCATTCCACCCGCGCCAACAACTACTCGACGTATAAAGAGTACGCGCAGATCATCAACGACCAGACCCGTCGTCACCTGACCCTGCGCGGCCTGTTCGAATTCAAGATCGACCCGGCCAAGGCGATCCCGCTGGACGAAGTGGAGCCGGCAAAAGAGATCGTCAAGCGCTTCGCCACGGGCGCCATGTCGATGGGTTCGATCTCCACAGAAGCCCACGCGACCCTGGCGATCGCGATGAACCGCATCGGCGGCAAGTCCAACACGGGCGAAGGCGGCGAGGACCCGAACCGCTTCGTCAACGAACTGAAGGGCATCCCGATCAAGCAGGGCGCGACGATGGCGTCCGTCATCGGCAAGGACCAGGTCGTCGTCGACATCCCGCTGCAGGAAGGCGACTCGCTGCGTTCGCGCATCAAGCAGGTGGCGTCCGGCCGCTTCGGCGTCACGGCGGAATACCTGAACTCGGCCGACCAGATCCAGATCAAGATGGCGCAGGGTGCCAAGCCGGGCGAGGGCGGCCAGTTGCCGGGCCACAAGGTGTCGGGCTATATCGCCACGTTGCGCTTTGCCGTGCCGGGCGTCGGCCTGATTTCGCCGCCGCCGCACCACGACATCTACTCGATCGAGGACCTGGCGCAGCTGATCCACGACCTGAAGAACGTCAACCCGCGTGCGTCGATCTCCGTGAAGCTGGTGTCCGAAGTGGGCATCGGGACGGTCGCCGCCGGCGTGTCGAAAGCCAAGGCGGACCACGTGGTCGTGGCCGGCCATGACGGCGGTACGGGCGCTTCGCCGCTGTCCTCCGTCAAGCATGCCGGTACGCCATGGGAGCTGGGTCTCGCGGAGACCCAACAAACCCTGGTGCTGAACGGCCTGCGCAACCGCATCCGCGTCCAGGCCGACGGCCAGATGCGCACGGGCCGCGACGTCGTCATCGCCGCGTTGCTGGGTGCGGACGAGATCGGCTTCGCGACGGCACCGCTGGTGGTCGAAGGCTGCATCATGATGCGCAAGTGCCACCTGAACACGTGCCCGGTCGGCGTTGCAACGCAGGATCCGGAACTGCGCGCCAAGTTCCAGGGCAAGCCGGAACACGTCGTCAACTATTTCTTCTTCGTGGCCGAGGAAGCCCGCCAGCTGATGGCGCAACTGGGCATCCGCACGTACAACGAGCTGATCGGTCGTTCCGACCTGCTCGACAAATCGAAGGCGATCTCGCACTGGAAGGCGCAGGGCCTGGACTTCTCGGCCATCTTCTACCAGCCGAAGGTCAACGAAGGGCTGTGCGCGTATCACAACGAGGAGCAGGAACACGGCCTGGAAAAGGCGCTCGATCACAAGCTGATCGCGCAGGCCAAGCCGGCGCTGGAAAAAGGCGAGCGCGTGTCGTTCATCTCGCCGGTGAAAAACCTGAACCGCACGGTCGGCACGATGCTGTCGGGTGAAGTGGCCAAGCGCTACGGTCATGCCGGCCTGCCGGACGACACGATCCACATCCAGCTGCAAGGCACCGCCGGCCAGTCGGCCTGCGCGTTCCTGGCGCATGGCATCACGATCGACCTGGTGGGCGAAGGCAACGACTACGTGGGCAAGGGCCTGTCGGGCGGACGCATCATCGTGCGGCCGAACACGGAGTTCCGCGGCTGGGCCGTCAACAACATCATCATCGGCAACACGGTGCTGTATGGCGCGATCGCGGGCGAAGCGTTCTTCAACGGCGTGGCCGGCGAACGATTCGCAGTGCGTAACTCGGGCGCGACGGCGGTTGTCGAAGGCCTGGGCGACCACGGCTGCGAATACATGACGGGCGGCACGGTCGTCGTGCTGGGCAACACGGGCCGCAACTTCGCGGCGGGCATGTCGGGCGGTATCGCCTACGTGTACGACCCGGACGGCGAATTCGAGAAGAAGTGCAACCTGTCGATGGTGAGCCTGGAGGAAGTGGTGCCGGCCGCGGAGCAGCATGTCGACAAAGCGACATGGCACGCACAACACCGCAACGGCACGGCGGAAGCGGACGAGACGATCCTGAAGCGCCTGATCGAACGCCACTTCAAGCACACGGGCAGCACCCGCGCCCGCCTGCTGCTGGACAACTGGGTGGAAAGCCGTGGCAAGTTTGTCAAGGTCTTCCCGAACGAATACAAGCGCGCACTGGTGGAACTGGCCGACAACGCCGCCATCGAAGCGGAAACGCAAGCCATCGCCGCGTAAGAAGGATAGAGAAAATGGGCAAAATCACCGGTTTCATGGAATTTGAGCGCCAGGCAGAGAGCTACCTGCCTCCCGAGTCGCGCCTGAAGAACTACAAGGAGTTCGTCCTCAAGCTGACGGACGAACAGGCCAAGGTGCAGGGCGCGCGCTGCATGGACTGCGGCATCCCGTTCTGCAACACGGGCTGCCCCGTCAACAACATCATCCCGGACTGGAACGACCTGGTCTATCGCCAGCACTACCGCCAGGCGCTGGACGTGCTGCACTCGACCAATAACTTCCCGGAGTTCACGGGCCGCATCTGCCCGGCCCCATGCGAGAGTGCCTGTACGCTGGGGATCGGCGACGATCCCGTCGGTATCAAGTCGATCGAGCACAAGATCATCGACGAGGGCTGGGAGCACGGCTGGGTCAAGCCCCAGCCGCCGGAGAAAAAGACGGGCAAGACCGTGGCCATCATTGGCTCCGGTCCCGCCGGCCTGGCGGCCGCGCAGCAACTGGCGCGTACCGGCCACGACGTGACGGTGTTTGAAAAGGCGGACCGCGCCGGCGGCCTGCTGCGCTACGGCATCCCCGACTTCAAGCTGGAGAAGTTCCACATCGACCGCCGTATCGCACAGATGGAAGCGGAAGGCGTCAAGTTCCGCCTGTCCACCCTGGTGGGCAAGGACTTCCCGACCACCGTCAACAACTGGGCCAAGGAAACCATCTTCCCGGAAGACCTGCAAAAGGACTTCGACGCCGTCATCATCGCCGGTGGTGCGGAGCAGCCGCGCGACCTGCCGGTGCCGGGCCGCGAACTGAAGGGCGTGCATTTCGCGATGGACTTCCTGCCGCTGCAGAACAAGGTCAACGCGGGCGACAAGGTCAAGGACCAGATCAAGGCGACCGGCAAGCACGTCGTCGTCATCGGCGGCGGCGACACGGGATCGGACTGCGTGGGTACGTCGAACCGCCATGGCGCCGCGTCCGTCACGCAGTTCGAACTGATGCCGATGCCGCCGGAGCAGGAAAACAAGCCGCTGGTGTGGCCGTACTGGCCAACGAAGTTGCGCACGTCCTCGTCGCACGAGGAAGGTTGCGAGCGAGACTGGGCTGTCGCCACGAAGCGCCTGGAAGGCAAGAACGGCAAGGTGGAAAAGCTGATCGCCTGCCGCGTCGAGTGGAAGGACGGCAAGATGGCGGAAGTGCCGAACTCGGAATTCGAGATGAAGGCCGACCTGGTGCTGCTGGCGATGGGCTTCGTCTCGCCCGTGCAGCAGGTGCTGGACGCGTTCGGCGTCGAAAAGGACGCCCGCGGCAACGCCCGTGCGGCCACCGACGGCGAGACCAGCTACAAGACCAACAAGCCGGGCGTGTTCGCCGCGGGCGACATCCGCCGCGGCCAGTCGCTGGTGGTCTGGGCCATCCGCGAAGGCCGCCAGTGCGCTCGCGCCGTCGACGAGTTCCTGATGGGCCACTCGGTGCTGCCACGCTAGGCCCGTTTTGAAGCGCCGGTAGCCCTGTTAAAGGCCAAGCCAAAAGCCAGGGGGCCGCGCCGTTGGGTGCTGCGAAATCCCGAAATCGGGGACAGCCTCCTTTTCCGCGCGACGGGAATGAGAGGCTGTCCCCGACTTACTGACTTACCGACTTACCGACTTACCGATGGGGCACTCGGTGCTGCCGCGCAATGGCCGTTTTGACGCGCCGGCAGGCCCAAGCCGGAAATTGGGGACAGCCTCCGTTTCCCGGGAAATTGGGGACAGCCTCCGTTTCCCGGAAATCCCAATCGGGGACAGCCTCTAATGCCGCTAAGTTAAGCGCACGGTCGCCGGGTTAGGGTCTGTCCCGGCAGGGGACTGACCCTGGTTTTAATCGCAGAAGCATGAACTTTCGCGAGAGAAACCGGGGTCAGCCGGATCGCCGGACCGCCCAAAAAACGGGACAGACCCCAAGCCTTGAAAATTGGGGACAGCCTCCGTTTCTCCGAAGAAGGAGGCTGTCCCAATCAGCGAAAAAGGGGGCTGTCCCGAATTACGCGAAAAAGGAGGCTGTCCCGAATTACGGGAAACGGAGGCTGGCCCCGATAGCGGGAAAACGGAGGCTGTCCCGTTTGGAGTCCGATGGCGGCTCAGACCGGCCGGGCTCCTCCAGTTGCACGCAGCTGGGTTGAAATCGATTGTGCGGCCATGCAAAAAGTCCATCGAAGCGCTGCTCCGGTGGACTTTTTTCATGCCGCATTGCAGCAAATTAACAAGGTTTGCTAAATGTAAATTGCTGACTTTACGGTCAGTATTGTTGTATGATTCGCCTCTTAACTTGGGATATCCCTGCCTCTTCCAAGGGGCCGCCAGCAGAGTCTTGCGTTTCTGCATTACAATATGGCATTAAAAATAAAGAGTTTGAGCCGTGCCGAACCTCGTCGAAATCCGTGATTTGCACTTTTCCTATGGGAAGCGCGCCATCCTGGCGGGGCTTCACATGGATTTCCCGAAGGGGAAGGTAGTTGCCGTCATGGGCGGCTCCGGCAGTGGCAAAACGACTGTACTGCGCCTCATCGGCGGCCAATTGCGGCCAAAGACGGGCCAGGTCACCGTGGATGGCCAGATCGTCCATCGTCTGAAGACTGCCGATTTGTACTTGCTGCGCCGCAAGATGGGCATGCTGTTCCAGCATGGCGCGCTGTTTACGGACCTGACGGTGTTTGAAAACGTGGCCTTTCCACTGCGCGAGCATACCGACCTGCCGGAAGAACTGATCCGCGACCTCGTGCTGATGAAGCTGCACGCCGTCGGCCTGCGCAATGCCGCCAGGCTGAAGCCGGGCGAAATTTCCGGCGGCATGGCGCGCCGCGTGGCGCTGGCCCGTTCCATCGCGCTGGACCCGCAACTGATCATGTACGACGAGCCGTTTGCCGGCCTCGACCCGATCTCGATGGGCGTCACGGCCAACCTGATCCGCAATCTGAACGACGCGCTCGGTTCCACCAGCATCCTGGTGTCGCACGACGTCAAGGAATCGTTCCAGATCGCCGACTACGTTTATTTCCTGTCGCAAGGCAAGATCGTTGCCCACGGCACCCCGGCGGACATGATGGTATCGACCGATCCTTACGTAAAACAGTTTGTGCACGCGGAGGCCGACGGCCCCGTTCCGTTCCATTATCCCGGCAAGACGCTGGCCGAAGACCTGGGCCTGGGAGGCCGCGCATGATGGGCCGCAGCCTGTTGGCCGGGCTCGGCACCACGGTCCGCGATTATGTCGAAAGCCTGGGCTATGCGACCCGGACGTTCTTCACGATGCTGGGCCTGTCCGGCGGCCTGCTGCGCCGTCCGCGCCTCGTCGTCGAGCAATTGCACTTCATCGGTAACTATTCGCTGCTGATCATCACGTTGTCCGGCCTGTTCGTCGGCATGGTGCTGGGCCTGCAGGGTTATTACACGCTCAACAAATACGGCGCGTCCGAATCGCTGGGCCTGCTGGTGGCGCTGGGCCTGACGCGCGAGCTGGGCCCCGTCATCACGGCGCTGCTGTTTGCCGGCCGCGCCGGCACGTCGCTGACGGCCGAGATCGGCCTGATGAAGGCGGGCGAGCAGCTCTCCGCGATGGAAATGATGGCGGTGAACCCCATCCAGCGCGTGCTGGCGCCCCGTTTCTGGGCCGGTGTTGTTGCCGTGCCACTGTTGGCATCGATTTTCAGCGCCGTCGGCATCTTTGGCGGCTACCTGGTCGGCGTCAAGCTGATCGGCGTGGACGCGGGTGCGTT
This sequence comes from Pseudoduganella chitinolytica, assembly GCF_029028125.1. Lineage (GTDB taxonomy): Bacteria > Pseudomonadota > Gammaproteobacteria > Burkholderiales > Burkholderiaceae_D > Rugamonas > Rugamonas chitinolytica. The sequence continues at coordinate 5,009,086 of NZ_CP119083.1, forward strand.
CTGGTCGCAGATGCAGTCGGGTGTGGACCTGTGGAAGGACGTCTTCAACGGCTTCGTCAAGAGTGTGGTATTTGGCATCGCCATCACGTTCATCGCCCTGTACCAGGGTTATGAAGCGCGGCCGACGCCGGAAGACGTGGCGGGCGCGACGACCCGTTCCGTGGTCATTTCGTCGCTGATGATCTGGTGGCTCGACTTCATGCTGACGGCGCTGATGTTCAGCCGTTGATTCCCCTTGCCGTATGTGCGCTGCCGCTCAGTGCGGGACAGTAAAAACCTATAGGATTAGTTTTATGCAACGCAAATCTCTGGATGTCTGGGTCGGTCTCTTCATCGTGATCGGTGTGGCCGCACTGATGTTCCTGGCGCTGAAGGCTGGCAACAACAACTCGTTCTCCCTGGCCAAGACGTACGAGATCACGGCCAAGTTCGACAACATCGGCAGCCTGCGGCCGCAGGCGGCAGTGAAGGCCTCCGGTGTGGTGGTGGGCCGGGTCGCGGAAATCGCGTTCGACGACAAGTCGTACAAGGCCGCCGTGACGCTGGAGATGGATTCGACGTACAAGTTTCCGAAGGACAGCTCGGCAAAGATCCTGACGTCGGGTCTGCTGGGCGAGCAGTACATCGGCATCGAAGCCGGTGGCGACGAGAACAACCTGGCCGCTGGCGACAAGATCGCCCGCACGCAGTCCGCCGCCGTGCTGGAAGACCTGATCAACCAATTCATCTACAGCAAAGCCGCTGAAGGAAAGGACTCCAACTGATGAGCCGCAAAACCTCCGTGCTGCTGGCACTCGCCGCGACTGCCGCGCTGTCCGGCTGCGCCATCGGCCCCGACAAGCGCGATCCGATGGAAAACTGGAATCGCGCCGTCTTCAAGTTCAACGACACCGTCGACACGTATGCGCTGAAACCCGTCGCGACCGGCTACAAGAACGTCACGCCGGGCTTCGTGCAGACGGGCGTGTCGAACTTCTTCGGCAACCTGTCCGACGTCTGGACCGCCGCCAACAACCTGCTGCAGGGCAAGGGCGCGGATGGCATGTCGGACGTCATGCGCGTGGCGCTGAACTCCACGTTCGGCCTGTTGGGCGTGCTGGACATCGCCAGCGAAGCCGGCCTGCCGAAGCACAAGGAAGACTTCGGCCAGACGATGGGCAAGTGGGGCGTGCAGTCCGGCCCGTTCGTCATGCTGCCGCTGCTGGGTCCGTCGACGCTGCGCGACACCGTCGGTCTGCCGCTGGACATGGCCGCCGATCCATGGGGTTACAAAGAACCTGTCAACGTGCGCAACATCGGCGCCGTTACCCGCGTAGTGGATCAGCGCGCCGCGCTGCTGGATGCGGGCTCGCTGTTCGAGGATGCCGCCCTGGACCGCTACGAATTCCTCCGCGACGGCTACCTGCAGCGCCGCCAGAGCCAGGTCTACGACGGCGACGTGCCGCAGCAGACGGACAAGGAAGAAAACGTACCGGACCAGCCGGTCGTCAACCCGACCGGCGCCGGTACGGGCACCTGATCTCCTGCGGCAGCCCCCGCTACCACAACTTACGATAGGTACATTCGAGACATGAAATTCATCAAGCAACTCATCGCCGTCGCCACCCTGGCTTTTGCCACCACCGGCTTCGCGTCCGCCCAGAGCGCCAACGAAGCGCCGGACGCGCTCGTCAAGCGCATCAGCTCGGAAGTGCTGACGATCGCCAAGGCCGACAAGGACATCCAGGCCGGCAACACCCGCAAGGTCATGGACCTGGTCGAAACGAAAATCCTGCCATACGTCGATTTCGAGCGCATGACGGCGCTGGCCGCCGGCCGGTACTGGCGCGAAGCGACGCCGGAACAGAAGCGCCAGTTGTCCGCCGAGTTCCGCACGCTGCTGATCTTCACGTACTCCGGCGCCCTGTCGCAGGTGCGTAACGAAACCATCGAGTTCAAGCCGCTGCGCGCCGATCCGTCCGACACGGAAGTGGAGGTCCGCTCGCAGGTCAACATGACCCGTGGCGAACCCGTGCTGCTGAACTACCGTGTCGCCAAGGGCCCGTCGGGCTGGAAGATCTACGACATCAACGTGCTGGGCGCGTGGCTGGTGGAGACCTACAAGGGCACCTTCAACTCGGAAATCAGCAAGGGCGGCATCGACGGCCTGATCAAGACGCTGGCCGCGAAGAACAAGCAGCTGGCCAACAAGCCGCTGGCTACTGCCAAGAAGTAATTCTGTTATTTCTGTTATCATTGGGGACTCGAGCAGTCCCCAATTTATTTTTAGACCGACATGGCCGATTCCGCCAACAACATGTTGTCCCTGACCGCGCTGACCGTGGATAACGCCACGGCCGCGCTGGAGCATGGCCTGGCCGCGATCGCCGCGGGGCAGAGCGTGTTCGACCTGCGCAACGTGGTGGCGGTCGATTCGGCGGCCGTGTCGGTGATGCTGGCCTGGCAGCGCGCCGCCGCCAACGCCGGCGTCAAGCTGGAGCTGGTGAACCTGCCGGCCATCCTGAAAAGCCTCACCAAGCTGTACGGCGTGTGCGCCTTAGTGTCTCCCCAGTTGTGCGATCAGCCGGCCCGCGACGTGTCCACGTCCGCCGAGCTGCATCATCATTGACCCCCGCCTGAACCCCGCCCGGCCGGCTCCCGCGTTTTTGCAGGTCCGGCATAGTCCGACCGAAATTCCCCTATAATTGACCGTTACCGTTGCCAACAGAGCCACGGTGCCCGCTTCCCCGGCCTTCCAGCCGCCAAGAGCAACGGTCACGTTGCACTACCAAAAACGAACAATCGCGCATGACAGCAATCGAAATCAGCAATGTCGAGAAGCGCTACAAATCGCTCCAGGCACTGGGCGGCGTGTCGCTCTCGATCGAAGAAGGGGAGTTTTTCGGCCTGCTCGGGCCGAACGGCGCCGGCAAGACCACCCTGATCTCCATTATCGCGGGCCTGATCCGGGCCGACAGCGGCACGGTGAAAATCCATGGCCATGACGTCGTGCGCGACTTCCGCGCGGCGCGTCGCAACCTTGGCGTGGTGCCGCAGGAACTGGTGTTCGACCCGTTCTTCACGGTGCGCGAGACGCTGCGGCTGCAGTCCGGCTACTTCGGCCTGCCCAATAACGACAAGTGGATCGACGAGGTGATGGAGAACCTCGACCTCACCAACAAGGCCGACACCAATATGCGCGCGCTGTCCGGCGGCATGAAGCGCCGCGTGCTGGTGGCGCAGGCGCTGGTGCACAAACCGCCCGTGATCGTGCTGGACGAGCCGACCGCCGGCGTCGACGTGGAGCTGCGCCAGACGCTGTGGAAGTTCATCTCGCGCCTGAACCGCGAAGGCCACACGGTGGTGCTGACCACGCACTACCTGGAAGAAGCGCAGGCCATGTGCAAGCGCGTCGCCATGCTCAAGTCCGGCAAGGTGGTGGCGCTGGACACGATGTCGGCGCTGATCCGCCGTATCTCCGGCTCGCAGCTGATCGTGCACATGAAGGAAGGTGACCTGCCCGCCGACATGCGCCACCTGATCACGCATCCGGAGCCGACCGAGACGGGCCGCAAGTACAGCCTGCGCATCAACGACTATGCGGAAGTGGAGCAGATCCTGGCGCGCCTGCGCGGCAACGGCGTCGTCATCGACGAGATGCAGCTGCAGCAGGCCGACCTGGAAGACATCTTCCTGCAAATCATGGACAAGGGAGCACTGTGATGATCTCCACGGGCTTTCGCACCCTGGTGTACAAGGAAACGCTGCGTTTCTATAAGGTGGCGACGCAGACGATCGCCGCGCCGATCCTGACCGCGATGCTGTACCTCCTGATCTTCGGCCACGTGCTGGAAGGGCGCGTCACGGTCTATCCGGGCGTCAGCTACACGGCATTCCTGATTCCGGGCCTCGTCATGATGAGCGTTTTGCAGAATTCGTTCGCCAACTCGTCGTCGTCGCTGATCCAGTCGAAAATCACGGGCAACCTGGTATTCGTGCTGCTCACGCCCCTGTCGCACTGGGAGATCTTCTCTGCCTACACCCTGGCCGCCATGGTGCGCGGCATCTGCGTGGGCCTGGGCGTATTCATCGTGACGGCATGGTTTGCCCACATGAGCTTCCAATGGCCGCTGTGGATCGCCGTGTTCGCGCTGCTGGGCGCCGCGATCCTGGGCACGATGGGCCTCATCGCCGGCATCTGGGCCGAGAAATTCGACCAGCTGGCCGCCTTCCAGAACTTCCTGATCATGCCGCTGACGTTCCTGTCCGGCGTGTTCTACTCCATTCACTCGCTGCCGCCGTTCTGGCTGACGGTGTCGCACCTGAACCCGTTCTTCTACATGATCGACGGCTTCCGTTACGGCTTCTTCGGCCAGTCCGACATCAACCCGTGGACCAGCCTCGCCATCGTCTCCGCCTTCCTGGTGGTGCTGGCGCTGCTGGCGATCCGGCTGCTGCGCAGCGGCTACAGGCTGCGCCACTAAAAGTTATCACAGGACTCATCATGACCACGACCCCAGAAGCAATCCACAGCTACATCGCCGCCGGCCTCGAATGCACCCACCTGCAGGTGGAAGGCGACGGCCAGCACTTCCAGGCCATCATCGTCTCGCCCGCATTCGCGGGCAAGCGCCCGATCCAGCGCCACCAGCTGGTCTATGCGGCGCTGGGCGACCGCATGCGCGAGGAAATCCACGCGCTGTCGATGAAGACCCTGACCCCTGAAGAATTCCAAGGATAACGTTATGGACAAACTGCTCATCACCGGCGGCAAGCGCCTGGTCGGCGACATCCAGATTTCCGGCGCCAAGAACGCGGCCCTGCCGATCCTGTGCGCGGGCCTGCTGACGGCCGGCGACCTGGAACTGGCGAACGTGCCGAACCTGCACGACGTGGCCACGATGCTCAAGCTGCTGCGCCAGACCGGCCTGGCGGTGCAGCAGAACGGCGACAAGGTCGTCATGAACGGCGCGAAGATCGACAAGCTGGAAGCGCCTTACGAACTGGTGAAGACCATGCGCGCGTCGATCCTCGTGCTGGGCCCCCTGCTGGCCCGCTTCGGCGAAGCCAAGGTGTCGCTGCCGGGCGGCTGCGCGATTGGTTCGCGTCCCGTCGACCAGCACATCAAGGGCCTGCAGGCGCTGGGCGCGGAGATCTCGATCGACGCCGGCTACATCTACGCCAAGGCGAAGAAACTGAAGGGCGCCAGCATCACCACCGACATGATCACGGTGACCGGCACGGAAAACCTCCTGATGGCCGCCACCCTGGCCGAAGGCGAGACGGTGCTGGAAAACGCCGCCTGCGAACCGGAAGTGACGGACCTGGCCAACCTGCTGGTCGCCATGGGCGCCAGGATCGACGGCATCGGCACGCACCGCCTGGTGATCCAGGGCGTGCCGGCGCTGCACGGCGCCGCGCACACGGTGATCTCGGACCGCATCGAGGCGGCCACGTTCCTGTGCGCCGTGGCGGCGGCCGGCGGCGACATCACCATCCGCAATACCCGCGTGGACATCATGGACGCGGCGCTGGAAAAGCTGCGCGAGATGGGCCTGCGCCTGACGGTGGGCGACACGTGGATCCGCGCGCAGATGGATGCGCGCCCGACGCCCGTCAGCTTCAGCACCACGGAATACCCGGGCTTCCCGACCGACATGCAGGCGCAGTTCATGGCCGTCAACACGATCGCCGACGGCAGCAGCACGGTGCAGGAGACGATCTTCGAGAACCGCTTCATGCACGTGCAGGAAATGAACCGCCTGGGCGCCGCGATCCAGACGGACGGCAACACGGCCACGATCCGCGGCGTGCAGCAGTTGATCGGCGCGCCCGTGATGGCGACCGACCTGCGCGCCTCGGCATCGCTCGTCATCGCCGGCCTGGCCGCCAAGGGCGAAACGCTGATCGACCGCATCTATCACCTCGACCGCGGCTACGACCGCATGGAAGTGAAGCTGTCCGCCGTCGGCGCCAACATCACCCGCATCAAGTAAGGCGGCCATGACGACCATCACCAGCCAGGCGCCAACCGATACCCAGCTGATCCTGGCCCTGTCCAAGGGCCGGATCTTCGAGGACACGCTGCCGCTGCTGGCCGCCGCCGGCATCACCGTCACGGAAAACCCGGAGACGTCGCGCAAGCTGATCCTGCCGACCAATGACCCGAACGTGCGGGTGCTGATCGTGCGCGCCACCGACGTGCCGACCTACGTGCAGCATGGCGCGGCCGACTTCGGCGTGGCCGGCAAGGACGTGCTGTTCGAGCACGGCGGCGAAGGCCTGTACCAGCCGATCGACCTGAACATCGCGAAGTGCCGCATGTCGGTTGCCGTCAAGGCGGGCTTCGACTACGAGACGGCGGTGCGCCAGGGCGCGCGCCTGCGCGTGGCCACGAAGTTCACGGAAATGGCGCGCCAGCACTTCGCCAAGAAAGGCGTGCACGTCGACCTGATCAAGCTGTACGGCTCGATGGAACTGGCGCCGCTGGTGGGCCTGTCGGACGCCATCGTCGACCTGGTCAGCACCGGCAGCACGCTGCGCGCCAACAACCTGGTCGAGGTGGAAGAGATCATGGACATCTCGTCGCGCCTCGTCGTCAACCAGGCCGCGCTGAAGCTCAAACGCACGCGCCTGCAGCCGATCATCGCAGCATTCGAACGCGCCTCCCAATCCCAGGCATAAGCACATCACAAGCCCATCATGATCCAACTCCGCAAGCTCGACTCCTCCGCCATCGATTTCCAGGAAACGCTGGACGCCCTGCTGGCGTTCGAAGCCGAAACCGATACCGCCATCGAACATGCCGTCACCGAGATCATCGCGCAGGTGCGCGGCCGCGGCGACGAGGCCGTCGTCGAATACACGAACAAGTTCGATCGTATTCCGCATGGCGGCGCGCCGGACATGCAGGCATTCGAGATCGGGCAGGAGGAGTTGCATGCGGCGCTGGCCGCGCTGCCGGATGCGCAGCGTGACGCGTTGCAGACGGCGGCCGAGCGCATCCGCGTGTTCCACGAACGCCAGAAGCAGGAGCTGCAGGGCTTTACCTATACGGAGCCGGACGGCACGGTGCTGGGCCAGCGCATCACGCCGCTGGACCGCGTGGGCATCTACGTCCCGGGCGGCAAGGCCGCCTATCCGTCGTCGGTGCTGATGAACGCGGTGCCGGCCAAGGTGGCGGGCGTGGGCGAGATCGTGATGGTCGTGCCGACGCCGGACGGCGTCAAGAACCGGATGGTGCTGGCCGCCGCCGCCATTGCCGGCGTCGACCGCGTGATCGGCATCGGCGGCGCGCAGGCCGTGGCCGCGCTGGCGTACGGTACCGAGACGATCCAGCCGGTGGACAAGATCGTCGGCCCCGGCAACGCCTACGTGGCCGCCGCCAAGCGGCGCGTGTTCGGGGCGGTCGGCATCGACATGATCGCCGGCCCGTCGGAAATCCTCGTCATCTGCGATGGGACCACCGACCCGGACTGGGTGGCGATGGACCTGTTCTCGCAAGCCGAGCACGACGAGCTGGCGCAGGCCATCCTGCTGTGCCCCGATGCCCGCTACATCGCCAAGGTGGAAGCGTCGATCCAGAAACTGCTGCCGACGATGCCGCGCCAGGAAGTCATTCGCACGTCGCTGACGGACCGCGGCGCGCTGATCAAGGTGCGTGACATGGACGAAGCGTGCGCCATCGCCAACGCCATCGCCGCCGAGCACCTGGAAATCTCGGCCGAGGAACCGCAGCAGTGGGCCGACAAGATCCGCCATGCGGGCGCGATGTTCCTGGGCCGCTTCTCGTCCGAATCGCTGGGCGACTACTGCTGCGGCCCGAACCACGTGCTGCCGACGTCGCGCACGGCGCGCTTCTCGTCGCCGCTGGGCGTGTACGACTTCCAGAAGCGCTCGTCGATCATCCAGGTCAGCGAGGCCGGCGCGCAGACGCTGGGCAGGATCGCCGCCGAGCTGGCCTATGGCGAAGGGCTGCAGGCGCACGCTCGCAGTGCCGAGTTGCGGTTGAGGCCAGATGAAAACTAAAGGCGCCGACGTAGCTGAGGAACCCAGCGGCGTGGAGCTGGGGTCAGACCCGCCGGGTCTGACCCCGGGGCCTGCTTTTGGGGTTGCTTCAAGCGCACCTGCCCCTTGGCTGGACCAGGTCTACTGCGAGGACGCGCTGACCGGCCTGTCCCGCATCCCCGATGGCTCGGTGGACCTGCTGCTGACGGACCCGCCGTACAACCTGGGCAAGGACTACGGCAACGCGTCCGATCAGCAGTCGGTCGAGGAGTACCTGCAGTGGACCGAACGCTGGATCGATGCGGTGCTGCCGAAGCTGAAGGACAACGGCAGCCTGTACATCTTCACCACCTGGCGCTTCTCGCCGGAGATCTTCGTGATGCTGAAAAAGCGCATGACGATGATGAACGAGATCATCTGGGACCGCCGGGTGCCGTCGATGGGCGGCAGCGTGCGCAGCTACTCGTCGGTGCACGACACGATCGGTTTCTTCGTGCGCCGCAAGGATTACTATTTCGATCTCGACGCCGTGCGCATCCCGTACGACGCGGAGACCAAGAAGGCCCGTTCGCGCTCGATCTTCGTCGGTGCGAAATGGCTGGAACTGGGCTACAACCCGAAGGATCTGTGGAGCGTATCGCGCCTGCACAGGGAACATGCGGAGCGGGTCGATCACCCGACGCAAAAACCGCTGCAAATCATCGAGCGCATGATCAAGGCTTCGTGCCCGCCGGATGGCGTGGTGCTGGACCTGTTCATGGGCAGCGGCACCACCGCCGTCGCGGCGCGCCGCACGGGCCGGCACTTTGTCGGCTTCGAGCTCAATGCGGAGTACTGCCGCATCACGGCCGAGCGGCTGGCCAAGCTGGCTGCACCCGACGACGCAGGGCCGGGGTCAGACCCCCAGCCGAGGCCTCGTACCAAGGGCCGTACCGCCAGAAAGGGGTCCGACCCCAGGGTTACGCCGTTGGGTGAAAGCGCTACTGTAGATAACCTCCTGGAGTGAATACCACATGTCCCTCGAAAGCCTGATCAGCAACACCATCCGTTCCGACGTGCGCGCCATTGGCAGCTACCACGTGCCGGATGCGAGCGGCTACGTGAAGCTGGACGCGATGGAAAACCCGTACCAGCTGCCCGAGGCACTGCGCCGCGAGTTGGGCGAACGGCTGGCCGCCGTCGCGCTGAACCGCTATCCGCCGTCGTACGACGCGCTGCGCCGCAAGGTCGTCGCCAAGCTGGGCGTCCCGGCCGGCTATGAAGTCCTGCTGGGGAACGGCTCGGACGAGCTTATCTCCATCATGGCCGCCGCCTGCGCGCACCAGGACCGCCGCGCCGTCATGATGGCGCCGGTGCCTGCGTTCGTCATGTTCCAGCGCTCGGCCCAGGTGGCCGGCATGGACTTCGTCGGCGTGCCGCTGCAGGAAGATTTCGCGCTCGACGTGCCGGCCATGCTGGCCGCGATCGCCGAACACAAGCCCGCCTTGCTGTTCCTGGCCTATCCGAACAACCCGACCGGCAACCTGTACGACGCCGACGCGATGGTGCAACTCATCCGCGCGATGGGCGACACGGGCCTGGTCGTCGTCGACGAGGCCTACGAGCCGTTCGCGCAGCAAAGCTTCATGGGCCGCTTGCCGGCGTTCGACAACCTGATCGTCATGCGTACGCTGTCGAAACTGGGCCTGGCCGGCATCCGCCTGGGCTATATGTCGGCGGCGCCCGCGCTGCTGGAGCAGTTCGAGAAGGTGCGCCCGCCGTACAACGTCAACGTCATGACGCAGGCGGCGGCCGATTTCGCGCTGGACCACCTGGACGTGCTGAACGAACAGGCCGCGCAGCTGCGCGAGCAGCGCGCGGTGCTGAGCCGGGCGCTGGCGGCGTTGCCGAACGTCACAGTTTTCCCGTCGGCAGCGAATTTCATCCTGATCCGTGTGGCGGATGCGGACACGACCCACTCGAATCTCCTGGCCCGCAAAATTTTGGTGAAAAATTTGAGTAAAATGCACCCTGTGCTGACGAATTGCCTGCGTATCACCGTCAGCACGCCGGAAGAAAACGCCGCTTTCCTCGACGCCCTGAAAGCGTCGCTGGCGGTCTGATCCACCCCTGAGCCTCTCCCATGACCATCGCAGAACGCAGCGCGGAAGTCACGCGCAACACCAACGAGACGCAGATTCGCGTCGCCCTGAACCTGGACGGCACCGGCACGCAGAAGCTGGACACCGGCGTGCCCTTCCTGGACCACATGCTGGACCAGATCGCGCGCCACGGCCTGATCGACCTGGACATCCACGCCACCGGCGACACCCACATCGACAACCACCACACGGTGGAGGATGTCGGCATCACGCTGGGCATGGCGGTGGCCAAGGCGATCGGCGACCGCAAGGGCATCCGCCGCTATGGCCATGCCTACGTGCCGCTCGATGAAGCGCTGTCGCGCGTCGTCATCGACTTTTCCGGCCGCCCCGGCATCGAATACCATATCCCGTTCACCCGCGCGATGATCGGCACGTTCGACGTCGACCTGACCCTGGAATTCTTCCGCGGCTTCGTCAACCACGCCGGCATCACGCTGCACATCGATAACCTGCGCGGCACCAACGCCCACCACCAGTGCGAAACCGTGTTCAAGGCCTTCGGCCGCGCGCTGCGCATGGCCGTCGAGCGCGACGAGCGCGCGGCCGGCACGATCCCATCGACCAAAGGAAGCCTGTAACCGAGAGCGGGCTTTAGCCATGAAAAAAATCGTTGTAGTTGACTACGGCATGGGCAACCTGCGCTCCGTCGCGCAGGCGTTGCGCGCCGCCGCGCCGGAAGCGGACGTGCGCATTTCCGGCGAGGTGGCCGAGATCGAAAGCGCCGAGCGCATCGTGCTGCCGGGCCAGGGCGCCATGACCGACTGTATGAAGAGCTTGCGCGAGTCCGGCGTCGAGGAAGCGCTGCTGCGCGCCGCTGAGAGCAAGCCGCTGCTGGGCGTGTGCATCGGCGAGCAGATGCTGTTCGGCGACAGCGAGGAAGGCGGCACCGGCCTCAATCTCCTGCCCGGCAAGATCGTGCGCTTCCGCCTGGACGGCCAGCTGCAGGAAGACGGCTCCCGCTTCAAGGTGCCGCAGATGGGCTGGAACCAGGTGCGCCAGAAGGTCCCGCACGCGCTGTGGGAGGGCATCCCGGACGAGTCGTACTTCTACTTCGTGCACAGCTACTACGTGCAGCCGGACGAGCCGGCGCACAGCGTCGGCGAGACGGTGTACGGCCAGCCGTTCTGCTGTGCCGTCGCGCGCGACAATATTTTCGCCACCCAGTTCCACCCCGAGAAAAGCGCCGCCAGCGGCCTGCAGCTGTACAAGAACTTCGTTCACTGGAATCCCTGAAGCAGTCCCACTCCTAACCATCAACTGAAAAAGCCATGCTGCTCATTCCTGCCATCGACCTCAAGGACGGTCACTGCGTTCGCCTGAAACAAGGCGATATGGAACTTGCCACCGTATTCTCCGAAGACCCGGCCGCGATGGCCCGTCATTGGCTGGAGCAGGGCGCCCGCCGCCTGCACCTGGTCGACTTGAACGGTGCGTTTGCCGGCAAGCCGAAGAACGAAGGCGCCGTCAAGGCGATCCTCAAGACGGTGCAGGACTTCGCCTTGGAGAACGACATCGACGAGATTCCCGTGCAGCTGGGCGGCGGCATCCGCGACCTCGACACAATCGAGCGCTACCTCGACGACGGCATCAGCTACATCATCATCGGCACGGCGGCCGTGAAGAGCCCCGGCTTCCTGCACGACGCCTGCGGCGCCTTCCCGGGCCACATCATCGTCGGCCTGGACGCCAAGGACGGCAAGGTCGCGACCGACGGCTGGAGCAAGATGTCCGGCCACGAAGTCATCGACCTGGCGCAGAAGTTCGAGCAGTACGGCGTCGAATCGATCGTCTACACGGACATCGGCCGCGACGGCATGATGGGCGGCGTCAACATCGAAGCGACGGTGCGCCTGGCGCAAGCGGTGCGTATCCCGATCATCGCCTCCGGCGGCCTGCACAACCTGGCCGACGTGGAAGCGCTGTGCGCGGTGCAGGACGAAGGCATCGAAGGCGTCATCTGCGGCCGCTCGATCTACGAAGGCACGATCAACCTGAACGAGGCGCAGTTGCGTGCCGACGAGCTGACCGGCGACGTGGTGGCCGGCGAAACGAGCGAAGACTGATATGCTGGCCAAACGGATCATCCCTTGCCTCGACGTGACCAATGGCCGCGTCGTCAAGGGCGTCAACTTCACCGAGCTGCGCGATGCCGGCGACCCCGTCGAGATCGCGCGCCGCTATGACGAGCAGGGCGCGGACGAGCTGACGTTCCTCGACATCACGGCCTCCTCCGACAACCGCGGCCTGATCCTCGACATCATCGAGGCGGTCGCGTCCCAGGTGTTCATTCCGCTGACGGTGGGCGGCGGCGTGCGCGAGGTGGGCGACGTGCGCCGCCTGCTGAACGCTGGCGCCGACAAGATCAGCCTGAACACGTCGGCCGTCAGCAACCCGCAGCTGGTGTACGACGCGTCGCAGAAGCACGGCTCGCAGTGCATCATCGTCGCCATCGACGCGAAAAACGTCGCGCCCGGCAAATGGGAAGTGTTCACGCATGGCGGGCGCAAGGCCACGGGGCTCGATGCCGTCGAGTGGGCGCGGAAGATGGCCGCCATGGGCGCGGGCGAACTGCTCCTGACCAGCATGGACCGCGACGGCACCAAGTCCGGCTTCGACCTGGGCCTGACGCGTGCGGTGTCCGATGCGGTGGACGTGCCGGTGATCGCCTCGGGCGGCGTGGGCAGCCTGCAGGACCTGGCCGACGGCATCAAGGAAGGCCGCGCGGATGCCGTGCTGGCCGCCAGCATCTTCCATTACGGCCAGCATACCGTGCAGGAAGCGAAGCGTTTCATGGCCGCGCAGGGCATTCCCATGCGCCTGGCATGACAAGGTAAAACCATGAGTATTCCGACGACGACGCCTAGCGTAGCCAAGGCAAAATGGCTGAACCGCGTGAAATGGGACGAGCACGGCCTCGTGCCCGTGATCGCCCAGGAAGCGGGCAGCAACGACGTGCTGATGTTCGCCTGGATGAACCGCGACGCGCTGTACAAGACGGTGGAGCTGGGCGAAGCCGTGTACTGGAGCCGCTCGCGCAAGAAGCTGTGGCACAAGGGTGAGGAGTCCGGCCACGTGCAGAAAGTGCTGGAGATCCGCCTCGACTGCGACGAGGACGTGGTGCTGCTGAAGGTCGAGCAGGCCGGCGGCATCGCCTGCCACACGGGCCGCCACTCGTGCTTCTTCCAGAAGTTCGACGGCGACGCCCGCGACGGCGACTGGCACGACGCGGAGCCCGTGCTGAAAGACCCGCAAGCCATCTATACGGACAAGACCAAATGACGATACTCGACCGCGTGGCCGCCACGATCGACAGCCGCAAGCTCGCCAACGGCGGCGACCCCGCCACGTCCTACGTATCGAAGCTGTTCGCCAAGGGCGACGACGCCATCCTGAAGAAGATCGGCGAGGAAGCGACGGAACTGGTGATGGCCGCCAAGGACGCGCGCGCCGCCGGCGATGCCGGCAAGGTGTTGTACGAGTGCGCCGATCTGTGGTTCCATTCGCTGGTGCTGCTGGCGCAGTTCGACCTGACGCCGCAGCAGGTACTGGATGAGCTGGCGCGCCGCGAAGGCGTGTCGGGCATCGCCGAAAAAGCCGCGCGCCCGGACGCGTGAGCGCTCACTCTATTCATTGAGGACTATTCGTGGACAACTGCCTGTTCTGCAAGATCGCCGCCAAACAGATTCCCGCCACCGTCGTCTACGAAGACGACGAGCTGCTGGCGTTCAAGGACATCAACCCGGCCGCGCCGGTCCACCTGCTGATCATTCCGAAGCAGCACATCGCGACCTTGTCCGAATGCGACGAGGGCCACACGGCCCTCCTGGGCAAGATGCTGGCGCTGGCACCGCGCCTGGCCAAGGAACATGGCGTCTCGGTCGTCTACGACGCCGAAGGCACCCCCACGCGCGGCTACAAGACGCTCATCAACAGCGGCCCGGATGGCGGGCAGGTCGTGTACCACATGCATATGCACATGTATGGCGGCCCGCGGCCGTGGAAGGGCATGCACTGAGGGCCTGCGGCTTTGACACCACGGGTTGCGCCGGTTAGCGCCCACCGCCCGCCATCTCCCGCGCATACCGCGCCGGCGGCAGCCCCACATGCCGGGTGAACGCGACACTGAACGCACTGGCGGAGCCGTAGCCGATGCGCTCGGCGATGTCGGCAATACGTGCGTCGCGCTGCCGCAGCAGGCTTCTGGCCAGCGCCATCCGCCACCCCAGCAGGTAAGCCATCGGCGCGACACCCACCGCGCGGCTGAACCGTTCAAAAAACACCGAGCGTGACAGGGCAGCTTCCTGCGCCAGCTGGGCCACCGTCCACGGCTTGGCCACCTCCGCGTGGATGCGGCGCAGCGCCACGGCCAGGCGCTCGTCCGCCAGCCCGCGCAGCAAGCCGGGTGGCGCGAGGCTTCCCGCGGTCGAACGCAACGCCTCGATCAGCAGCACTTCCAACAGGCGCGCCAGCACTTCCTCGCGCGCCGGGCGCTGCGCGCGCGACTCCTCGCCCACCAGCCGCACCAGGGTGGACAGCCGCGCTTCGCCGCGCACGTGCACCAGCTGCGGCAGCAGCGACACCAGCAGCGCCGCGTCGGGCGAACTGAAGCTGCAGTAGCCGAGCAGCAGCTGCACGTCGGCGGGCGCGTCGACAGGGCCATGGCGGAATTCGCCGTTGGGCAGGGTCACCGGCTCGCTGTCGGGCTGCCCCGCTGGCAGCGGCGCCATGCTGGAGACAGTAAAACCGCAGGCGGACGGGATCAGCACGAAGTCGCCTTGTACCAACTCCATGGGTCCGGCCCCCTGTACCTGCAGCCGGCAACCGCCTTCCAGGATCGCACAATAAAACGGTTGGGCCGGCGCGCTGCGGCGCACGCGCCAGGGGCCGGCCGCGCTGACGACCTTGGAGAACCGCGCCCGCGGCTGCAGCAGCGTGACCGCTTCGGCCAGGGGATCGATCATGTCCGGACGCTCGCTAATGAACGGGGGACGGGCGATTGTAGCAAGTCCGGCTCTTGGTCTCTACAGTGTTGATATCGCCCACCCCTGAAGGAGTCAACATGAAAACCGTCCTGATCACCGGCTGCTCGTCCGGCTTCGGCCTGGCAACCGCCCGCCATTTCCTGGAACACGACTGGAATGTCGTCGCGACCATGCGCCAGCCCCTGCCCGACGTGCTGCCCGCTTCCCCGCGCCTGCGCGTGCTGGCCCTCGACGTGACGGACGCCGACAGCATCGCGCGCGTTGTCGCTGCGGCGGGTCCCATCGACGTACTGGTCAACAATGCCGGCCAAGGCGCGCTGGGAGCCCTGGAGGGCATCGCGATGGACCGGGTCCGGACCCTGTTCGAGACCAACACGCTGGGAACGATCGCGCTGACGCAGGCCGTGCTGCCGCAGTTCCGGTCGCGCCGCGCCGGCGTCATCGTCAACGTGACGTCGGCCGTGACGTTGCTGCCGCTGCTGGCCGTCTACTCGGCCAGCAAGGCGGCCGTGAATGCGTTTACCGCATCGCTGGCCCTCGAGGTGGCGCAGTTCGACGTGCGCTGCCACCTGGTCCTGCCGGGACGCTCGCCTGAAACGCGCTTTGGCGAAAACGCCCTGAGCCATATGGGGGACGCGATACCGCCAGCCTATGCCACGCTGGCGAACGACGTGTTTGCGCGCCGTACCCCCTCGGACCCCGTCACGCATGCCGCGGACGTGGCGCGGGCCGTGTGGCGGGCGGCCACCGACCCATCCGCGCCGATGCACATCCCTGCCGGTGCGGATGCTGTCGCGTTGGCGGGGTAGGGCTGACGGGCGCGGCGCGGCCGCTGCCGCGCTGCCCGAAAGAATTTCCTCCTATGGCCAAAATACCTATTTCCGGACGTTATGATGACAAGCACATGACATCGCCCGATCGCGTATACTGCTAGTATTAACCGGATTCGGGCGTAAGGCCCTGCAAGGAGAAAATTATGGGTTCCATGAGCATCTGGCACTGGCTGATCGTCCTGGTGGTTGTCATGCTGGTCTTCGGCACGAAGAAACTCGGTAATATCGGTTCCGACCTCGGCAAGGCCGTCAAGGGCTTCAAGGATGGCGTCAAGAACGAGGACGAGCAGAAGCAGGCCGGCACCCCGACCCCGCCGCCGTCCCAGGTGACCGACAAGGGCACCATCGAAGTCGAAGCCAAGGAAAAGCACAAGCTGTAATGCGGTGCCGGCCCGGCCGGCCCCCTGACAGAACTTTATGATCGATCTCGGTCTCTCCAAACTTGCCATTATCGGCGTCGTGGCGCTGGTGGTCATCGGTCCCGAAAAGCTGCCGAAGGTGGCGCGCATGGCCGGCACGCTGTATGGCCGCGCACAACGCTACCTGCATGACGTGAAGTCCGAAGTCAGCCGTGAAATCGAACTGGAAGAGCTGCGCAACCTGCAGAAGAACGTGCAGGAGCAGGCCCAGTCGATCAAGGCCGACGTGGAAAATTCCATTGCCCAGAACATGGCGGAAGTCGAGGATGCGTTCCGGGTCGACGACCCGCACCATCCGCACGACCTGCCGGGCGACCATTTCTCGTCCGCCAAGACGGAAGAGCAGTCGCGCAAGGCCAAGGAATTCCGCCGCAAGCGCCTGGTCCGCACGTCGGCCGTACCGCTGTGGTACAAGCAGCGCAACGGTGGCCGCATGCATGTCGTCTCCGGCGCCGCCCGCGTGGCGCGCTTCCGTCCCCGCAACGGCAAACCTCCTGCCTCGTTCTATTGACTAATGAGCACTGACACCCCGGCCGAAGAAACTTTCATCAGCCACCTGATCGAACTGCGTGACCGGCTGGTCAAGGCATCCATCGGTATCCTCATCGCCACCGCGGCCCTGATGTTCTGGCCCGGGCCGGCCCACATCTACGACCTGCTGGCCCAGCCGATGATCGCGGCCCTGCCGACCGGATCGAAAATGATCGCCACCGGCGTCATCGCGCCGTTCCTGGTGCCGATGAAGGTGACCTTGCTGCTGGGCTTCGTGCTGTCGCTGCCGTGGGTGCTGTACCAGCTGTGGGCGTTCGTCGCCCCCGGCCTGTACACGCACGAGAAGCGCCTGATCGCACCGCTGGTGGTGTCGTCGTCGCTGCTGTTCATCGGCGGCGTGGCGTTCTGCTACTTCCTCGTGTTCGGCCGCGTGTTCGCGTTCATCAGCGAGTTCTCGCCCACCTCGATCGCCGTCACGCCGGACATCGAGAACTACCTCGACTTCATCATGTCGATGTGCCTGGCCTTCGGCGCCGCGTTCGAGGTGCCGGTCGTCGTCGTCATCCTTGTGCGGATGGGCATCGTGTCGCTCGCCAAGCTGAAGGAATGGCGGCCGTACGTGATCGTGGGCGCGTTCGTGATCGCCGCGATCGTGACGCCGCCGGACATCGTCAGCCAGTTCGCGCTGGCCATTCCGATGTGGCTGCTGTTCGAGATGGGGCTGCTGGTGTCGCCGATGTTCGTCAAGATGACGCGCGCGCCGGAAGAGCAGGTTTGATGCTTGGGGTCTGTCCCTTCAGGGACTGACCCCGAAGTTCTGCTGGCACCCCGGCAGCCTTGGCAAACTTCGGGGTCATGGTGCTGGCCTACATGCCACCACCGCTGCGCAGGCGAGGAGCAGGCTCCTCGAAACCCCTGCTCCGCTCCCCTGCGGGGACAGACCCCAATCCCCGCACGACAGAGAGCTTCACCTTCTTCCCCTGCCGGTACGTAAACAACGTCAACGCCGCATTGCGCAGGTCGCCGTTTGCATCGAACGAGATATCCCCCGTGATCCCCTGGTAACGCACCTTGCCCAGCGCCGGCAGGAACCGCGCCGGCACCGTCGATTGCGCCTGCTGCATGGCGGTTGCCAGGACCATCACCGCGTCGTACGCATACGGCGCGTAGGTCTGCAGCGGTTGGCCGTAGCGCTGCCGGTAACGCTGCGTGAAGGCGTCGAATCCCGCTTCCTGCGGCCCGCTGACACCGCCCGCCACCACGCAGATGACGTTGTCGTCGCCCAGCGCGTCGCCGGCCAGCAGCGGCATCTTTTCGGAGCAGATGCCGTCGCCGGACACCAGCTTCGCATGCAGGCCCAGCGCCTTCATCTGTTTCAGCATCGGGCCGGCCACCGCGTCCATGCCGCCGTAGAAGATGACGTCGGGCTGGCGGCCGCGGATCTGGGTCAGGATGGCATTGAAGTCGGTTGCCTTGTCGGTCGTGAACTGGCGGCTGACGATCGCCGCGCCACCGGTCGCCTTGACCCCTTTCGTGAACTCGTCCGCCAGGCCCTGGCCGAACGCCGTGCGGTCGTCGATCACCGCGATCTTTTTCGCCTTCATGGTGGCGATGGCATAGCGCGCCAGCGTGCGGCCCACGAGGTTGTCGTTGGCGACGACGCGAAATGCCGTCTTGAAGCCCTGGTGGGTGTACAGCGGCGTGGTGGCGGCGGGAGAAATCTGCGGGATGCCGGCGTGCGCGTAGATGCGCGATGCGGGTACCGTCGTGCCCGAATTCAGGTGGCCGACCACCCCGGCCACGCGCGCATCGACCAGCTTTTGCGCAACGCTGGCGCCCGTCTTCGGGTCGGCCGCGTCGTCTTCCGGCTGCAGCACCCAGCGGATCTTCTTGCCGCCGATGGCGATGCCCTTCGCGTTGAGGTCGTCGATGGCCATGCGCGCGCCGTTCTCGATGTCCTTGCCCTGGTGGGCGCCCGGGCCGGACAGCGGCGACGCCGTGCCGATCGTCACCGTGGTCTGGGCGTGCGCGGTGGGCAGGGCGAGGCAGCAGGCCAGCGTAACGGCGGTGGTAGGGCGCATGAACGATCCTGTCGAGAAGGGCTGTCCATTGTAATGCCGAGCTGCGCCGCGCCGGTCCGCCTATCGTGCGCGGGCTACAAGGGCGCGAAGATGGCCTGCAGGTCCTCCTGCGTCAGCGCCGCGTTCAGCTGCCCGCCCTCGCCCATGACGGCATCGGCCAGGTCGCCCTTGCGCCGCTGCAGCTCCTGGATCTTTTCCTCCAGCGTGCCCTGGGCAATGAGCTTGTAGACGAACACCGGCTTGTCCTGGCCGATGCGCCAGGCGCGGTCGGTGGCCTGGTTTTCCGCCGCCGGATTCCACCACGGGTCGTAGTGGATGACGACGTCGGCCGCCGTCAGGTTCAGGCCCACGCCGCCCGCTTTCAGGCTGATCAGGAATACCGGCACCTCGCCCTGCTGGAAGGCATCGATGGGCGTGCCGCGGTCCAGCGTTTCGCCCGTCAGCGTGACGTAGTCGAGCGCGCGTGCGCGCAGCGCCGTGGCGATCAGCTCGAGCATGCTGGTGAACTGCGAGAACACCAGCACCTTGCGGCCTTCGCTCAGCAAGGTGTCCAGCAGCTCCAGCAGCGCCTCCAGCTTGGCCGAGCCGGCCGCGCTTTTCGCGCCCTTCAGGAGCGTGCCCTTGACGAGGCGGGGGTCGCAGCAGACCTGCCGCATCTTGAGCAGTGCGTCGAGGATGACGATCTGGCTGCGCGCCGCGCCTTTGCGGCCGATCTCGTCGCGCACGCGCTTGTCCATCGCCACCCGCACCGTCTCGTACAGGTCGCGTTGGGCGCTGCCCAGCTCCACGGGCAGCACGACCTCCGTCTTCGGCGGCAGCTCGCTGGCCACCTTGTCCTTGGTCCGGCGCAGCATGAACGGCTTGACCCGCCGCGTCAGCAGGGCGTTGCGGTCATTGTCGTGCTGGACTTCGATGGGTTTGCGGAAGTGGGCATTGAAGGTTTTCTCGTCGCCCAACAGGCCCGGCATCAGGAAATGGAACTGCGACCACAGTTCGCCCAGGTGGTTCTGCAGCGGCGTGCCCGTCAGGCACAGGCGATGCCGGGCCGTCAGCAGGCGGGCCGTCTGCGCCGCCTTGGCCCGGCTGTTCTTGATGTATTGCGATTCGTCCAGGATCAGCAGGTGGAACGTGTGCGTGCGCAGCGTGGCCTCGTCGCGCGGCAGCAGCGCGTAAGTGGTCAGCACGATGTCGGCGCTGGCGATGCGTTCGAAATGCACCTGCCGGTCCTTGCCATGCAAGGTCAGCACTCGCAGGCCCGGCGCGAAACGGGCCGCCTCGGCGCACCAGTTGCCGATCAGGCTGGTGGGCACGACAACGAGCGCGGGCGCATCGAGCCGGCCCGCTTCCTTCTCGACCAGGATATGCGTCAGGGTCTGCACCGTCTTGCCCAGGCCCATGTCGTCGGCCAGGATGCCGGCAAAGCCGAACTCGCGCAGGAACTGCATCCAGGCGACGCCTTCGCGCTGGTAGACGCGCAGGTCGGCCTGCAGGCCGGCCGGCTTGGGCACGTCGGCAATCCCGCCGAACTGGCTGAGGCGCCGGCCCAGCTCGCGCAGCCGCGCCCCGCCCAGCCAGCGCAGCTGTGCGGCCTCTTCGAGTTCGGCCAGGCGCGCGGCGTCGACGACGGGCAGGTGCAGCGCTTCCTCGGACTCGCCGCGGAAGTACAGTTCGCCCAGGATCGCAAGGATCGGCTTGATGCGGCCCCATGGCAGCGCCACGTGCTCGCCGCCCGGCAGCTGCAGCAGCATCGCGCTGGTGTCGGCATGGGCCGCCAGCGCGGTGGGCGAAAACCCTTGCGGCGCGCGGCGGATCAGCTGTACGAGCAGCGGCAGCAAGGGTTGCCGGCGCCCCTCGACGATGATGCCCAGGTCGAGCGAGAACCAGGCGTTGCCGTCGTCCTTGTCCGCCACGTCGGCATACCATTCGTCCACCTGCAGCAGGTTGTAGCGGTACTCGTCGTTGAGGACGATGCGCCAGCCGGCGGCGCGCAGTGCGGGCAGCTCCGCCTGCGCGAAGTGCAGCCAGTCCGCCTGCGATGCCAGCTGCAGCCCCACCTCCAGCGTAGCCAGCGGCGACTGCACGGGCGGCGCCGCGAAGCCCAGCGCCTCGAGCCGGCCGGCCGCCGCCATCTCGGCCGCGCCATCGCGCCGGATCTGCTCCAGACCCGAGCTGACGCTGCGCCACGGCAGCGCGCCGGGATCGAGGGCATCGATGTAGACGCCGTCGTAGTCGAAGCCGGGCACCGCGTAGTCGTGCCAGGTCTCGCGGCCGCGGTGATCCCGTACCGGCATGCTGCCCAGGATCAGCGTCGGCACGGGCACGATGTCGGTGCGCTCGGTCCGCGTGAACACCTGCGGCGGCGGCACGACCTGGTCCAGCCCCAGCTCGAACATGCGTTCGGCCATCCGTTCGCGCTCGTGCGCATCCAGCACCGGTGCATCTTCCAGCAGGTCCGCCAGCGCGCCGACCGGCATCGCGGCCAGCGTTGGCGCCAGCGTCAATTGTCCCAGCAGGCCCTCGTGCAGGTAATACACGGGATCGGTGGCGAACACGTGATCGATGGCGCTGCCGTTGTCGAACTGCCAGCGCAGCGCGACGGTGTCGGACTCCTCGCCCGTGCGTTGCCAGCCGATCGTGCCGTTGCGCGAGGGGCCGCGCAGGATCGGCACGAGCCTGCCCGCCTTGATGTGCTCGCGCGTAAAGGCCCAGTGCAGCCGGTTCTCGCTGCCCAGCAGGGCCAGCAACTGGCCGCCCAGCTTGCCGACGGGGCGCGCCATCACGCCGAACGCATTCGTCATCCGCATTTGCTCGTACAGCTGGATCGGCACATGGTCTTCCGGCCGCACGTAGCTGGGGGATCGTAGGTCAGCGTCGACAAGTTGGCGATGACGGTGGCCCCGGTGATGTCGCCATCGGCGCGCGTCCTGGCCTTGCACAGCAGCAGGTCCGGCTGGCCGCTGCGGTGGTCCGGACAGAACACGTAGGCAAGACGAAATTGCGACGTCGCGCGCGGCGCCGCCCTGGCCGATGGCGCCACCGCCGACTGCACCTGCGCCAGCTGCTGCAGCCACAGCGTGGCCGGCAGCGACAGGCCGGTCTCGCGTGCCGGCTCGAGCACGTGGCGCTCCACGCCGGCCAGCAGCACGGCCACGACGTGCTTGCAGTTGTACGCTACCGGGCAGCTGCAGTTGCCGTGAAATTCCATGCCATCGCGTCCCGGCATGATGCGAATCACCTGTTCATAGACGTTCCAGCCGCTGCCGCGCACTTCGCCGACCAGGCGGTCGCCGCGAAATTGTACGGTCCCGACCATGCCATTGCGCGCATAACCCTCGCCACGGTGGAAGGTCGTGCTGTCGAAGGCGTGGCGGATGGCGTCGCAAGATATGTGCATGGTGTCTGGAGCGAGGATCGGACCGTCATTATCGCCCATCGGCGCCCGCATGCGGCTGGAACAGGCGCCGCAGCTTGACGCCGGCAGACAAATCGCGATGCTGGTATCGTCTGGCCCATCCACCACGGAACTGACGATGCCAGACACCATCCACTTCTACGAACCGCGCGCCGGCCATGGCCTGCCGCACGATCCCTTCAACGCCATCGTCGGGCCACGTCCGATCGGCTGGATTTCCTCGCAGGACAGCGCCGGCACCTTGAACCTGGCGCCGTACAGCTTCTTCAATGCCTTCAACTACGTGCCGCCGATCGTCGGCTTCGCCAGCATCGGCTACAAGGACACGGTACGCAACGTGCAGCAGACCGGCGAATTCGTGTGGAACCTGGCCACCCGCGAGCTGGCGGAGCAAATGAACCGGACCTGTGCCGCGGTGCCGCCGGAAGTGGACGAGTTTGCGCTGGCCGGCCTGACGCCGGTGCCGTCACGCCTGGTCGCGGTGCCGCGCGTGGGCGAAAGCCCCGTGTCGTTCGAGTGCCGCGTCACGCAGGTCGTGCAGCTGCAGGGCGCCGATGGGGAGCAGGTGCCGACGTGGCTGGTGCTGGGGGAGGTGGTGGGCGTGCATATCGCCCGGACGTTGCTGCGCGAGGGGATCTATGACACCGGGGCCGCCGGCCACATCCTGCGTGGCGGCGGCCCGGCGGACTACTTCACGATCGGGCCGGAACAGCTGTTCCGCATGCACCGGCCCCGTTGATCGTCTATTTCGCTTACTTCTTTTTCTTCGTGTTGGTCGTGGCCGTCTTCTTGGCGCCTGCCGCGCCAGCCGGAGCCAGGGCCGCGGCGGCCGGTGGCGTGATGCCGCCCTGCACACCCAGCGCGCCGCCGGTCCCCAGGCCGCCCGCCACTTCCTGGGCCTTGTACTGGCGTACGGCTTGCACCAGCTGGTTGTACGAGTCCATGAAGGCGGCGATCAGGATCTTGCCTTCCGGGGTGTTGGAGTAGCCGCCGGCCGTGCCGAACGCGCCGCCGCCGAACAGGCCGCCGAACATGTTGAAGTCGAAGTTCTTCGCGCTGCCTTCCGCGGCCGCCAGTTGCACGCCCGAGCGGTTGTCGATCATCAACAGCGTCGTCGAGGCTTCGTTGGCCTTGATGCCGCCCGCGACCATGCCGGCCACGCTGCCGATCAGGCCGAAGCCGCCCAGCGCGCCGCCGATGCCCTGGGTGCCCTTCTGGCTGAAGTTGATCGTCGGGCTCATCGTGTAGTCGGCCGCGACCATCTGGCCCTTGCCGAAGTTGCTGCCGGAGCGCATTTCGCCGGACTGGTTCAGGTCACGTTCTGCCATCACGTTGTTCATGGCGGCACCGCGCTCGACGACGACGAAGCAGTTCGACTGCTGGATCATCTTGCGCAGCACGGGCACGGTCGAACCGAGCTTGTATTGCGACAGCTGGATGTACCACGACGAGGCCTGGTCTTCCACCACGCTCAGCGTGCCCAGCGTGCGGTCGCACTTCTCCAGCTGGGTGTTGGCGTTGCTGGCGGTGGCGCCGCCGGCCGAGCCGCTGGCGACCGTCGGTGCGGCGCCCAGGGTCGGCACCGTGCCGGCGCAGCCGGTCAGCGCCATCAGCGCGCCCAGCACCAGCACTTGGCCTGCCGTCTTGGTCATGGTTGGGAAGGAGGAAGAGGTTTTCTGGGTCATGGCGGGTTTCCGTCGTGAAATGAGGACAGCTGAGAATAACAAGCGAAGGGCGTATCTTAATATGCAAGCCGCACGTGAAATCTCACCAATTGTTTCAGATCAACCAAAATTGTTATCTGATCCAGATGGAATGTTGCATTTCACCCACGCCGTGACGTTAACGCCACAGGTCCGTTACCGATTGGCAACGGATCCGTGGCGGCTGGCGTCACTGCATCAGCTCGCGGATGACCTTCACGGGCGCGCTGCCGTAGCCCAGGAACTCCTCGTGGAAGGCTTTCAGCGAGAACTTGCTGCCCAGTGCCTGGCGGCGCTGTTCGCGCAGTTCCATGATTTCGCTGTAGCCGCTGTAGTAGCTGGTCAGCTGCACGGACGACAGCTGCGCGCGGCGCCATTTCTCGCTGGCTTCCTGCTGCGTCTGGAAGGCCTGGCGCGTCAGCAGGTCGATCGCCTGCTCGCGCGTCATGCCCAGCACGTGCACGCTGTAGTCGAGGATCGTGTTGGTCACGCTGCGCAGGTTCCACTTCGAGTACATCAGCCACATCTCGGGGGCGTTGTCGCCATAGCCCGATTCCAGCATCATGCGCTCGCTGTAGACGGCCCAGCCTTCGATCATCGCGCCATTGCCGAAGATCGACTTCACCAGCGAAGGCGACTTGTTCGCGTACACCAGCTGGGCGTAGTGGCCGGGGATCGCCTCGTGCATGTTCAGGATCTGCAGGATCCAGTGGTTGTATTCGCGCAGGCTGCTTTCGGCCTGCTCGGGCGTCGCGTCGTCCAGCGGCGTGATGTTGTAGTAGGTGCGGTCCTGCGGCCGGTAGGGGCCGGGCGCCTCGATGCTGGCGCCGGCCACGCCGCGCTGGTAGGCCGGTGTTTCGCGCACGACCAGCGGCTTGTTCGCGTCCAGCGTCAGCAGGTCGTGGCTGGCGACCCAGGCCTGCAGCTGCGGGATCTGCGCCTTGACTTCGTCGACGAAGCGCTCGCGCGGGACATGGTTGCTTGAGAGCTTGTCGATCATCAGGCCGATCTTGGCGTAGCGGTCGGCGGGCTTGGTCGTGCCGCCCAGGTATTTCGGCCACAGCTCGTCGCTGATGCGGTCCATGTTGGCCAGCAGTTCCTCGCGCGTGGCCAGGGCTTTCTGGTAGGTCTGCTCGGCCGTGCTGGCGGACTGGATGTCGAACGCGAACTTGGCTTCGTACAGGTCCTTGCCGATGCGGAACGAGCGGGCTCCCGTCGTGGCCAGCGTCTTGTCCAGCTCGCCCAGCCACGCGGCATAGGCTTCCACGGCCGTCTTCGCGGCGGCGATGCGCTGCGCGAACAGGCCCTTCTCGTTGGCGGCCAGGTTCGATGCCTGGGCTTCCTTGTCCAGCTCGGCCAGCAGCGCGATGACACCTGGTGCCTGCGCAACGGCCAGTTGCGTGTGCTCGCGGGTCGGGTTGCTGATGTTGGCGCGCGCCGCCTCGTAGTAGGCCGGCACGTTGGCGATGCGCTTGAGCAGGGTGCGCAGGCGCTGCGGCTTGGCCGCGTATTCCGTGTGCAGGATGTAGTCGATCGGGCTGGCGATGTTGTACAGCGCGGGGTTCCACTCGAATTCGCGGAACGTGGTCAGGTACCAGCGGTCGGCGTTGAGCTTGTTGACCAGCAGGGCCAGGTCGGTGCGCTGGCGCGGCGACAGCTGGCGCGCATCCATCCTGGCGAAACGCTGCTGCCAGTTGTCGATAAAGGTCAGCTGCAACTGGCGCGTGGCCAGGTCGGGCACGGTGAGCGTGGCCGCCGTGTCGTACTTACCGACGGTAATGGCCGTTTCCGGGTCGATTTTCCACAAGGCGGCCAGGAATTGGCTGGCCATGTTGTCGAAGGCGCGGTCCTGGCGCCGTTCCGACGGCGCTGCTGCGGCAGTGGCGGCGGCGGCGACTGGCGCGGCGACCTTGGCGGCGCGTGCGGCCTTGCCTTTGGCGGGGGCCGAGCGCGTGGTCTTGGCGGATTTCTGCGGCTTCTTTGCCGCCTCGGCCGGCGCGAGTGCCATGCTCAGCATGATCGCCGCCAGCGCGATTTTTGTCTTGATCATCGGTGGTACCTTGTAAAGATGGGGCGTGCGATGTCCCGCCCGAGTTTGCAGCGTGCAAGATTATCATTATTCAGGGTGGTCCGGACGTGCCAGTTACATGCCGCAACAAAGGCGGCAGGCGCCGCTCAGGCCAGCCGGCCGCTGCGGATCAGTTGCTGGTGCCGTTCATTGACGATGGTGACGGCCTGCTTGCCGCGCGCCATATGGGTCAGGCGGATCTCGCCCGCCTTGGTGAAGCGGTGCCCCACGCGGACCGTGTACGAGCGCAGCAGCCAGCTCCAGAAGCCCGCCACGTAGGTGGCTTCGTCCATGTCGCGCCACTTGACGCCGCGCACGCCGCGTTGCCACGGCAGGATGCCGGAATAGACCCACACGCCCACTTCGTCGTAGTACAGCTGCACGCTGCGGATCAGGAGGATGCGGTAGCCGATCAGCAGGGTCGACACGCCCAGCACGCCGGCCGCGGCCAGCTCCGAGTAGTTGAAGGCCAGGCGCAGCACGAAGATCATGATGACGATCAGGACGACACAGCTGGTGTAGGCGGTCCAGGCCTTGTGGCACAGGGGCATCGCATGCCCCTGCGTGACGGGAGAATTATCTTGTTCCATGCCTAATCATGGCATGGAATGGCTGGGATCGTCGAGGTGTGCCCGGGCGTCATGCCACCGGTTTTTGCCGGCTGTCCGATGAGTGGCCGACGTCGCTGGCGGCGTAGTGGTCGAGGATGCCGGTCGCGCGGGCGCCGTCGCGGTCGTTGTCCACCCGCACCTGCAGGATGCAGTTATTGCGATGCACGACAGTGCGTAACTCGGCATTATCGGACTGCCGGTTACTGCTGCCGCGCGCCGGGGTGGATTTTTCCGTCAGGTCCAGCGCGAAGTTGCCCTGCACGGGACCGGCTTCGTCGCCGGTCGCTTCCAGCGAGACGCCATCGGCGCTGAAGCCGGCCGCCAGCAGCGCCTCGCGGGCCCGCTCGGCTACTTCGAAACTGTCGAAAACGCGTAAGAGGGTATTGGCCATGATGTGCTCCTTTTTTCCGTTGCAGCCATCATAGCCCGGCCATCCGTGCGGGAGCGCCAGGTTAATGCTCGGCAAGAAGGAGAGCCACGGCAGCCCCTTGGTGTTACGTCTTCTAGCGTCGCATGCCCTCCTGCAGCATCGCCAGCATGTCGTCGGCCGTCATGCGCGCCGCCATATCGCTGCCATCGAGCAGGCTGTCGGCCAGTTCGCGCTTGCGCCCGTGCAGTTCGACGATGCCCTCCTCGATCGTGTGGCGCGCCACCAGCCGGTAGATCGTCACGGGGCGCTGCTGGCCCATCCGGTGGGCGCGGTCCGAGGCCTGGTCTTCCACGGCCGGATTCCACCACGGGTCCATGTGGATGACGTAGTCGGCCGCGGTCAGGTTGATGCCGACGCCGCCCGCCTTCAGGCTGATCAGGAAGACATCGCCTTCGCCTGCCTGGAATGCATCGACGCGTTGCTTGCGCGCCGCCATCGGCGTGGCGCCGTCCAGGTACTGGTAGCGCACGCCCTGCTCGTCCAGGTGGGCGCGGATCAGCGCCAGGTGATCGACGAACTGGCTGAACACCAGCACCTTGTGGCGGTTCTCCAGCAGGCCTTCGAGCAGTTGCGCAAACGCGGCCAGCTTGCTGCTGGCCAGCTTCAGGCCGGGTGCCACCAGGTTCGGATTGCAGCAGGCGCGGCGCAGCTTCATGATCTCGGCCAGGATCGCCATCGACTTCTTGTCGACGGGGACGTCGATCGCGGCCAGCTTCTCCAGCGCCTCGCGGCGCAGCGATTCGTACAGCGCCATCTCCTCGCCCGACAACTCCACTTCGTGCAAGATCTCCGTGCGTGCCGGCAGCTCCGTCAGTACCTGCGTCTTGGTGCGGCGCAGGATGAACGGCGCGATCAGGCGGCGCAGGCGGTTGCGCGCGCCCACTTCGGCGCGGTGGTCCTGCTGGCGCTCGATGGGGCCGGCGAAGCGCAGGTTGAACTGGTCCAGCGAACCCAACAGCCCCGGATTGATGAACCGGAACAGGTTCCACAATTCGCCCAGGTGGTTTTCCAGCGGCGTGCCCGTCGCCACCATGCGGAAATCGCCCTGCAGCGCCATCACGGCCTGCGAGCGCTTGGTCGCCGCGTTCTTGATGGCCTGTGCTTCGTCCAGCACGATGGTGTGCCAGCGCTGCTTGGTGAAGCGCTCCGATTCGAGCTGCAGCAGGCCATAGCTGACGATGACGAGGTCGAACGGCCCGGCGCTGTCGATGGTGTCGGCGCGGTCGCCCGCACCGAACATGCGCACATTCAGCGTGGGCGCGAATCTCGCCGCCTCGCTGGCCCAGTTCAGGCACACGGACGTGGGCGCGACGACCAGGGTCGGCCCGGCGGGTGCGCGCAGCAGCAACAGCGCCAGCGCCTGGACGGTCTTGCCCAGGCCCATGTCGTCGGCCAGGCAGGCACCCACGCCCCAGTGGGCCAGGCGCGCCAGCCATTCGAAGCCTTCGCGCTGGTAGTCGCGCAGTTCGGCCTGCAAGGTGCTGGGCAATTGCGGCCGGTACTCGGCCTGCGCGGCGATGCGGGCGACATGTTCGCGCCACAGCTTGTCCGCTTCCAGGCCACCGACGGCGCCGGCCAGCTCCTCCAGCATGAACGCGGCCAGCTGGTGCACCTTGACGCCGGCATCGTCGTCCTCGCCGAAGTCCTGCAGGTCCGCCAGGCGACGGTGCAGTTCTTCCGACAGGGCCAGGTATTGCTTGTCGCCCAGTTCGATGAAGCGGCTCTTGCTGGCGCGGATCAGGTCCAGCAGGGTGCGCAGGTCCATGACCTTTTCCTCGTCGATCTGCAACTGGCCGCTGGCGGCGAACCAGTCCTTCTTGCTCTTGATCGACAGGCGCAGCTGCTTGGTGTGCACCGGCTTGCTGACCTTGAACGCTTCGCCCTCGGGCCAGCCGACGACGATCTTGTCGGCCCCGATCTCCTGCAGCTCCGCCAGCAGTTGCAGGCACAGCGCAGGCTGGCCCAGCAGCCATTCGCCGTGTTCCTGCTCCGCCTGTTGCAGCACCGGACATTGCAGCACGAGGCGCCGTTCCGCATCGCGCTCGCCCACCAGGTCGCGCCGCGCCTGCACCGGCTTGCCGCCCACGTCCGCGATGACGCTTTCCGCCCCCTCGCCCGGCGCATAGTAGGCACCTTGCGGCAGCGGGCGCACCTGTACCTGCATGCGCAGGCCCTGCTGGTACGGCAACAGGTGGATGTGCAGGCGCGCGTCGCCATCGGTTTGCATCGCGTTGACGGCGCCGCCGCCGATGTCCGATTGCACCGTGACGACCGACGACACCGTGCCGATGGCCGCCAGCACCTGCTGCTCGGCGTGTTCCGGCACCGCCAGGCCGTCGCCGACGATGGCGGCGATGCGGCGGTGCTCGTCGTTGACGGTCACCACGCGCACGCGGTTCGGTGCCTCGCGCACCACGATCACGCTGGCATTGGGCTCCGTCACCGGCGGCTGCAACGTCAGCCACAGTTCTCCCTTGCGGCGGCGGATCAGGAGTTCCGGTTCCGCGCCCACCAGTTCGACCCGCGTGTCCGGCGCATCCTCCCAGAACACCAGTGGATGGCCGACCAGCGCGGGAATCGCGGCATCGACGTCGATGTCGTAGCGCAGCCCCGACGAATACTGCTGGCGCGACGGGACGATATGGTTGATGACGCGCAGGTCGCGCGCCGACAGGTACCCCAGCGTGCCACTTTCCTCGCGCAGGCGTTTCAGGGCGATGGCGCGGCCCTTGCCCCACTGGCCGCGGGCGTCGCGCTTCTGCTCGCGCGGTTCGATCAGGCCGATGCCCACGCCCGGGTGGAAGTCGATCGTCCAGACCAGGCGTGCTTCGCCCGATTCGCCGGGCAGGCCCTGGTGCAGGTTGACCAGTGCCGTCAGCTGGCGCTGCCAGGCTTCCTGGCGCTCGAACCACGTCGCCATGTCGGGCAGGCCCAGCTTCTCGCGCAGTGCCGCCGCCCGCTTGGCCGCGGCTGCGTCGCCCAGGTGCCCCAGCAGGCCCTCGGCCTGGCTGGCGATCAGGATGAATCCTGCGCTGTCGGCATGCTGCACGAGGTCCTGCAGTTCGGCCGTGCGCTGCTTCAGCTGCGGCAGTGCAAGCCAGTGGTACAGCAAGGCCTGGAACAGCTGCGCCGCCAGCGAAGCGCGGGCCGGGTCTTCCCAGCCGCGCGAGACGATGACGTCCGTGTTCATCATGCCGGCGCGCACCTGGCGCAGCATCGACAATTGCGTGTAGACGGGCGTGTCGGGATTCTGCTGTGCGTGGGTGGCGACATCGAGATAGCTCTCCGCCGTCTTGAGGTGCTTGGCGTCGCCGCTGCGCAGCAGTGCGAGGACATACAGGTAGCCGCCGATGCCCTGGAACACCTGCTTGCGCTTGCCCGATTCGCGCCGCACCAGCTTCAGCGCCGTGTCGTAGCCGGGGATCGCTTCGGCCACGCCGCCCGCCAGCATGACGATGGTGCTGGCGAAGAACATGCCCAGCGCGCTGTCATGGCCTTCCAGGTAGCGCGCCCCATCCTGCAACCGGCCGCACAGGATGGCCTGCTCGGCCAGCGCCAGGCGCAGGGCCGGGCTGACGTCGCCATCGGCCGTGATGCGCCGTTCGAAATGGCGTTCGGCGAAGCCGCGCACGGCCGGGGCCAGCGCCGGCTCGCGCTGGGTGTGCTGCAACAGCAGCATCAGCACGTCGTCCTGCAGCACCGGGTGCACCAGCAGCAGCATGCCCGCCTCGAACGGGCGGGTGAAGATGTCCACGATGGGGTGCAGCTGGGCCGCCTCGTAGCACGCCATGCACGCAGCCAGCAGCGGCAGCACGTCCGGCGGCGGCAGGCCGCGCAGCAGCGCCATGCGCAGGCGCGCCACGCCATGGCGGTAGCTGCGCGGTTCGACGTTGCCGTTCCAGCTCTGGCGCATGGGCACCTGCGCCTCGTAGGCCTTGCACAGGTCGAACAGCACGTGGGCGCCGATGGCGGCGCGGATCGCCGGCCAGCGCAGCTTGGCGTTGCAGACGTAGCCGCGGCCGACCACGAGGCTGATGAAGGCCAGCCGCTCCAGCTTGACGATATGGTCGTCCAGCGACGTCGCCGTCAGGCGCTTGCCGTCCTCGGCGGTGAAACCCGCCGCCTTCATCATGTCGAGCAGGGCGGTGCGGCCGACCGGATCGCCGACCAGCGCCAGCAAAGCCAGGAGGGATTTTTCGACGAGGGCGAGCGCCTCGAATTCGGTTTGCAGCGTGTCGGCCATTCAGTCCTGCAGGTTGTCGATCGTGACGGCGGCCGTCATGCCTTCGTGCAGGCCGAACATGCGCCGGTAGAAATACAGCTCCGCTTCCAGCGTGCGGACGATGTTCTCGGCCTTGCGGAAGCCATGGCCTTCGCCTTCCAACGGCACGTAGGCGACGGGAATGCCGCGCCGTTGCAGCGCCTGCACCATCGCCTCCGACTGCTGCGGCGGCACCACCTTGTCGTCCAGGCCCTGGAAGAAGATCATCGGCCGGGACAAACGGTCCGTGTGGTTGATCGGCGAGCGCTCCGCGTAGACGGCCTTGGCCTGCGGTTGCGGCGCGATCAGGTATTCGTTGTAGTGCGACTCGAACTTGTGCGAGTCGTCGTCCAGGCCTTGCAGGTCGGACACGCCGTAGTAGCTGGCCCCCAGCTTGAAGACGTCGTGGAACGTCAGTGCGCACAAGGTCGTCAGCCCGCCGGCGCTGCCGCCGCGGATGATCAGCCGGTCGCCATCGGCGCGGCCGCTTTGCACGAGATACCGGGCGCCGGCGATGCAGTCTTCCACGTCGACGATGCCCCACTGGCTTTTCAAGGCGTCCCGATAAGCGCGGCCGAAGCCCGTGCTGCCGCCGTAGTTCACGTCCAGCACGCCGAAGCCGCGGCTGGTCCAGAACTGCGTCGCCAGTTTCAAGGTGCTGGCCGCCATGCCGGTCGGACCGCCATGGCCGATGACGATGACGGGCGGCTTCTCGCCTGCCGGCGCCTGCACGTCCTGGTTGCAGGGCGGGTAGAAGAAGGCGTGGGCGGTGCGGCCGCCCGCGCTGGGGTAGCTGATGCTCTCGGGGACGGACAGGTAACCCAGCTCCGGCAGGGCTTCGATCGAGCGCGCCAGCACGGTGACTTCGCCCTGCACCAGGTCGATGCGGGCGATTTCGGCCGCGACCGTCGGGCTGCCGCCCAGCAGCACGACAAAGCCGTCGCCCGCCTTCAGTTCGCGGATTTCGTCGTACGGCGTGGCGATGGGGCTCAAGGTCGCGCTGCCCGCCGCCAGGCGCGCCAGGCGGCTGACGCCCTTGTCGATATAAGTGCAGACAATGTCACCGTTCGGCAGGAAGCCGTACATGCTGTTGCCGAAGGTCCAGTGCGGCGCGCCGAATTCCGCTTCCAGGGGGCACAGCGCCTCGCTGCCGTCCTTGCCGTGGCGGTACAGGTTCCACCAGCCGCTGCGATCGGAAACGAAGTGCAGGCGGCCGTTGGGCGCCCACTCGGGCTGGCAGATCGACTCTTCCGCACCGCCCGCCACCAGCTGCGGCGTGCCGGGCAGCCCATCGGCACCAAGTTCGGCGAGCCACAATTGCGTGCCCTGCCAGGGCATGCTCGGGTGGTCCCACGTCAGCCAGGCCAACCGGCGGCCATCCGGCGACAGGCGCGGCGACGAATAGAAATCGTGGCCTTCGGCCAGTACCGTCTCGCTGCCGTCGAAACCCACGGCGCACAGCGTGTTGACGGGCTGCGCGTGCGGATCCTCGCCATGCAGTTCGCGCACCGCGATCAGGCGCTGGCGCGCGTTGTCGACCACGAAGTCGGCAAAGCGCTGGCGTCCCGGCGCCGTGAAGGCCTCGGCAGCGCCGCTGCCGGCCTGGCGGTACAGGCGGTTGTCGGCAAAGTGCGAGAAGACCACGGTATCGCCGTCCACGGCATAGGCGCCGCCGCCATATTCATGCACGCGGGTGCGCACATTCATGGGAGCCGGCGTCAGCTCGTTGGCCTGGCCGGCGCGCAGGCGCAACAGCGCATTGCGGCCCGCTTCGCTGGCGCGTCCGGCCAGCCAGAAGATGTCCTGGCCGGCGATCGCCAGCGACGCCAGGGGCGTGGCGCCGGCCGCCACGAGGGTGGCGCCGATGGGCGAATGCCAGGTTCCGAAGGGGGCGGTCACGGTGCTCATAGGGGTGTTCCAATCGCGGTAAATTGACGGCGGGGATGCGATAATACCGTCTTTCGTCCCGCCTCGATTGCCGCCAATGCCACAATTCGCCCCGCTCCAGAACGACACCTTCCTGCGTGCGCTGCTGCGCCAGCCGACCGACTACACTCCCGTGTGGCTGATGCGCCAGGCGGGCCGCTACCTGCCGGAGTACCGCGCCACGCGCCAGAAGGCCGGCTCGTTCATGGGCCTGGCCACCAATCCGGACCTGGCAACGGAAGTGACGCTGCAGCCGATCGACCGCTATCGGCTCGATGCGGCGATCCTGTTCTCCGACATCCTGACGGTGCCCGACGCGATGGGGCTGGGCCTGTACTTCGTCGAAGGCGAAGGGCCGAAATTCGAACGCCCTCTGAAGACGGAGGCGGACGTGCAGGCGCTGCGCCTGCCGGAGCCGGGCTCGCTCGACTACGTTTTCAAGGCGGTAACACAGATCCGCACTGAGTTGAACGGCCGCGTGCCGCTGATCGGCTTCTCGGGCAGCCCATGGACGCTGGCGTGCTACATGGTGGAAGGGCAGGGCTCGCGCGAGTTCCACACGATCAAGAAGATGCTGTACAGCCGTCCCGACCTGATGCACCACATCCTGGACATGAACGCCCGCGCGGTGGCCGAGTACCTGAATGCCCAGATCAACGCGGGTGCGCAGGCCGTGATGGTATTCGACTCGTGGGGTGGCGCGCTGGCCGACGGCGCCTACCAGCAGTTCTCGCTGGCCTATATGCAAAAGGTGGTCGCGCAACTCAAGCGCGAGAAGGATGGCGTACGCATCCCGGCGATCGTGTTCACGAAGGGTGGCGCGCACTGGGCGGAGGAAATCGCGGCCATCGGCGCGGATGCCATCGGCCTGGACTGGACCGCGAACCTTGCCAAGGTACGCGCCGCCGTCGGCGACAAGGTGGCGCTGCAGGGCAACCTGGACCCCGCCATCCTGTTCGCCCAGCCGGATCAGATCCGCAGCGAAGTGGAACGGGTGCTGCATGCCTTCGGCCCGCATGACACGGGCCACGTATTCAACCTGGGCCACGGCATTTCGCAGTTCACGCCGCCCGAGTCGGTGGCCGTGATGGTGGAAACGGTTCACAAGGTCAGCCGGTCCCTGCGCACGGGGGCTTGACGGCCCAGGCAAACCCGACTTATGCACATTTTTTTTCGCTGCCACGAGAACAGGCAGTGCCAGAAAGCGCCAATGCTGGGTTTTGCTAACCCGTTGATTTGAAACGGGTATTCTTGTCGTTCCGAGGCCGATGCTTTGCATTAAGTAAACGCTGTCAGGTAGCCGTAGAAATATTACGGGCCCATTCTCCACAAAGTTATCCACAAAAACTGTGGAAAAACTGGAAAACCGCTTAGTAAACCGGGAGTTATCCTATTGTCGGGATTTTCTCCCCACGGCCTTCCGTATTTTGATGGCGTAGTACGGCCGTCAGATATTGCGTGAATGCAAACTATGTTTCATATTTCGTCGATACAATAGCCGGTTCGCGTTTATCAACATGCCAGCCGGAAAGTATAGACATGGAGAAAAAAGTGCGGCCCCAGCCGCCGTTGGGGATTTGAGCAACGGTACTTATGCACAGAAAGATTAAAAACTCTCGCCAATTTCTCCCTCTGGGGACGGTTTTTCAACTCATTGATTTGTAACGATAAAAATTGTGAAATTTGCGCTTTCTCAACCGGGCAACCCCATCTGAGGAGGTTGCACCAAGGGATTGTCGGCGCAATGTCCACAAAGTTATCCCCAGAATTTGTGGATAGTTCACTCCTGATTAGATGACTCATTGCTTCCTGCAAATTGCGCTCGATACACCGCTGAACGCCATCTTCGACTATCGCTGGGCATGCGACCCTGCGGAGCGTCCGCAGGTGGGCCAGTTGGCGCTGGTACCGTTCGGCACGCGCGAGGTGATCGGGCTCATCGTCGCCATCCGCGACACGACGGACGTGCCTGCGGAAAAGCTCAAGGATGCGCTGGCGGTGCGCGCGCAACTGGCGCCCCTGTCGGCGCAATGGCTGGCGCTGGCGGAATTCGCGGCCGAGTACTACCAGCGGCCGCTGGGCGAGGTGGCATTGCCCGGGCTGCCGAAGAACCTGCGGGTGACGACCACCGTCGCGCTGGACCGGGCCATCAAGAAGCTGGGCAAGCTGGCCGACAGCCATGACCCGACGCCGGTCGGCATGCCCATCCTCAATCCAGGCCAGCAGGCGGCGGCGGACGCCATCGGCGGTGCGCAGGGCTTTGCGCCGACCTTGCTGTACGGCGTCACGGGCAGCGGCAAGACGGAGGTCTACCTGCAGGCGTGCGCCCAGGTGCTGGCACGCGAGCCGGCGGGCCAGATCCTGATCCTCGTCCCGGAAATCAACCTGACGCCACAGCTGGAATCGAACATCCGCGCGCGCTTTCCCGGCGTGATGCTGGCGACGCTGCACAGCAGCCTGGCCGAAGGCGAACGGATGCTGCACTGGCTGGCCGCGCACCAGGGCCAGGCCCGCATCGTGCTGGGTACGCGCCTGGCGATCCTGGCCTCGCTGCCGCACCTGAAGCTGATCGTCATCGACGAGGAACACGACCCGTCGTACAAGCAACAGGAAGGGCTGCGTTACTCGGCGCGCGACCTGGCGGTATGGCGCGCGTGGCAGCTGAAGATTCCCGTGGTGCTGGGTTCGGCCACGCCATCGCTGGAGAGCTGGCATCACGCGCTGTCGAAGCGCTACCGCAAGCTGGAATTGAAGGAGCGCGCCGTCAGCCAGGCCACGCTGCCGGCCGTGAAGCTGATCAACCTGGAGCACGACAAGCCGCGCGACGGCCTGACGCAGCCCCTGATGGACGCCCTCAAGCTGCGCCTCGAGCGGGGCGAGCAATCGCTGCTGTTCCTGAACCGGCGCGGCTATTCGCCGGTGATCTGTTGCGAATCGTGCGGCTGGATCAGCGATTGCCAGCGCTGCACGGCCTTCATGGTGCTGCACAAGGGCGAGCACAAGCTGCGCTGCCACCATTGCAGCCTGGAGATGCGCATCCCGCGTCACTGCCCCACGTGCGGCAATATCGACCTGCAGCCGCTGGGGCGCGGTACCCAGCGGGTCGAAGAAGGCCTGCAGGCGCTGTTCCCCGAGGCGCGCATCCTGCGCATCGACGCGGACTCGACCCGGCGCAAGGGCAGCGCGCAGGAAGCGTTCGACACGGTGCACCGGGGCGACATCGACATCCTGATCGGCACGCAGATGGTCGCCAAGGGCCACGACTTCAAGAAGCTGACCCTGGTCGGCATCCTCAACCCGGACACGGCGCTGTTCTCGCACGACTACCGCGCCAGCGAGCGGCTGTTCGCCCAGCTGATGCAGGTGGCGGGCCGGGCGGGCCGCACGGCGCAGACCGATGGCGGCAGCGCCAGCGAAGTGCTGATCCAGACGCGCTATCCCGAGCACCCGCTGTACGGCGCCCTGGTCCGGCACGACTACGACCGCTTCGCCACGGCGTTGCTGGCCGAGCGCGAGCAGGCCGGCCTGCCGCCTTACCTGTACCAGGCCATGCTGCGCGCGGAAGCGCCTGAGCTGGCCAAGGCGCTGGAGTTCCTGGCCGCCGCGCGCGATTGCGTGCCGCACGAGGGCATCACGATCAACGATCCGATCCCGATGAGCATGACGCGGGTCTACAACATCGACCGCGCGCAACTGCTGGTCGAATCGCCGTCGCGCCCCGCGCTGCAGGCATTCCTGAAGGAGTGGATAGTGCGGCTGCGCGAGATGAAGTCGCGGGTGAAGTGGTCGCTGGAGGTGGATCCGGTGGATATTTGAGCGACGGTGGGCCCGGTTGCCAGGACCACCCGGATCATGAAAAAACCCGCCTCGGCGGGTTTTTTGCTTTCAACCGCTGCATCACTCCTGCACCAGATACTTGCGCGCCACCGCCACCACCTGCTCCGACAACGCCCGCGTAAAAGGCGTGTCGAGCTCCCACGCCTGCCAGGTCAGCGGCACGTCGACGTAGGCCGCCGGCAGCAAATCCACCAGATGACCTTGCGCGAGCGCATTGGCCGCTTGAAGGTAGGGCAACAGGCCGTAGGCGTGGCCGCCCAGCAGGCAGTCGTTCAGCGCCGTCGACAGCGGCAGCGTGTGGTGCGGGAACGGCCCCGTCATGTCCAGGTGTTCGGCCAGGAAGCGTGCCGTCAGCTCGCGCTCGTGCACGACCGCCGGGGCCAGTTGCGCGGCTTCCCGCGTAAAACCGTCGCCGAACCAGTGCGCGGCAAACTGGGGCGTGGCGACGCAGACGTAGCGCATGCCGCCCAGCGGCGTACCGGTGGGGCCTTTCAGCTCCGCGCCGTCATCCGCCACCACGGCGCCGAACACGCTGCCCTCGCGCAGCCGGTGCAGCGCCTGCTCCTGGTCGGCCAGCTGGATATCGAGCTGGCAGCGGGGCGGCGTCAGCAGCGGTGGCAGGCACAGCGGGAACCACGTCGCCAGGCTGGCCGCATCGACGGCCACCGACAGTTCCGGCATGCTGACAGTCTTGCCCAGGTCGATGTCCAGCGTCGCTTCCATCAGCTTGACGTTGCGGTAGTGGCTGATCAGGCGTTGGCCGAGCCCCGTCGGCACGGCCGGCGCGCTGCGCACGACCAGCAGGCGACCGGCCGCATCCTCCAGCGCCTTGATGCGTTGCGAGACGGCTGGCTGGCTGATGCCCAGGGCGGCGGCGGCCTTGTCGAAACTGCCATGGGTGGCGACGGCATCCAGTACGGCGAGGGCGCGATAATCGAGGTGGTCCATAAGGTGAGCTTATAGTCAAAGAAAATTATAAGCAAGGCTAATATTGCCAGGGGCATGGCCTCATGGCTGAGGCGCCTTGCCAGGCAAACGGTGTACTATCGGCACTAAATGTCTGGAGGCAAAATGAAGGAAATTCGTTGCGACGTGGCCATCATCGGCGCGGGCAGTGCCGGCCTGTCGGCCTATCGCGCTGCGCGCGCCGCCGGCAAGCATGCGGTACTGATTGAAGGGGGCCCGTACGGCACCACGTGCGCCCGGGTTGGCTGCATGCCCAGCAAGCTGTTGATCTCAGCCGCCGAGGCGGCCCACGCGCTGCAGGTGGCGCCCGGCTTCGGTATCCACCCGGGCACCGTGCGGATCGACGGCGCCGCCGTCATGGAACGGGTGCGGCGCGAGCGCGACCGCTTCGTCGGCTTCGTAATCGAGAATGTCGAGGAACTGCCCGCCGCCGACAAGATCCGCGGCTACGCCCGCTTTACGGGGCCGGACACCTTGCAGGTGGACGACCATACGACGGTGCATGCCGAGCGCATCGTCATCGCGACGGGGTCCAAACCCATCGTGCCGGAAGACTGGGCCGCCGCGGGGCCGCGCGTCATCCACAGCGATGCCGTGTTCGACTGGACCGACCTGCCGTCTTCCGTGGCCGTGATCGGTACGGGTGTCATCGGACTGGAACTGGGCCAGGCATTGCACCGGCTGGGCGTACGCGTGGCGCTGTATGGCCGCGGCACGAGCATCGCGCAACTGGCCGATCCGGACGTGCTGGCCAACGCGGCCACCGTGCTGCAGGAAGAACTGGACATCCGTTTCGGTACCCAGGTCGTGTCCGTCAAGGCGGACGGCCAGCAGCTGGCGCTGGTCACGCGCGACAGCGAGGGTAACGAACGCACCGAACGGTACGATTACGTGCTGGCCGCCATCGGCCGTACCCCGAACGTCCACGCGTTGCGGCTGGACCTGGCCGGCATCGAGCTGGACCGGCGCGGCATTCCCTTGTACGACAAGCACACGATGCAGTGCGGCACCAGCCCCATCTTTATCGCCGGCGACGTCAACGACGAACTGCCGTTGCTGCCCGAAGCGGCCGACCAGGGCAGGATTGCCGGCCACAACGCCGGCACGTTCCCGCTGGTGACGCCGGGATTGCGCCGCACGCCGCTGGCCATCGCCTTCACCGAGCCGCAGATCGCGACATTGGGCGCCGGCTACGATACCCTGTGCCGCAGCCATGACGGCCGCTTTGCCGTCGGCATGGTGTCGTTCGTCAACCAGGGCCGCAGCCGTGTGATGTTGCAGAACCGGGGCATGCTGCGCGTCTACGGCGAATACGGCAGCGGCCGCTTCTTGGGAGCGGAAATGATCGGCCCCCGTGCCGAGCACATCGGTCACCTGCTGGCGTGGGCCGTACAGGCGCAGCTGACGGTCGCGGCCATGCTGGACATGCCGTTCTATCACCCCGTCGTCGAGGAAGGCGTGCGTACGGCCTTGCGCGACCTGGCGGAGCGGCTGCGGCATCCGCCGCCGGAAGCGCCGCAGCCATGTCCCGACTGTACCCCCGGCACGTAGTCGTCGTCGTGCACTAAAAACAACGGTGGCGACACAGGACACAGCCGTATATTGTTTTTTGTTATAGACTCTTGACCCTTAGCAAGATCAGGGCGCGCTGCGTCTCTACATTCTTGTGAGTACTATGAGGGCACACCATGACCATCCGACGCTTGACCTACGGTGACGTACGCCTGGGCGACCTGCTGCCCTGGGACGTCTGCGGCGACAACGGCGCGCTGCTGGTACGCAAGGGCTACGTCCCGACGTCGGACAGCCAGCTCGACGCGCTGGTCGCGCGCGGCTTCATCGACGATCCGCACTACCGCGACCCGGTCATGGCCATTGCGGAGCCACCGTCCGTGGTGCGGCTGCTGAACCACGCGCTGACGGAGCTGGAGCCGCTGCTGCAGCGCATTGCCGCCGGCGGCGGTGCCATCCAGCCCGAGCTGGAACAGGTCGCGGCCCTCGTCACGCAAGCGGTCGACATCCATGCCGAAGTGGCCGCGGCCTGCATCCTGCACAACCAGCAAGCGTCGTACACGGTGCGCCATTGCATCGACACGGCGGTGGTCGCATTGATCATTGCCCGCGCCATCAAGCGCGAACCGGCCGAGCAGCAGTCGATGCTGCTGGCCGCGCTGACGATGAACGTGGGCATGCTGCAGTTGCAGGACGAGCGTGGGCCGTTGAGCGATGCGGAGCGGGCGCTGGTGCGCGCGCACCCCGAGCGTGGCGCCGCGCTGCTGCGCCAGGCCGGCGTGCAAGACGAAGTGTGGCTGGCGTGCGTGCTGTCGCACCATGAAAACGAGGACGGCTCCGGCTACTCGCATGGCATGGCCGGCGACGCGATCCCGTGTCCGGCCAAGCTGATCGCGCTGGCCGATCGTTACTGCGCGCGCGTGTCGACGCGTGCCTACCGCAAGCCGATGCTGCCCAATGCGGCGCTGCGCGACATCCTGCTGGAAGCGCGCAATGCGCTGGACGCGCAACTGGGCGCGGTGCTGATCCGCGAGCTGGGCATCTACCCGATCGGCACCTTCGTGCGCCTGCTGAACGGCGAAGTGGGCGTGGTCGTGCGCAAGGGGCTGAACTCGACAACGCCATATGTCCAGTCGTTCATCGGCCCACGCGGCGCCAAGCTGGACGTGTTCCTGCAGCGCGACACGCGCGCCGACCTGTCCGCCATCCGCGACGTGCTCAGCGCCGAGCAGGTCGATGCCACGTTCCGCATGGACCAGGTGTGGGGGCGGGCGGCGTTGCCGTAATCATCCCGGCGTCAGCTCAA
Organism: Pseudoduganella chitinolytica; assembly: GCF_029028125.1. Classification (GTDB taxonomy): domain Bacteria; phylum Pseudomonadota; class Gammaproteobacteria; order Burkholderiales; family Burkholderiaceae_D; genus Rugamonas; species Rugamonas chitinolytica. Next base: position 5,050,055 of record NZ_CP119083.1, read on the forward strand.
CGTCAATTCAACGTCGCATCCAGCCGGCCCGCCTCGGCCAGGCTGCGCAGCACGCGGATCGTGTCGATGTCCGATTCCTGGTAGGCGGAACGGCGGAATTCGTCGTACATCTTGTTCGCTTCGTCTTCCAGCGCGTTATGCGCGTCCTCGTACTCGAAGCGCACGTACAGCCGCTCGGTGCCGTGCGATTCGATCGTCATCGTCAGGCTCGACTTGCTGATGTCGCCCTGCGGTGCCACCTCGTAGCGGATGCGGTCGGGGTATTCCAGCACGACCATGTCCTCGATCACCAGTTCGCCGTAGCGCTGCGTGCGTTTGAAACCTTTGTCGGTGCGTTCCAGGATGCGGCACTCGTCCAGGTGCGGCACGAACAGCTTGGGGGACTCGGCGCGCAGCACGAGGCCGCGCCACAGCTGTTCATGGGTGAGGGAATCGATCAGCGGGTTCAGCGGATCGTTGATTTCAATCAGGTGCTCGAATTTCATAAGCTCGTGCCGTAGGCGAAGGAGATGGGGTTGACATCACTATATTCCTCCCGTGTCGCAAATATCAATGGCCGAGGCGGTACAATGGCCGGCTGAGTTTCCTCATCCCTCCTGCAATCATGTCCAATGCACCACAATTCGGCCTGAACGGGCCGCAAAGCGAAGCCGTGCTGTACCTCGACGGTCCCGCCCTCGTGCTGGCCGGCGCCGGTTCGGGCAAGACCCGCGTCATCACGCAGAAGATCACCTACATGATCGAGGACCGCGGCTACGATCCGCGCACGATCGCCGCCCTGACGTTCACCAACAAGGCGGCGCTGGAGATGCAGGAACGGGTTGCCAAGCTGCTGAAACAGCCGCGCCAGGCCAAGCAGCTGACGGTGTCCACGTTCCATTCCCTGGGAGTGAAGATCCTGCGCCAGGAAGCCAACCACCTGGGCCTGAAGGACCGCTTCTCCATCATGGACAGCGACGACTGCTACTCGCTGGTGCAGGACCTGGCGATCACGACGGACAAGCAGCTGATCCGCCGCATCCAGAACGACATCTCGCTGTGGAAGAACGGCCTCATCACGCCCGAGCTGGCGCTGCGCAACGCCAAGGACGAGGACGAGGCGCAATCGGCCCGCATCTACGGCAGCTACGTGGCCACCTTGTCGTCCTACCAGGCGGTGGATTTCGACGACCTGATCCGCTTGCCCGTGGAACTGTTCCGCGACAACGAGACGGTGCGCGACAAGTGGCAGCGCCGCCTGCGCTACCTGCTGGTGGACGAGTACCAGGACACCAATACCTGCCAGTACGAGCTGCTGAAGCTGATGGTGACGGGGCTGGGCAAGAAGCCGATGTTTACGGCCGTGGGGGACGACGACCAGGCGATTTACGCGTGGCGCGGCGCCTCGGTGGAGAACCTGGCCAACCTGCAGGTCGATTTCCCCGACCTGAAGCTGATCAAGCTGGAGCAGAACTACCGCTCCACCACGCGCATCCTGCAGGCGGCCAACGCCGTCATTTCGAACAACCCGAAGCTGTTCGAGAAGGCGCTGTGGTCCGAGCACGGCCTGGGCGAGCCCATCAAGGTGCATGCGATGCCCAACGACGAGCAGGAGGCCGACCAGGTCGCCATCATGATCTCGGCCGACCATTTCGAGCGCAAGAACAAGTGGTCCGATTACGCCATCCTGTACCGGGGCAACCACCAGGCCCGCGTGATCGAGCAGGCGCTGCGCAACCAGCGCATCCCGTACACGATTTCGGGGGCCAGAGCTTCTTCGACAAGGCCGAGATCAAGGACATCATCGCCTACCTGCGCCTCCTGGCGAACCAGGATGACGATCCCGCCTTCATCCGCGCCGTGACGACGCCGCGCCGGGGCATCGGCCAGTCCACGCTGGAAGTGCTGGGCGCATTCTCGGGCCAGTGGCAGTGCTCGCTGTTCGAGGCCGTCTTCAAGGGCGGCATCGAAGCCAAGCTGACCGACCGGCAACTGGGTCCGCTGCGCGACTTCTGCAACTTCATCAACGACCTGGAAGCGCGTGCCAGCCGGCCCGGCCCGGCCGGCAGCGGCGACAACGCGGCGCAGGTGCTGGACGACCTGATGGAAGCCATCCACTACGAGCACTACCTGTACGACACGCTGGAAGAGCGCGCCGCACAGAGCCGCTGGCAGAACGTGCTGGATTTCGTGTCGTGGCTGAAGGACCGGGGCCGCGGCGGCAAGGACCGCGAGGGTGAAGAGAAAAACGTATTGGAGTTGACGCAGATGGTGGCGTTGATGTCCATGCTGGAGGGCAAGGACGAGGATCCGGACGCGATCCGCATGTCCACTCTGCACGCGTCGAAGGGCCTGGAGTACCCGCATGTGTTCCTGGTCGGCGTGGAAGAGGGCATCCTGCCGCACAAGGGCGATCCGGACGCGCCCGTCGAGACACTGGCCCAGCGCATCGAGGAAGAGCGTCGCCTGATGTACGTGGGGATCACCCGCGCCAAGCGAACATTGCAGCTGACGTGGTGCAAGAAGAGAAAGCGCGGCGGCGAACACGTGCATTGCGACGTGTCGCGTTTTATCGCGGAGATGCAACTGGACGTGGGTGATGCGCCGCCAAAAGAAACCGAAGTCATCAGTCCGCGCGAGCGCCTGGCGCGTATGAAGGAACTGCTGGCCACCCCAAAACCGAAGGAAATCACGTGACCGACGCGATCGACAACCGCCTTATCGACATCGAAATCAAGCTGGCCCACCAGGAACACCTGGTCGAGTCCCTCAACGAACGCATCTACGAGCAACAGCAGCAGATCGACAAGCTGGAAAACCTGATCGCCGCCATGGCCGAGCGCATCCGCACGCGCGATGCGGCACAGGCGCCCATCAACGAGCGTCCGCCGCATTACTGATCGGTTACCGGCGCGTGCGCAATGGCGGATGGTCGGCCGATTGCCCGTGTCAGGACCTGCACGGACGGCGCTGCCGCAATTGCCGCGCGCCGAGCAGCAGGGCGCCCGCGCCCAACATTGCGAACGACGCCGGCTCCGGCACCGGCGGTGGCGAGATCGTGAAGGTGGTCTGGTCCGTCCAATGCGCCGTATGAGAGTACCCCTCCCCGGTGAAGAGATGGTACGAGGCGCGCTCGATCCGGTCGCCCGAGACGGTGGCGCCCCATATGCGTATCGCTTCGTCGCGGTATAAATATCGCGTGGAAAATTGCAGCCTGCCGGTCAACGCGTAATTGAACGAATCGGCGGTGTATGCGATGCCGCTGCCGTCGCTTGTCCCAACATAGACCCGGCCGTCCAGCACCAGGCTCGCCAGCTCGTTCAGCTCGATCACGTTGTCGGCATCGAGGTCATCTCCACTGAAGCTTCCCGACAATTTGAAGTCGGGATCGAATGTGCCTTCACGTTCGAAACCCTGGTAGGTGAAGGTCCACGTGCCCGCGTGGGCGGCCCCGAAGACAAGCATCAAGCTGGGTAGAAGCAACAATTTTCTCATCGGTATCTCCCTGGTTGTCGAGACATAGGCGGGCCAACGGCAACTGGCCACTGGCTTGCAAGAACGCAGTCAGTCTTATCAGATTGACATTTCAGGATAGCGCAATGGGCCCGGCTTTTCCAGGCCACGAACCGTGCTGGCGCGGAGACAGCGAGGGGCTGCTAGTTCGACAGGCTGGCGCCGCAGGGGCGGAAAAACATTCAGCCGTGCAGCCGCGGCAGATCGCCCGGTATCGGATGACCCGCGGCCCCATGAATTTCCTGGTCGAAACGAGCAGTCACTGCGTCCCCGCTTGAGGCATCCTTTAGCCTGGCTTTTCAATCGCAGGAGGAATGATGCAAACTACTTGGATCGTTACGGCCAACAATGGCCGCGCCCGTATTTTCGCGCAGAAGGACCAGAACAGCGCCTTGCTGGAAGTGGAGGACATGGTCAACCCGACCCAGCGCGGTCGCGTCTCCGACATCGAGACTGACCAGATGGGCCAGCTGGCCGCGTCGAAAAGCATCAAGAGCGTGGGCGCGGCAACCCAGCCCAGCGGCTATGAACCGAACCAGACGCCGCTGGAGCACCAGGCCGAGCTGTTCGTGCGCAGCCTGGCGGACTACCTGCTGCAGGGCTACACGCAGAACCGCTACCAGAACCTGATCCTTGCGGCCGGACCGGAAACGCTGGGCCAATTGCGCAAACTGCTGGACAAGCAGGTCACGAATGCCATCAGCCAGGAACTGAACAAGGACTACACGCATGTCTCGCCGCATGACCTGCTGGCGCAGCTGAAGCAGCACCAGACTTGAGCTGGACGAACGCAACCCTAGGGGACACGCACCTGTATCAGGGCCGTCAAGGTCCTGGGACAGGTGCGTGTCCCCGGTGTTTTTACTCTTTCGGGAATAAATGATGTTCCGTTCGAGCGCTTTTTAGCCGCGCCCGACAAGAATACAGTGAGGCCCTTTCCACAAGGAGCCTCCCATGCAAGCCAACCACCTCCGCGGCACCATTGCCGCAGCCCTGCTGACCCTGTCCGTTGCCGTGCCTGCTTCCGCCGCCCAGGTACTGGTCGTGCTGTCGGACGCAGATCACCTCGACCTGAAGGACGGCAAGCGCTACGACACCGGCTTTTACCTTAACGAACTGCTCGTTCCCGTCAAGATGCTGCTGGATGCCGGCCACCAGGTCACGTTCGCCACGCCACTGGGCCGCGCACCCGCCGTCGACAAGTCGTCGCTGGACGCCCAGTACTTCGGTGGCGACACGGCCGCGCTGGCCGCCTACCGGGCGCTGCTGGAACAGCTGGCGCTGACGTCCGCCGAGCGCTCGCCCGTCGTCAGCCTGGCCCGGGTCGAGCAGCAGGGCTACGGGCGCTATGACGCCGTCTACGTGCCGGGTGGCCACGCCCCGATGCAGGACTTGATCCGCAGCCCCCAACTGGGCCGCCTGCTGGCCGATTTCCATGCACGCGGCAGGACGACGGCCCTGGTCTGCCACGGCCCGGCCGCGCTGCTGTCCACGCTGGACCCCGCCTTTGTCGCCCGCCTGGAAGCGGGCCAGCCGGCGGCGCGGCCGAAGTGGCTCTATGCGGGCTACCGGATGACCGTCATCAGCAATGCGGAGGAAGAGCAGGCCAAGGCGTTGCTGGACGGCGGCGCGATGAAGCTGCTGCCGCAGACCGGCTTGCAGAAGGCGGGCGCCGACTACCGCAGCAATGCGCAACCGTGGACGCCCTACGTCGTGCAGGACCGCGAGCTGATCACGGGCCAGAACCCGGCGTCGGCCGGCGAAGTGGGCAGGCTGCTGCTGCTGCGCCTGACCGACGCCACCAACTGACGAGCCCGTGTCCACCATGGGGTCACACCCCGACATGGACACAGGCTCGGCCATGTCAACGCGGGGACCGCCGCAGCGGGGAGCACCGGTGCCGCCGTGCAAGCACGAGCAGGCCAGCGATCGCCAGGGCGGCCATGGGTGGCTCCGGCACCGGCGGTGGGACGATCCTGAAGGTCGTGTCGACGGTCCAGTACAGCGTGCGCCGGTATTCATTGCCGGAGGGATCGTAATGCGCCGATACCACGCGATCGTTCGCGATGAAATGATTGAAGTGGCGGATCACGTCGAAGTACGACTCCGTCGCATCGAAGGCCAGTGTCCCGGTCATTGCCGGAAAACGTGCCGTCGACGACCGCATCGGCCAGGAATGTTCCACGCTCGCCGTCGAGGAATCCCTGGTAGCGGAACTGCCAGTCGGTGGCGCTCGCGCCGCCGCAACAGGCGATAGTCAGGACGAGGGCACTACCAATGCGCGCGAACATGGTCTTCTCCGTGGCTGGATGGCGAAATGCGGCCGTGCTGGGTGAGCGTTGCCGCAGGTCCAGCTTAGCAGCGTTGTTGGCAATTGCCAGCGGCGGCCGCCGCGCGCGGGAACGGCCGAGCCTGTGTCATGTCGGGGTGTAACCCCAAGGTGGACACGAACTCGTCAGCGTTTGGACAGGTGCCGGGCCAGCCGTTCACCCAGGCACAGCAGGGTGAACGTGGGCGGCAGGCCCCACGGCTCGGGAATCACGGAGGCGTCGCACACGTACAGCCCGGGCGTGGCCGTGTGCAGGTCGGCATCGACCCCGGCACCGATGCGCACCGTGCCGCCCGGGTGGGCGGCGAAATGCCAGCTCTGGAAGACGTGGCGGGCGCCGGCCGCGGCCAGGATGCGGCGGGCGGTCGCCACGCCGTCGCGCAGCTTGTCGCGGTCGGCGACTGTCAGCGGCTTGCCGACCCAGCGCGGGCCGACGGCGCCGCCGATGTCGTCGCGGATCTTGACCATGATGGACAGCGTGCGCGCGTGCGCAGCCAGGCGGTCGATGCGTCCCACCTGCAGCGCGAAGGCCTGGTACATCGGCCGCGGCAGCGTCAGGTCGGCCAGGGCGATGCCTTCGTCCGGCAAGGTCAGCCCGGCGGCCATCGGCACTTCGGCGCCGCCGTCGAGATCGTCCACGCTGCCCATCACCGCGATGACGGGATCGCTGAAGAACGGCACCCGCGCCGGCGCCAGGCCTGATCGGTGCAGCAGGCGCGGGCTGCCGATGCCGCCCGCCGCCAGCACCACCAGCGGCGCGCTGGCCGTGTGCATCGCGCCATCGATACGTACCTTCACGCCGACCGCACGGCCGTCCTCGATGACGACGCGGCGTACGTCGGCTCCGGCCACCAACTGCGCACCGTGCCGGCATGCCTCGTCGACCAGGTCGCGTGCCGTCCACTTGGCGCCGAACGGGCAACCATACATGCAGCGCCAGCAACCGGTGCGGCAGGCTTGAGGCCGGATCATCTTCGTCAGCTTTTGCCAGTCCAGGCCGATGGCCCGTGCGCCGGCCGCGATGCGGGCCGCCATCGGGCCCACCAGGTCGTCCGGCAGCGGCGCCATCGGCAGTTGTGCACGCAGCACGTCCGCATACGGCGCCAGGTCGATGCCGTAGCGTGCGAACAGGGCGGCCGGCGGTGGCGCGGCGGTGGCGAAGTTGATCGTCGAGCTGCCGCCCGCCGTGATGCCGCGCACCAGCAGCGAGGCGTCGCGCTGCAGGAACGCGCCCTTGCCCGGCACGGCCGCCATGCCGGCCATCTGCCCCAGCGTACCGGCGATCGGCGCGGCGCTGCCTTGCTCGAGGATCAGGACGCGCGCGCCCTGGCGCGCCAGCGTGCGGGCCACGCTGGCGCCACCGGGGCCGCTGCCGACGACGATGGCGTCATGGGAGTTGCGAAAGGGGGCTGGCATGGGGCCGATGGTAGCACGCAGGCCTGCTGCTGACGCCGTGAAACCGGCCTGCTATCATCGCGGGTTCATGCCGTCCGCAGAGACGGCATGCTTTTGTGGACCCGGTGCGCGGCGCGACCTCATGAGGGATGCAGCGGCAGCCGGGCCTTTGGCGCACGCTGGCCACTTAACCGAAAGACGCTATGTCCTCTCCTCGCCTGTTCGTCCTTGCCGCCAGCCTGGCGCTGGCAATCTCCCCGTTGTCCCATGCCGCGCCGGCGGCCAACCCGCTGCTCCAGCCCAGTTCCCTGCCGCTGCAGTACCCACCGTTCGACCAGATCCGCGACGAGCACTTCCTGCCGGCCTACCAGGCCGCGATGGCGGAGCACCTGCAGGAGATCGCGGCCATCGCCACCAATGGGCGGGCCGCCACCTTCGACAACACGATCGTGGCGATGGAACGCAGCGGCCGTACGCTGCACCGGGTGCAGGCGACCTTCACCAACCTGCAGGCCGCCAATACCAACGAGCGGCTCGACGCGATCGAGCGCGAGATGTCGCCGAAACTGGCCGCGCACCGCGACACGGTGAACATGAACCCGCAATTGTTCAAGCGCGTCGCCGCGCTGTACGCCCAGCGCGACAAGCTGGCGCTGGACGCGGAATCGAAGCACCTGCTGGAGCGCTACTACAAGGACTTCGTGCGCGCCGGCGCGAAGCTGTCGTCCCAGGACAAGGCCAAGCTGAAGGCACTGAACGGCCGCCTCGCCACGCTGGAGACGACGTTCAACCAGAACGTGCTGAAGGAGCAGAACGCCGCCGCCCTGGTCCTGGACAGCCGGGAGGAGCTGGCCGGCTTGCCGCCGTCGGCCATCGACACGGCCGCCGCGGCCGCCAAGACGCGCGGCCTGGACGGCAAGTACGTCATCGCCCTGACCAATACGACGGGCCAGCCGCTGCTGGCCGAGCTGACCGATGCGAAGGCGCGCGCCCGCCTGCTGCAGGCATCGCTGGCGCGCGGCAGCCGCGGCGGCGAATTCGACAACCGCGAAACGGTGCGCCAGATCGCCCTGGCGCGCGCGCAGCAGGCGGCGTTGCTGGGCTACCCGAACTACGCCGCCTATGCGCTGGAAGACGAGACGGCCAAGACCACCGCCAACGTCAACAAGCTGCTGGGCGAGCTGGCGCAGCCGGCGGTGGCGAATGCCCGGCGCGAAGGGGCCGACCTGGAGCGCCTCGCCGGCGGCACCGTCACGGCGGCGGATTGGGATTTTTATACGGACAAGGTGCGCGCGCAGCGCTTCGCGTTCGACGAGAAGCAGCTCAAGCCCTACTTCGAGCTGGACAACGTGCTGCTGAACGGCGTGTTCTACGCGGCGACGAAACTGTATGGCATCACGTTCAAGGAGCGCCGCGACCTGCCCGTGTACCACCCGGACGTGCGGGTGTTCGACGTGTTCGACGCGGACGGCAAGCAGCTGTCGATCTTCCTGGCCGACATGTATGCCCGCCCGTCCAAGCAGGGCGGCGCGTGGATGAACGAGTTCGTCTCGCAGTCGGCGCTGCTGGGTACGCAAAGCGTCGTCACCAACAACCTGAACATCCCGAAGCCACCGGCCGGCGAGCCCACCTTGCTGACGTTCGACGAGGTCAAGACCGCGTTCCACGAATTCGGCCACGCCCTGCACGGCATGTTCTCCAACGTGAAGTACCCGCGCTTCTCCGGCACCGACGTGCCGCAGGACTTCGTCGAGTACCCGTCCCAGGTCAACGAGATGTGGGCCGTGTGGCCGGAGGTGCTGGCGAACTACGCGAAGCACTACCAGACCGGCGCGCCGATGCCACGGGAGCTGCTGGACAAGGTGGCCGCGTCGCGCAAGTTCAACATGGGCTACATGACGACGGAATACCTGGCCGCCTCGCTGCTGGACCAGAAATGGCACCAGCTGACCGCCGCGCAGGTTCCGGCGGACGTGCTCAAATTCGAGGCTGACGCACTGAAAGGCGCCGGCGTCGACTACGCGCCGGTGCCGCCGCGCTACCGCACCACGTACTTCTCGCACAGCTTCGGCGGCGGCTACTCGGCCGCCTACTACGCCTACCTGTGGTCGGAAAAGCTCGACGCCGACACGGTGGTCTGGTTCAACGAGAACGGCGGCCTGCAGCGCAAGAACGGCGACTGGTTCCGCAAGACCCTGCTGTCGCGCGGCGGTACGGCCGACGCGATGGAACTGTTCCGCAACTTCCGCGGCCGCGATGCCGCCATTGAACCGCTGCTGCAGCGCCGCGGCCTGACTGCCCAATAAAGGAAACCCATGAAACGTCCACAACTCCTGATCCTCGCCGCCAGCCTGGCGTTTGCCGGCTTCGCGCATGCCGCCACGGCTGCCGCCGGCCTGCCGGCGTCGAACCCGTTCGCCAAACCGAGCACCTTGCCGTTCCAATACCCTGTCTTCGACAAGATCCGCGTCGAGGACTACGGTCCCGCCTTCGACGCCGGCATGGGCGAGCAGGCCGCCGAGATCGAAGCGATCGCCAACAGCAAGAAAGCGCCCACGTTCGACAACACGATCGTGGCGATGGAGCGCACCGGCCGTTTGCTCAACCGCGTATCGACGGTGTTCTTCAACCTGACCGGTGCCAACACCAGCGACGCGATGCAGAAGCTCGATCGCGAACTGGCGCCGAAGCTGTCCGCCCACGGCGATGCCATCCGCCTGAACGCCAAGCTGTACCAGCGCATCAAGACGCTGTACGACAAGCGCGAGAAGCTGGGCCTGTCCAGCGAAGACAAGTACCTGCTGGAGCGTTACCACACCGATTTCGTGCGCGCGGGCGCAAAACTGTCGGCTGCCGACAAGGAAAAACTGAAAGGCTACAACGCCAAGCTGGCGGAACTGCAGACGACGTTCGCGCAGAACGTGCTGAAGGAAGCCAATGCGTCGGCGCTCATCGTCGATACGCGCGAGGAGCTGGCCGGCATGTCCGATGCCGCCATCGCCAAGGCGGCCGACGAGGCCAAGGCGCGCGGCCTGGAAGGCAAGTTCGCCATCCCGGTCGTCAACACGACGACCCAGGCCCCGCTGGCCGTGCTGACCAACCGCGCCACCCGCGAGCGCCTGCTGGCGGCGTCGATGGCACGCGGCAGCCGCGGCGGCGAATTCGACAACCGTGAGCTGGTGCTGCAACTGGCCAAGCTGCGCGCCGACCGTGCCGCCCTGCTGGGCTACAGCAGCCATGCGGCCTACATGCTGGAAGACCAGACGGCACACGACACGGAAGCGGTCAACAAGCTGCTGGGCGAGTTCGCCAAGCCGGCCGTCAACAACGCCCGCCGTGAAGCGGCCGACATCCAGAAGGTCATCGACGCTGACAAGGGCGCCTTCCAGCTGGCCGCGCACGACTGGGCCTACTACGCCGACAAGGTGCGCAAGGAGCGCTATGCGTTCGACCAGAACCAGCTGCGCCCGTACTTCGAACTGAACAGCGTGCTGGAAAACGGCGTGTTCTTCGCCGCGAACAAGGTCTACGGCCTGACGTTCAAGGAGCGCAAGGACCTGCCGGTGTATAACCCGGACGTGCGCGTGTGGGACGTGTTCGACGCGGACGGCAAGCAGCTGGCGATCTTCCTGGGCGACTTCTACGCACGCAGCAACAAGCGTGGCGGCGCGTGGATGAACGGCTACGTCAACCAGAACAAGCTGCTCGACACGCACCCGGTCGTGGCCAACCACCTCAATGTCCCCAAGCCGCCAGCCGGCGAGCCGACGCTCCTGACGTACGACGAGGTGCGCACGGCGTTCCATGAATTCGGCCATGCGCTGCACGGCATGTTCTCGAACGTGAAGTACCCGCGCTTCTCGGGCACCCGCGTGCCGCGCGACTTCGTCGAATTCCCGTCGCAGGTCAACGAGATGTGGCTGGCCTGGCCGGAAGTGCTGAACAACTACGCCAAGCACTACCAGACGGGTGCGCCGATGCCGCAGGAGCTGCTGGACAAAGTGATTGCCTCGTCGAAGTTCAACGAAGGCTTCCGCACGACGGAATACCTGGCTGCGGCGATCCTGGACCAGAAATGGCACCAGCTGGGCAGCAGCCAGATCCCGACGGACGTGCTGGCCTTCGAGGCGCAATCGCTGAAGGACGCCGGCGTCGACTTCGCGCCGGTGCCGCCGCGCTACCGCACGACGTACTTCTCGCACGTGTTCTCGGGCGGGTATTCGTCCGGCTACTACGGCTACCTGTGGGCCGAGAAGCTCGATGCCGACACGGTCGAATGGTTCAAGGACAACGGTGGCCTGACCCGCAAGAACGGCGACTGGTTCCGCACCAAGCTGCTCTCGCGCGGCGGATCGGTGGATGCGATGCAGATGTTCCGCGAGTTCCGCGGCCGCGATGCGCGCATCGAGCCGCTGCTGGAACGCCGCGGCCTGACGGAGAAGTAAGCGTTACCAGCACAACCCACGGTGCCAGGCCCTATCCCGGGGTCTCCCGACCCCCGGGATAGGTGCCTGGTACCTTCGGGTCTGGTTTACCCGGCGATCAGCTTGCGATTCGCCGCCCCTGGCAACGTGCGCAGCACCTTGCCCGTCGTCGCGGTATAGGTCTTCGACTTGATCGTGCTGACGTAGCGGTACTCGGCCCGCGTCTCGGTCGGCGTGACCGTCACCACCGTGAAACCGCGCGATGCGGTTTCCGCGTACACCAACGGTCCGATCAGCTGTTCCATGCCGGCCGCCACGAGCGCCGGATCGACGGTCGGGAAGTAGCTCTCGAAGCCGGGCGACGAGACGGACGGCACGCCGAACTCCACGCCGACGGCATTGCCGTTGACGTCCGCCAGGTCGCTGGCCCACGCGTTGTGGGTGTCGCCAGCCAGCACCAGCAGGTTCTTGTTCATCGACTTCGCCATGTTCAGCACCGCCTCGCGGGCGGCCTGGTAGCCATCCCACGCGTCCAGGTTGTACGGCACCGTCGGGCCGTTCAGCTGCGCCTGTTCGGCCGGCGTCAGCGAGCCCGGGTTGTTGCGGGCCTTGACCGCCAGCGCCAGGTAGGTCGTGTAGCCGCCTGCCAGCACCATCGGCGCGGGCAGGTTCATGCGCGCCATCAGCACCTGCTGGCCCAGCATCTGCCACGTGGCCGTCGACTTGCTCATCTGGCCCTGCAGCCACGTCACCTGTTCGGCGCCCATCAGCTGGCGCTGCGGATTGGCCACGTCGGCCGTGAAGCCGGCCGTGTTGAAGGACTTGTCCGCGTTGACGTAGCCGGCATAGGCCAGCTGCTTGTCGCGGCCGATCACGCGCGTGTCCAGCATGTGCAGCGACAGCAGGTTGCCGAAGTCGAACGAGCGATAGATGCGGTCCGGCTTCGATGCATCGGCCACGCGCGTCGGCATCCATTCGTGATAGGCCTGGATCGCCATCTGCTTGCGGGCCAGGAACAGGCCTTCCGTCGCGGGGTCGTGGTTCTCCGCGCCATCGCGCCACGTGTCGTTGGTCAGCTCGTGGTCGTCCCACACTGTGATGAACGGCAGGCGCGCGTGCACGGCCTGCAGGTCGGCGTCGCTGCGGTATTGCTGGTAGCGGCGGCGATAGTCCGACAGGGTGACGATCTCGTTGGCCGGTTGCGACGTGCGGCCCATCGCCGCCGCGTCGCTCGAGGCGTAGCCCGAGGCGGCGTACTCGTAGATGTAGTCGCCCAGGTGCAGCGCCACGTCCACGTCGTCCAGCTTGGCCGCTTCGGCATACACGTTGAAGTAGCCGGCCGGGTAGTTCGAGCAGCTGAAGACGGCGAAGCGGGCCTGTGTGACGCTGCCCGTCGGCAGGGTCTTGGTGCGGCCGACCGGCGAGTCCACCTCATGGGCGCGGAAGCGGTAGTAGTAGTTGCGGTTCGATGCCAGGCCGGTGGCGTCGACCTTCACGGTGTAGTCCTTGGCGGCACCTGTCGTGACGACGCCGGAAGCGACGACCTTCGTGAACGCGCTGTCCTCCGCGATGCTCCAGCCCACCTCGACGTCGTCCTTGCTGCTGCTCGTGATGCGCGTCCACAGGATGACGCGGTCGGCCAGCGGGTCGCCGCTGGCCACGCCGTGCGCGTAGCTGACCTGGACGTTGGTGTTGGGGCCGCCGTCGCCGCCACAGGCGGCCAGCGGCAGCGCCGACACCGCCACGGTGCCGAGCGAGAAATTGCGGATGAACTTGCGACGCGAATTCGATTGGGTCATTGATGGGCCGTTGACTGGAGTGAAAGACGCCGCATCATAATGGCCGCCTGTTACCTTCTGATGACATCGGCCCGCGCCGCGATGCGCCAGCAGGCGGCCGTGTAATGCACGGTTTCGCCGCGCACGAACGGCTCGAACGCACGGCGTGCGTGGTCGATCACCTCACGCCGGCGTGGCGCTTCCAGCGTGGGCAGCACGCGACCCAGCAATCCCATGCGACCGATGTAGCCGTCCAGTCCCGCCGCAGGGAATTCGCAGGCTACGTCGACCGGATCGATGGCGCCACCTTCCCAGCCGGCCGCCCGCAGGATGGCGTGCACGCGGCCGGCATCGGCAAACGCGAACTGGCCCGGCTGGCCGGGCAGCCGCGGCGGCACCTCGACCAGCGGCGCCGCGGCACGCTCGGCGGCCGTCATGAACGGATTCTCGTCCGCGCCGCGCCACGCGTACAGGTGCAAGCGCCCGCCAGGACGGGTTGCCGTACGCAGGTTGGCAAACGCCGCAACGGGATCGGCAAAGAACATGATGCCGAAGCGCGACACGATCGCGTCGAACGCCCCGCCGTCGAACGGGTAATGCTGGGCGTCGGCGCAGACGAAGCTGGCGCCCAGGCCCGCTTGCGCGGCCCGGATGCGCGCGGTGGCGATCATCGGCGCCGAGATGTCGACGCCGGTGCAGCGCCCGTCCGGCCCAGCCTGGCGGGCGGCGGCGAGGGTCGTGGCGCCCGTGCCGCAGCCCACGTCGAGCACGTGCTCGCCGGCGTGCACGCTGGCGGCCAGCAGGGTTTCGAACGGTGCGAACATATGATCGAGGATCGCCTGGTTCTCGACCCAGGCATGGCCGGCGTCGCTGTTCCAGAACGCCGCTTGCGGATTGGTTTGGCTCATCTGCATTCTCCTTGGATGGAAGCAGATGGTATCGTGACACTTCAAGTCGACTTGAGGTCAAGCATGACAGTACTGGATATTGCCGAAGTGGCGCGACGGTCCGGCGTGCCGGCTTCCACGCTGCGGTTCTACGAGGAGAAGGGATTGATTGCCTCAAGCGGGCGGCAGGGGCTGCGCCGGCTGTTTGCCGAAAGCGTGCTGGAGCGGCTGGCGCTCATCGCGTTGGGAAAGGCGTCCGGCTTCGGGCTGGACGAGATCGGCGCGATGTTGACGCCCGATGGCGCGCTGGCGATCGACCGTGCGCTGCTGCGGCGCAAGGCGGACGACCTGGACCGGACGATCCGCCAGCTGAGCGCCATGCGCGACGGCTTGCGCCACGCAGCCGCATGCCGTGCGCCCAGTCACCTGGAATGCCCCACGTTCCGCCGCATCCTGCAGGCGGCGGCCCAGGGCGCGCTGGACGAAACGGTGCCGCCGTTACGGCGGCGTCCGATCAGTAGAAGGGGTACTGGCCGTTGACGAAAGGCTTGCCCAGCGTTTCCAGCGCGTTGCGCAGGTCGGCGGCGAGAATCCTGATCCACGAGCGCGGGGCGGCGGCAGGGCGGGTGGCGGTATTGAAAGTCGTGGTGTTCATGGCATTTCCTCTCTGTGTACGTTGATTGTTTCGATAGAGACAGAATACGGCCGTCACAGATATAAATCCAATTATGAGTTTCAATGTCGACGATACGCAGCGATGATAACTGTGCGCCGTGTTGATATTTCTACATGGAAAGATATAGCGTAGCGTGATAACCGCGGTGCAGGCGCCGCATAACGCGGTGTGGTTCGCACGAAACGTCCCCGTGCCGCGACGCTGCGCGAGGTTGAATCGGGTTCGGCGAACTGCTATGTTGAATATTCATCAACCCGACCGAGAGCGCATGATGACTTCACGCAAATTTCGCTTGGCTCCCATGGTTGCGCTGTGCGCACTGTGCGCACTGAGCGTTGCCGGGCCTGCCGAGGCAAGCCGTACGACGATGGCCACCGGGTTCGCGGTGGTGGGGCCACTGGACGATGCCAATGCCTACCGCGACGCTGTCGAGGCCGCGCTGATGATTCCGCTGGGCGGCTACGGCACCACGGAACTGGCTGCCTTCAGCAATGTCAATAACCACGACCGGTTTGGCAGCGAGAGAGACCTCGCTTACCACTTTACTGTCGAATTCGACGTGACGGCGGCGCTCGCCGGGCAATGGCGTTTCCGTGCCGGTGTCGACTTCGGCGACGGGGGCGCGATGATGCTGGACGGTACCGTGCTGGACTACAGCCGCGATGACTTGTGGTGGGGCGGTTCGTGGGCGGGACCCGGAGTGCTGAGCGGCAGCGCGACGCTGACGGAAGGGCGGCATACGTTGCACCTGTACGGCCTGGACCGCTGCTGCGACGGCAACTTTTCGGCCCAGTTCAGTGTAGGCGCCGGCCCCTATGTCACGTTCAGCAACGTCGACGGCCTGCAGCCCGTGTCGAGCGTGCCGGAACCTTCCGCGCTGGCGCTCATGGCAGCTGGAGCGGGTGTGCTTGCTGGCGCGCGCCGGCGGCGGCGCCAGAGCTTGCCGACCTGACTTCCTCGAGCTGGGTGGCCGGCCGGGCGCGATTCGGTGTATAAGTCCGTATGGCTACACTACAGGGGGACACAATGGACAATCACCTGAAAGAATCGTTGCGTAACCTGCACGGGGCGCTGTCGCAGGCCGGGCCCGTCGATGAAGAGCTGCAGGACCTGCTGCGCCAGCTCGATGGCGACATCCACCAGCTGCTGGAACAGCGTGCGGCCGACGGCAGCGTCGACGAATCCGGCACGACCTTGTACGGCCTGACGGAGCGCACGCAGGAAATCTCGGCAAAATTTGCCGCCAACCATCCGGCGCTGGAGCCAACCTTGCGCGAACTGACCCGTATCCTGGGGAATATGGGAATCTGAGCGGGGGATGAACCCAGGCGCCGCCAGGGCCTGTCCCTGTGGAGGGACGCAATGCCGCACGGTTAAGTTGTACAGGCCAGTGAGGGCCAGTGAGCCCGGCCGCTGACACAAAGTCAACCCTACAGCGGAGAGCAGGGTCAGACCCGGCGGGACTCGGCGTCCCCGTCTGACCCTGATGCCGCTAAGTTAAGGCGTATAGGTCAGCGAGCCGCTGGCTTTTCTGAAACCCAAGACCAGAAACTGGGGTCAGACCCGCCGGGTCTGACCCCGGCCCTTCGCCGTAGGGGTTGCTTATGGTTCTTAACTTGGCGCCACCACCGTCCGCCCCCGGCTCTCCGCCGTAGGGTCACAAATGTCAGCGCTCCGCTGGACCTATGGAAACGCCAGCACCGGCGGCTCTTCTCCGGCAAAGTTGAAGTTCGGGTGGCGCTGGGCGATCATGTCCTCGATCTCGCGCAGGCGGCGCACGGGGACATCGACCATCATCAATACCTGGCCCTGCTGCACGCGGTCCGTGTACTGTTCCAGCTTCTTGTTGGGAATGGCGCAACCGTTCATGCCCGACGCCCATGCGCCGAACACGGCGCCACCCAGCGCCATCAGCAGCATCGTCCCGGTCGGGACTTCCAGGCCATACGGCTCGGTCAGCGCGAGCGTGAAGCCGACCAGGAAGCCGACGATCGCGCCCATCACGATGCCGACCTGGGCGCCGTGCACAAGGTCGGTTTTCAACGCGAAGCTGCAGCCGGGCAGGTCGTCTGGCAGCGTGCCTTCGCGCGACATGAAGTGGATGCGCCGCTCCTCGATGCGGGCGAGCAGCAACTCGTCGAGCATGGCGCGGGCAGCGGATAGATCGGGCAGCAGGTAGTAAAGACGACGTCGCATGATGGTGTCTCCGGTGGTGGTTTGCGGCAGCAGGGGGCATGGCATTGCAGCCTTACCTTTCGTTATAGTCGTTGCGCCGCACAATGCAATCCGGACAGCAGAAAATTTCCGAAAACGCCCAAGCGTTGCCGTCTTCGACACAAGTTATTGAAAATTAAGAGGTTTTCCCGTCAATTTGCGGCGCCGACTCGCGCGGAGCCGGCCCGATTTTGGTACAATCCTGTCGATGAACTCCCCAGTAAACCTCTTCGCGACCGTCCCCAAGCGGTCTGCCCGCGCTGCTGCCGCGCCTTTCCTGCCCATGACCCGTGCCGAAATGGACAAGCTGGGCTGGGACGAGTGCGACGTCATCCTGATCACGGGCGATGCCTACATCGACCACCCCAGCTTCGGCATGGCCCTGGTCGGCCGGCTGCTGGAGGCGCAGGGGTTCCGGGTGGGTATCATCAGCCAGCCCGACTGGCATTCCGCCGAGCCGTTCCGCGCGCTGGGCAAGCCGCGCCTGTACTTCGGCGTCACGGCGGGCAATATGGACTCGATGGTCAACCGCTACACGTCCGACCGCAAGATCCGCTCCGACGACGCCTACACGCCGAACGGCGAGCCGAACAAGCGCCCCGACCGCGCGGTAACGGTGTATGCGCAGCGCGCCCGCGAAGCCTTCCCCGGCACGCCGATCGTCATCGGCAGTATCGAGGCCTCGCTGCGCCGGATCGCCCATTATGATTACTGGTCCGACAAGGTGCGCAAGTCCGTGCTGATGGATTCGAAAGCGGATTTGCTGCTGTTCGGTAACGCCGAGCGCGCCCTGGTCGACCTGACGCACCGGATGGCGGCCGGCGAGGACATCAAGGCGATCCGCGACCTGCGCGGCACCGCTTTCCTGGCGCCGCACGGCTGGATGCCGTCGCCCGAATGGGGCGTGCACAATTCCACCCGCGTGGACGTGCCCGGCAAGATCGATGTCCATCCCGACCCGTACGCGATGGCGCAGGAAGACAAGGCCGCGTGCGCCACTGAAAACGCGGCCAGCGCGCCCGAAGTGGTGAAGCCCATCCGCATCATGACGCGCGAGGAACGCCAGGCGATGGCGCGCGAAAAGCACAGCAAGACCGTCGTGCGGCTGCCGTCGTTCGACGTGGTCAGCACCGACCCCGTCATGTACGCCCACGCGTCGCGCGTGTTCCACCTGGAATCGAATCCGGGCAACGCCCGCGCGCTGGTGCAGCAGCACGGCGAGCGCGACGTGTGGATCAACCCGCCACCGTTGCCGCTGGCGATGGACGAGATGGACGGCGTGTACGACATGAACTATGCGCGCGCGCCGCACCCGAGCTATGGCAACGCCCGCATCCCGGCGTGGGAAATGATCCGTTTCTCCGTCAATATCATGCGCGGCTGCTTCGGCGGCTGCACGTTCTGCTCGATCACGGAACACGAAGGGCGCATCATCCAGAGCCGCTCGGAGCCGTCGATCCTGCGTGAAATCGAACACATCCGCGACAAGACCAAGGGCTTCACGGGCACGATTTCCGACCTGGGCGGGCCGACCGCGAACATGTACCGGCTGGCGTGCAAGGACAAGAAGATCGAGGAATCGTGCCGCCGCCTGTCGTGCGTGTACCCGTCGATCTGCGTCAACCTGGGTACCGACCACAGCAAGCTGATCTCGCTGTACCGCAAGGCCCGCGCCATCCCGGGCGTGAAGAAGATCCTGATCAGCTCCGGCCTGCGCTACGACCTGGCCGTGCGCTCGCCCGAGTACGTCAAGGAACTCGTCACCCACCACGTGGGCGGCCTGTTGAAGATCGCGCCGGAGCACACGGAACCGAACGTGCTGAACAAGATGATGAAGCCCGGCATCGGCGCTTACGACGCGTTCAAGGCCATGTTCGAGAAGTTCTCCGTGGAAGCGGGCAAGAAGCAGTACCTGATCCCGTACTTCATCGCGGCCCACCCGGGCACGACGGACGAGGACATGCTGAACCTGGCGCTGTGGCTGAAGAAAAACAACTTCCGCCTCGACCAGGTACAGACGTTCATGCCGACCCCGATGGCCATGGCGACGACGATGTATCACTCGCGCAAGAACCCCTTGCACAAGGTGACGGATACGTCGGAAACGGTCGAGACGCCCCGCAGCGGCAAGATCCGCAAGGCGCACAAGGCGTTCCTGCGCTACTACGATCCGGAAAACTGGCCGATCCTGCGCGAGACGCTGCAGCGCATGGGCCGTGGCGACCTGATCGGCAATGGCGAGAAGCACCTGATCCCGGCCTGGACGCCAGGCGAGGAGCACATGAAAGCGGCGCCGGAAGGCAAGCGCGCGATGCCGACGCTGGCGCCGGGCGCACGGCCACGCGCGCCGGCCGGGGCCAGCGCCGGCCGTGCCGTGCCGGGCCAGCGCGCCGCCGCCGTGCCGCGTGGCGGCCGGCCGAATGCGTTGACGGGGTCCGTCACGGCGCGGGAAGCCATCGAGACCAAGGTACGTCCGTCGATCCTGGACACGATCAAGGTCAAGCCCAAGGCGGCGCCGGTCCGCGCCGGCGCGAAGCCCGTCAAGGCTGGCCGCAAATAGTGTGAGGACGGTGCCGGCCACACGGCCGGCACCTGGCAATTGCTGCAATCTTGCCATGTCTGATGCTAGGAAGCCACAGGCGGCGCAGCCCAGCCGTGGAAGGCAGTACAATCGAACCATGCCTCGTCCCGCCAACCCTGCTCATCCATAGCCCGTGCATTCCACACTGGTCGCGTTCATTGACGGCGGCTGGCGCCGGTACAGCCGGCGGTTGCTGGTCGTGGGCGCATGCGTGTTGTGGGGCAGCGCGGCGGGAGCCCAGCAGCGCGACCAGGTCGTGCTCCAGCTGAAGCACACGCACCAGTTCCAGTTTGCCGGCTACTACGCGGCGCTGGAAAAAGGTTTTTACCGGGAAGCGGGGCTGGACGTCACGATCCTGGAAGGGGCCGACGGCGATGCGCCCGAGCGCGCCGTGCTGTCCGGCCGCGCCCAGTTCGGCACGGGCAGCAGCACCCTGCTGCTGTCGCGCCTGTCCGGCAAGCCGGTCGTCGTGCTGGCCGTCGTGTTCCAGCATTCGCCCTATGCGCTGGCCATGCGCCAGCAGGGCAGCGTGCCCGACCTGCGCCGCATCATCGGCGGCAAGATCATGCTGGGCCCGCAAGCGGACACGCTCAACCAGGCCGATGAGCTGGTCGCTTACCTGCGCAAGGAAGGCGTGGCGCCGGAGCGGCTGGACCGGGTCGAGCACAGCTACAACCCCGACGACCTGATCAAGGGGCGGGTCGACGCGATGTCGATCTACACGACCAACGAGCCCGATTACCTGGACCGGGCCGGCTTCCCTTACGACATCTATTCGCCCCGCACGGCCGGCATCGACTTTTACGGCGACAACCTGTTTACCAGCGAGCACGAGATCAGCGCCAACCCGGCGCGCGTCAAGGCGTTCCGCGCGGCCAGCATGCGCGGCTGGCAATACGCGATGAGCCACCAGGAGGAGATGGTCGACCTGATCCTGGCGAAATATTCGCAGAAGCACGACCGCCAGCACCTGTTGTACGAAGCGCGCCAGATGGTGCCGCTGGTACAGCCCGTGCTGGTCGAAGTGGGGTACATGAACCCTGACCGCTGGCAGCACATTGCCGACGTCTACACCGACCTGGGCCAGTTGCCGCGCGGCGCGTCGTTCAGCGGCTTCCTGTACAACACCGACAGCGGCCCGAACCTGGCCTGGCTGTACCGCATCCTCGGCGTCGCGGCGGCCTTGCTGCTGCTGGGCGCGGCTGTCCATGTGGCGTTGCTGGCGCGCGAGCGGGGGCGCGCCGACGAAGCCATCCGCAAGGGCGAGGAGCGCTTCCGCACGATGTTCGAGGCGGCGCCGATGGGCATCGCGCTGATCGACACCGTGACGGGCTCGTTTTCCGACCACAATCCCCGTTACCTGGAGATCGCCGGCCGCACGCCGGAGCAGATGGCCGCCTGTGCATGGACCGACCTGATTCATCCGGAGGACCTGCCGGACTGCGCGATGCAGATGCAGCGGCTGCAGGAGCGCGAAATCCCGGGCTTTCGCAGCACGTTGCGCATGATCCGCGCCGACGGCTCGACAGTGTGGGTCGAGGCCTCCGTCGTGCCCGTGGATGCCGACAAGCCGGGCCCGCGGCTGAAGCTGTGCATGATCGAGGACGTGACGGACCAGAAGGAAACGGAAGCGCTGATCTGGCAGCAGGCGAATTTCGATCCGCTGACGCAGTTGCCGAACCGGCGCATGTTCCTGGACCGGCTGCACCACGACATCGTCAAGAGCCGGCGCGACGGCTCGCGCATCGCGATCCTGTTCATCGACCTCGACCATTTCAAGGAAGTCAACGATACGCTGGGCCATCACCAGGGCGACGTGCTGCTGGTGGACGCGGCCCGCCGCATCGGCACCTGCGTGCGCGAATCCGATACGGTGGCGCGCCTGGGTGGCGACGAATTCACCGTCATCCTGCCGGCGTTGCAGGATGCGGAGCGGGTCGACGCCATCGCGCAGAACATCATCGACACCCTGCTGGCCCCGTTCACGCTGGGCGAGGAACAGGCGTTCGTCTCGGCCAGCATCGGTATCACGCTGTATCCGGACGACGCCAGCAGCGTGGAAGACCTGCTCAAGCACGCGGACCAGGCCATGTACGCGGCCAAGGGTGCGGGGCGCAACCGCTTCAGCTACTTCACGCCCGCGCTGCAGGTGGCGGCACTGAACCGGATGCGCCTGACCAACGACCTGCGCAGCGCCATCAAGGGCGAGCAGCTGAGGCTGTACTTCCAGCCGATCGTCGAGCTGCGCACGGGGGCCATCCACAAGGCCGAGGCGCTGCTGCGCTGGGAGCACCCGCAGCGCGGCCTCGTCAGTCCACTGGAATTCATTCCGCTGGCCGAATCGAGCGGGCTGATCGTCGATATCGGCCAATGGGTCTTCAACGAATCGTTGCGCTGGGTCCAGCGCTGGCGCCAGCACGTGCATCCCGCGTTCCAGGTCAGCCTGAACCAGTCGCCGGTCGAATTCCAGCGCGAGGGCGGCACGTATGACGTGTGGCTGCGCGCGTTGCGCCAGCTGGACGTGCCGGGCCAGGCCATTGTTGTCGAGATCACGGAAGGCCTGCTGCTCGATGCCAGCACGATGGTCACGGACAAGCTGCTGCAGCTGCGCGACGCCGGCATCCAGGTGGCGCTGGACGACTTCGGCACCGGCTACTCGTCGCTGTCCTACCTGAACAAGTTCGACATCGACTACCTCAAGATCGACCGCAGCTTTACCCGCAACCTGGCGCCCGATTCCAGCGACATGGCGCTGTCGGAGGCCATCATCGTGATGGCACACAAGCTGGGTCTCGACGTGATTGCCGAAGGCGTCGAAACGGCCGAGCAGCGCGACCTGCTGGCCGCCGCCGGCTGCGACTACGGCCAGGGCTACCTGTTCGCGCGGCCGATGCCGGTCGAGGAGTTCGATGCGCTCCTGCAGGCCCAAGTGACGAGTACGGCGGGTTGACCGCCATGCCGACGCCGTACCTGCGCCGGCTCGGCGCGCTCGTGCTGGCCAACCTGTTCGGTACCGGCCTGGCATGGGCGCTGGCCGACGATCTCGTGACCTGGTCGGCGCAGCGCGATGTCGCCCGGGTCTCGTTGGGCGCCGGCGCCGTGTTGACCATGTGCCAGGCGGTGTTGTGCGCGCTGGCGCCGGCCCGGCTGATCGGGGCCCTGCTGTTCCAGGCCGGTGCCGGGCTGTCGCTGGCGTGGGTCATGTTCAACGGCATCCTGCCGCTGTGGTGGATGGAGGAGGTGGCGGAACCTGTCGGGACGTTCGCCTTGCTGGCGCTGGCGGTTACCAGCGCCGGGGCAGCCATGCGCGGCGCGGCCGGCTTTCGCGGTCGCTGGCGGGAACGCGGCGCGCAGGCGCTGGCCGGATATTACGAGCCTGCGCAGGGCCTGCTGGACTGGGAGATGATGCAGCGGCAACTCGCGCCGCCCGACGACACGTCCAATGCATTCCTGCGTGAACGCGGCAAACCTGCGCTGGCGGTCGTGGTTGGCGCTGTCCTGTTCATGCTGTTGGGGCCTGGCCTGGTCTTCGGGGCCTCGTCCGCCGCTGCGATGGCCTGGGCTGGGGCCATCGGGCTGGGGCTGGCGTTCTCCGTCGATCTGGCGGGCACGGCGCTGGCCCAGGCATACACCGTCCGGCAACTGGAACGGCGCGACGGCGCCGTTCTCTCCGCATTTCCACCTGGGAAGCGGCGCCAACGCAAGCGCCGTCGCTGACGCTCTTCGCCATTCGTTCCGCAAGGCGCCCGCCTGCTGCCATCCGTTGAAACGGCGATAATAGCCGTCTCGCTAGTTGTTTCGATAGTCAAACTCAATTGACATCATCGGAACAATCAATTTTTCAAATAGCCGAGATCTAGCTAAACTGACGTCTCATTGATTCACAAACCTCACGAGGAAAACACAAATGTCCCTGATCAACACCCAAGTAAAACCGTTCAAAGCTACCGCTTACCACGCTGGCAAGTTCGTTGAACTGAGCGAAGAGTCCCTGAAGGGCAAGTGGTCGGTGTTCGTGTTCTACCCGGCCGACTTCACGTTCGTGTGCCCGACC
Organism: Pseudoduganella chitinolytica; assembly: GCF_029028125.1. Lineage (GTDB taxonomy): Bacteria > Pseudomonadota > Gammaproteobacteria > Burkholderiales > Burkholderiaceae_D > Rugamonas > Rugamonas chitinolytica. The sequence continues at coordinate 5,073,885 of NZ_CP119083.1, forward strand.
GAACTGGAAGACCTGGCTGACAACTACGCGGAATTCCAGAAGCTGGGCGTGGAAGTGTACGGCATCTCGACCGACACCCACTTCGCCCACAAGGCATGGCACGACACGTCGGACGCCATCAAGAAAGTGAACTACCCACTGATCGGCGACCCGACCGGCCTGCTGTCCCGTAACTTCCAGGTCATGATCGAAGAAGAAGGCCTGGCACTGCGCGGCACGTTCGTCATCAATCCGGAAGGCTTCATCAAAGTGCTGGAAGTCCATGACAACGGCATCGGCCGTGACGCTTCGGAACTGCTGCGCAAGGTCAAGGCGGCCCAGTACGTCGCTTCCCACCCAGGCGAAGTGTGCCCAGCCAAGTGGTCGGAAGGCGCTGCCACCCTGACCCCGTCGCTGGACCTGGTCGGCAAGATCTAAGCAGTACGCAGTAAATCAGTAGTGCACGCTGCCGGACATGTGTCCGGCAGCGAATAACGAAAGGAAGAATGTCATGCTGGATGCAAATCTCAAAACCCAACTGAAAGCCTATCTGGAAAAAGTGGTGCAGCCGATTGAGATCGTCGCATCGCTGGATGACTCCGCCAAAGCGCGGGAAATGCAGGAACTGCTCGCCGATATCGAAGGCTTGAGCGACAAGATTACTGTCATCGAGGACAACGCCGCCAACGTGCGCAAGCCGTCGTTCTCGATCAACCGTGCCGGCAGCGACATCGGCGTGCGCTTTGCCGGCATCCCGATGGGCCATGAGTTCACCTCGCTGGTGCTGGCCCTGCTGCAGGTGGGCGGCCACACGATCAAGCTGGACGAGGCGACGATCGAACAGATCCGCAACCTGGACGGCGACTACGAATTCGAGACCTTCATCTCGCTGTCGTGCCACAACTGCCCTGAAGTGGTGCAGGCACTGAACGCGATGTCGGTCATCAACCCACGCATCAAGGTCACGACGATCGACGGTGGCGTGTTCCAGAAGGAAGTCGAGGACCGCCAGATCATGGCCGTGCCGATGATGTTCCTGAACGGCGAACACTTCGGCCAGGGCCGTACCAACGTGGAAGAAATCCTGGCCAAGCTGGATACCAACGCCGGTGCCCGCCAGGCTGTGGAACTGAACAAGAAGGACGTGTTCGACGTGCTGATCGTCGGCGGCGGTCCGGCCGGCGCGGCCTCGGCGATCTACGCCGCCCGCAAAGGCATCAACACCGGGGTGCTGGCCGAGCGTTTCGGCGGCCAGGTGCTCGATACCCTGGCGATCGAGAACTTCGTCTCCATCAAGGAAACGGACGGTCCGAAGTTCGCTGTCGCGCTGGAGCAGCACGTCAAGGAATACGAAGTCGACATCATGAACACCCAGCGCGCCGTCAAGCTGGTGCCGGGCCGCATCGCCGAAGTGCACACCGCCACCGGCGCCGTGCTGAAGGCCAAGACCGTGATCCTGTCGACGGGTGCCCGCTGGCGCGAGATCAACGTGCCGGGCGAGAAGGAATACCGTAACCACGGTGTGGCATATTGCCCGCACTGCGACGGCCCGCTGTTCAAGGGCAAGCGCGTGTCCGTGATCGGCGGCGGCAACTCCGGTGTCGAAGCGGCGATCGACCTGGCCGGCATCGTCCAGCACGTCACGCTGATCGAGTTCGGTGGGGAACTGCGTGCCGACGCCGTGCTGCAGCGCAAGCTGCGCTCGCTGCCGAACGTCACTGTGATCCTGTCGGCCCAGACGACGGAAATCCACGGCGACGGCAAGAAGGTGAACGGCCTGTCGTACAAGGACCGCAACAGCGGCGAGCTGCACCGCGTCGAGCTGGAAGGCGTGTTCGTGCAGATCGGCCTGGTGCCGAACACGGAGTGGCTGAAGGGTACCGTGGCGCTGTCCAAGCATGGCGAGATCGAGATCGATGCCAAGGGCCAGACGTCGGTGCCGGGCGTGTTTGCCGCCGGCGACGTGACGACGGTGCCGTACAAGCAGATCGTCATCGCGGTGGGAGCAGGCGCGACGGCGGCACTGTCCGCGTTCGACCACCTGATCCGCTCCGGCGACGACGAAGTGGAAGCCGAGCAGGAAAAGATCGCCACCGCGGCGTAAGCGGCGCAGCAATAAAAACGGGAGCCGCGGCTCCCGTTTTTTATTGGCTGGGAATCGGAGGCTGTCCCCAATTTGAAATCGGGGACAGCCTCCGATTTATTTCAGGTCGATGCTGGCCTGCTTGACGCGCAAGGAGTGGGCGTAGCGGTGCCGGGCCTGCAGGCGCGCGTCGGTGACGAGGACGCCGATCGTTTCGCCCACCACCATCACCACGCCCAGCAGCGGCAGTACCAGCATCAGGCCTGTCACGCCGGCCAGGGCGCCGCCGATGAAGATCATCAGCACCGTCACGAGCGGATGGATACGCAGGCTGCGGCCCAGTGTCAGCGGCATGAAGACGAAGTCGTCCAGCAGGCGCGCAGCAATGAAGACAAAAATGGCGCTGTACGCCAGCATGTTGTTGTCCGGCGCATCGGCGGCGGCGACCAGTACCACCAGCAGGCAGCCGGCGATCGAGCCGACGTAAGGCACCCAGGCCAGCACGGCCGCGATGAATCCCAGCAGCAGCGCCGCCTGCATGCCGATGGCCCACAGGCCCACCGACAGTACGAGCGTATCGATGATCGTCAGCTTCAGCATGCCGTGGAAGTAGCGCCGCGCCGTCTGGTCCACCTCGTGCAGCAGGTACAGCGTCTTTTCAAAGAACGCGTTCGGCACGGCGCGCGCCAGGAAGCGCTTGAAGCGGCGGCCATCGCGCAGGAAGAAGAACGTCAGGAAGGGCGCCAGCAGCAGCGACGGCACCCAGGCGGCCGCGCCCACCAGCACGTCGGTCAGGTGGCGCTTGACGAAGCCGCGTGTATAGCTGGCCAGGCTGGCGTCCATCTCCTCGCCCAGGTGCGCCGGCCGCAGGAACGGGAACTGTGTTTCCAGCGCCCGCATCATGTTGCGCAGGAAGCGCATGCCGGCCGAGAGGTAACGGGAAGGCAGTTCGTGCCATGCCGTCGAGGGGGCGGGGATCCAGGCGATCATTGCCAGCACGACCAGCAGCAGGATCAGCAGGAAGCCCACACCGACGATGAGCGCGGCCGTATTGCGCGAATAGCCCATGCGCAGCAGCCGCTGCATGGGCGACAGCAGCATGTAATACAGGATGATCCCCACGAGGAACGGCACCGACAGCCACAGCACCTGTTGCAGCAGGTACAGCAGCACACACGTGGCGGCGATGATGCCGGACCAGACGATCGGTCCCGAACGCTGCGGTTCGCCCATCACAAGGCTCCGATCCTGGGCCGCTCCGGATCCATCTCGCCGCGCAGCATGGCGGCGATGTGCCGCGCCAGTGCGAGCGAGATCTTGTAGCCGATCACGGCATCGGTCTCCATCAAGCCCATGAAGTCGGCGCGGAAGAACACGGCCAGCTCGCAGTTGTCCCATGCGCGGGCCTGGGCATTGCGGGGCGAGTTGTCCAGCAGTGCCAGGTCGCCGAAGAAAGCCCCCGGCGACAGCTCCGTCAGGATTTCCGGCGCGCCGTTGATCGTACGGCTGATCTGCACGTGGCCGGCCGTGACGAGGTACAGCGCCTGGCCTTCCTCGCCTTCGTCGAAGATGATTTCGCCGGCAAGGTAGCGGCGCTCGTGCATCAGTCCGTCGACGATCTTCAGTTCCAGCGGAGTCAGCGTGTTGAGCAGGTCGCTTTCGCGCAGCCGGTGCAGGCGGGGCGACAGGGGAGGCGGTTTCAGGAAGCCAAAAATCACGAATACTCCGGGTGGAACGACGATGAGGGTTTCGTCATCATTGTCGCCGGTTTTGTGCGGTGCGGGGTGGCTGCACTGAAGTGTGCTGTGGTTGTTGCGCGGGAAAGACAAGGCGCCAAGTGCCGCGAACCCTCTTCGACCCAAAGGCCGAGAGCTGGGGTCAGACCCGGCGGGTCTGACCCCGGTCCTTCGCCGACCGTGGAATAGAAAAAGGCCCCGACGAATCGGGGCCTTTCTCAGTGTTGGCGGAGCGGACGGGGCTCGAACCCGCGACCCCCGGCGTGACAGGCCGGTATTCTAACCAACTGAACTACCGCTCCAATTGCCATTGCGCTGATGCTGCAACGACAAAAAAGCTGCGTGAAAAAAGCCCGATAATCGGGCTCCCTTCGGAATCCTGGCGGAGCGGACGGGGCTCGAACCCGCGACCCCCGGCGTGACAGGCCGGTATTCTAACCAACTGAACTACCGCTCCAGGTCTTCATGAAGTTCGTGGTGGGCGCTGAGAGGCTCGAACTCCCGACCTAATCCTTGTAAGGGATCCGCTCTACCAACTGAGCTAAGCGCCCGCTACCATCTTTCGAACTTCGAACGTTTGTCACAACGTTCAGAAGAGGCCGTATTCTACTGCGCCGTTTCTCGATTCCGCAAGGCCTTTTGCAAAAAAATGCTGATTTTCGCTAACGAGTTCGCCTGGTAAGCAGCCTGTCCGATTACCTGGAACGTTATCGCCAGGTCGCCGCCAGCGCCGCAGAATCCGGGACAGCGTTGACGAATTCCTCGACAATGCAGCTTACTCCTGACCATTGCAAAGGCAAGCCATGGACACTGCCGCCCGCGACCACTATTTCAGCGACTTCGCCCAGGCCCTGCGCTACTGGCGCGGCAAGCGCGGCCTCAGCCAGCTGGCGCTGTCGGCCGAGGCGAATGTTTCCCAGCGCCACATCAGCTTCCTGGAAAGCAGCCGGGCGCAACCCAGCCGCGAACTGGTCCTGAAGCTGGGCCTCGTGCTGGATGTGCCGCTGCGCCAGCGCAACGCCATGCTGCTGGCGGCCGGTTTCGCGCCAGCCTACCAGGAGCGCGACCTGTCCGACCCGGAATTGGCCGCCGTGCGCCAGGCGCTGGAATTCATGCTGGCGCAGGCGGCGCCGTACCCCGCGCTGGTAGTGGACCGGCTGTGGAACCTCGTCATGGCCAACGAGCCGGCGGCCGCCATGATGCGCTTCCTGCTCGACATGCCGGCCTACGCGCCGATTCCGCGCGACGGTTCGCTGAACGTCATCCGCCTGACCTTGACCGCGCTGCGGCCCGTGATCGCCAATTGGGAGGAAGTCTGCGCTGACCAGCTGCTGTGGATCCAGCGCGAGGCCATGAGCGACGGCCCCGGCAGCGAGGCCACGGCCTTGCTGCACGAGTTGACGGCACTGCCCGGCATCGGAGCTCAGGTGCAGGCGCCCAACCTGGAGCGGCGTGCCCTGCCGTTCCTGCCGCTGACCCTGCGCAAGGGGGACGTCACGTTGAACCTGTTTACGACGATCACGACCCTGGGCACGCCGCACGACGTGACCGTGCATGAACTGCGCCTGGAATCGTTCTTCCCGGCCGACGAGGCCAGCGCGGCATGGTTCCGCGCGCTGGCCGGGAAATACGACTAGCTTAGAACTCTTCCCACTCGTCGCTTTGCGGCGCCTTCGCGGCCGGCTTGGCGCGTGCCGGCCCAGCCGACGATGCCGCACGGCGTTCGTCGCGCGGCGGTGCGGCCGGACGGGCCGGCGTGGCGGCCGCCAGCTTCAACGGCTGCGCGGATGCGGGCTTCGGCGTCACCAGCACGGGCGCGACCGCGGCGGCGGCACTGTCGAGGCGGAACACGGCAATTGCCGCCGACAGGCGCTCGGCCTGTTCGCGCAGGCTGGCCGCCGCCGCCGCCGCTTCCTCCACCAGGGCCGCGTTCTGCTGCGTGGTGTTGTCCATCGCGACGATCGTCGTGTTGATCTGCTCGATCCCGGCGCTCTGCTCCTGGCTGGCGGACGTGATCTCGTTCATGATGGCCGCCACCTGCTGCACGGAGGCGACGATGCGCCCCATGGTCGTGCCCGCTTCGTCCACCAGGCGACCGCCCGCGTCCACCTTCTCGACGGAGTCGTTGATCAGCTCCTTGATCTCCCTGGCCGCGCTGGCCGAGCGCTGTGCCAGGTTGCGCACCTCGCTGGCGACGACGGCGAAGCCACGGCCCTGCTCGCCCGCCCGCGCCGCCTCCACGGCGGCATTCAGCGCCAGGATATTGGTCTGGAAGGCGATGCCGTCGATGACGCCGATGATGTCCACGATCTTGCCCGAGCTCTCCTTGATGGAGCCCATCGTCTGCACGACCTGGCCCACCACGTTGCCGCCCTGGTTGGCGTGCTCGGCGGCGGAGGTGACGAGGATGTTGGCCTGGCGCGCGTTGTCCGCATTCTGGCGCACGGTCGACGTCAGTTCCTCCATCGACGATGCGGTTTCCTCCAGGCTGGCCGCCTGCTGCTCGGTGCGGCCGGACAGGTCCATATTGCCCGTCGCAATCTCGGCCGACGCCGTATTGATGGTATCGGTGCTGTCGCGCACGGCGCGTACGGTCCGCGTCAGGCCCTGCGTCATGTCCTGCAAGGCTGCCAGCAGACGCCCCGTTTCATCCTTGCGGTGCGTGTCGATGGCGACCGTCAGGTCGCCGCCCGCCACCGCCTCGGCCACGTGCACCGCTTCCAGGATCGGCTGCGTGACGGAGCGCGTGATCAGGTAGCCCGCCAGTGCCGACACGGCCGTGGCGACGATCAGCAGCGCGATCATCGTCGTGGTAGCCGTGTGGGCGGCGTCGCCCGCCGCCTTGCCGTCGGCCGCCATCAGTTCGCGCTGGTCCGTCAGCAGCACGTCGAGCTTGCCGAAGTAGGCGTTCTGGGCCGGCACGACACTGGCAAACAACGCTTGCACCGCGCCCTCGCGGTCGCCACCGCGGAACTGGGCGATCGCCTTTTCGCGTACGTCGCGGTAGGCCGCGAACGCGTCGCGCTGGTCCTCGAACTTGCGCCTGGTATCCGCCCGCACGATGATTTTTTCCAGTTCCTGCGCCTTTTCCGCGCCGACGCGGTCGGCATCGACCAGTCCTTCGAGGAACTTGGCGGTGGCGGCGGGGTCGGGCGCCAGCATCGCATTGCGCACCGCCTGGGCGCCCCGGTTGGCGTAGCTGCGCATGTCGTTGATCAGCGCCACCTTGGCATAGCGGTCGTTGACGATCGCTTCGGCCAGCGCATCCATCTTCTGCACGCGGCTGATACCGATGAGCGACATGATCAGCATGATCAGGATCGTGATGGCGAATCCGACGGCCAGCCGGGCCCCGATCTTGAGGTTGGACAGAGTCATGGTTTTTCCTAACGGTTCAGAACGAGTGGCGGATGCCGAGGGCGTAGCTCATGGCCGTCGGCAGCGTGGTGATGCGGTCGCCCATGGCCACCGTGTACAGGTCGGTGCGCTTGGACAGCCGGTAGTCGTAGCCCAGCGTAGCGGTGCGGCGCGAACGCTCGCTGCCGATCAGGCGGCCGCTGCGCTGCGTATCGGCCACGCCGAACAGGATGGCGCCGGGCCCGGCCGGGATGGCGATGCCGGCGCTGGCCGTGCGGTCGCGCAGGCCTTCCGTGCCGGCCGCATCGTTCACGGTACGTTGCCATGTCCCGTACAGCTTCAGCAGCCGGAAGTCGTAGCTGGCCCCCAGGAACCAGGCACGCTGTTCGTCGATCGCCGCATAGTTGACGGGCGCGCGGGTGACGTCGAGGATGGCGCCGCCGGGATTCGGATTGCTGTCGCGGATACGGTGGGCAAACGCGCTCAGTGCCAGCGGGCCCTGGTTGTACAGCGTGCTGACGGCGAGGTTGTTCTTGCTCGACTGACCCGCCTTTTCGCCGGCCTGGAAATGCAGGCTGGCGCGCAGGCCGTTCCAGCCCGGCGTCGTGTAGACGACGTGGTTGCTCCAGCCGCTGTCGGCGGCATTCGTCGCGGCCCACGTGCGGGCGCCGAAGCGGCCGGTGGGCACGTACGAGTGCAGCACGAGGGGCGCGAACGTGAACGAATCGCCGAACGGATTGAACAGGATGTTGGGCAGGAAGCTGGGCGCGGAAGCGCGGCCCACCTGCAGGCGGCCGAAGTCGCCGGCCAGGGCCACGTTGGCATCGCGCGAAAACATGTTGTCGCCACCGAAGCGGCCCGACGTGCCCGTGTCGGTCTGGAAGAAGCCCGTCAGGAAGAACTCCGCGCGCAGCCCGCGCCCCAGGTCTTCCGAGCCCTTGAAGCCGAACCACGAGGTGGTCATGCCGCCGCTGCCGACGACGGTCTGGTGCGCCGCGTCGCCGCTGTTCTTCAATGAGCCGGCAAAGGCGTCGACGCCGCCCATGACGGTGATCTGGCTTTGCGCCGACGCGGGGACGGCGAACAGGGCACAGGACAGGGCACAGGACAGGGCGCCGGACAGGAATAAGGCCAGGCTGTGAGCCCGGCAGGAGACGGTGGTGTCGGTCATGACGGTCGAGGCAGTGGAAAGCTCCGATGCTACGCCGTCCGGCCCGCGCACAGCGCGTGCACGCATGAATTGTCGGGCAGATGTTGCAAAAAAACGATGGACATTGTGCTACTTGTCGAGCCGCTAAGTGCTTGATCGCTATCGCTTTTGTTGTGGCGATGACAATGCTGGCGCAGGGTGTTGGATACTGGATATAATCACAGTACCGCTCATTCTGCCAGCCGTATGACCCAGCCGCCGCGCCGCATTGCCCATCTCGACATGGACGCCTTCTATGCGTCCGTCGAACTGCTGCGCTACCCGGAGTTGCGCGGCCAGGCGGTCGTCATCGGCGGCCGCTCGGCCAATGCGCCGGTGCTGCGCGCGGACGGCACGCGCGATTATGCCCGGCTGCGCGACTACACCGGCCGCGGTGTCGTCACGACGTCGACCTACGAAGCGCGGGCGCTGGGCGTGTTCTCCGCGATGGGCATGATGAAGGCGGCCGCGCTGGCGCCAGATGCCGTCCTGTTGCCCGCCGATTTCGACTCCTACCGCCACTATTCGCGCCTGTTCAAGAGCGCGGTCGCCGCCATCGCGCCCCATATCGAGGACCGCGGCATCGACGAGATCTACATCGACCTGACCGAGCATCCCGACGAGACGCGGGTGCTGGCCCAGCGGATCAAGGACGCCGTGCACGATGCGACGGGGCTGTCGTGTTCGATCGGCATCGCCCCCAATAAACTGCTGGCAAAGATCTGCTCGGACCTGGAAAAGCCGAACGGCATGACGATCGTCTCGTATGACGACGTGCCCCTGCGTATCTGGCCGCTGGCGGTGCGCAAGATCAACGGCATCGGTCCCAAGGCCAATACCAAGCTGGTCGCGCTGGGCATCGAAACGGTGGGACAGCTGGCGCAGGCCGAACCGAAGCTGCTGCAGGAGCATTTCGGCCTGAACACGGCGCAATGGCTGCGCGACGTCGCGCACGGCCACGATACCCGCGCCGTCGTCACCAGTTCCGAGCCGAAGGGCATCAGCCGCGAGACGACGTTCGAACGCGACCTGCACGCCAAGCACGACCGCACCGCGCTGTCGGACATTTTTACGCGGTTGTGCGTGCGCCTGGCGGAAGACCTGCACCGCAAGCGCTACGCCGGCCGCACCGTCGGCATCAAGCTGCGCTATGCCGACTTCCATACCGTCACACGCGACGTGACGTTGCCGCAGCCGACCGCGGATGCCGCCACGATCCGGCGCGCGGCCGGCGAATGCCTGCGCCGGGTACCGCTGGAGCAGCGCATCCGGCTGCTGGGCGTGCGGGTCAGTGCGCTGACGCCGCTGGACGAGCTGGCGCAGCAGCGCCTGCCCGTGCAGGGCGATCTGTTCGAGCAGCCCTGAGCAGGCAAGAATGGCTGCCAGGCAAGCTTGCCAGCCTGCCAAGCTTGCCCAACTAACCGATGACTTGGCCTGTCCGGACCGGTAGAATACCGTTCCCCCGGAATTAGCTGATCGAGGCAAACAACGTTATGTGGTTCAAGAATCTCCAGATTTACCGTCTGCCCGCGCCGTGGGCATTTACCCCCGAACAACTGGAAGAAGCGCTGCGTCCCCATGCCTTCACGCCGGCCAGCAGCAACGAGCTGATGCGCCAAGGCTGGGATTCGCCACGTGGCAACGGCGCGCTGGTTCACGTCGTCAACAAGCAGATGCTGATCCTCCTCGGCACCGAGAAAAAGCTGCTGCCGACCACGGTCGTCAACCAGGTTGCCAAGGCCCGTGCGCTGGAAATGGAAGAGCAGCAAGGTTTCGCGCCCGGCAAGAAGGCGATGAAGGAACTGAAGGAGCGCGTGCACGACGAACTGCTGCCGCGTGCCTTTACCATCCGCGGCAATGTGTGGACGTGGATCGACCCCGTCAACGGCTGGCTGGTCGTCGATGCGGCCAGCCCGGCCAAGGCGGATGAAGTCATCAAGCTGCTGCTGAAGGCGGTGGACCGGATGCCGCTGGAAAGCCTGCGCGTGCAGCGCTCGCCGGTGGGCGTGATGACGGCCTGGCTGCAGGACGACGAGGCGCCGGCCGGCTTTACCGTCGACCAGGACACCGAACTGCGCGCCACGGGCGAAAGCAAGGCCGCCGTGCGCTACGTGCGCCACACGCTGGAACCGGAGGAAGTGCGCCGCCATATCGCCGCGGGCAAGCAGTGCACGCGCCTGGCGATGACGTGGGACAGCAAGATCTCGTTCGTGCTGACCGAGGCGCTGGCCATCAAGAGCGTCAAGCCGCTGGACGTGCTGAAGGAAAACGAAGCCGTCACCCGCAACGACGACGAGCGTTTCGATGGCGACTTCATGCTGATGACGGGCGAACTGTCCAAGCTGCTGAAGGACGTGGTCGAAGCGTTGGGCGGCGAAGCGACCGCCTGACCGACCGTGTGAGTTCCTGGCGGCGCCCCGTCCCTTGCGGACCGGGCGCCGTTGTTCATTGCTGCGCGTTTATTTCGTCTGGAATACGCCGGCCGCGCGGTTCTTCTGCACGTTGTTCCAGTCGAACACGGTGCCGTTCATGGCCACGTAGACGCCAGGCGGCAAGGCCTGGGCGACGCCGCAGGCGAATCCCAGGTTGAAGAACGCGTCGGAATTGTCGATCTCATAGGGAATCATCGCGCCCGTCAGTACGATCGTCTTGGCGAGCGCTGCCGGGCCCAGCACGGCCGCCGTTTCCGGCATCGTGTCGGTGCCGTGCACGATGACGATGGCGCTTTCGGTGGCGGCCTGGCAGGAAGCCAGTACGCGGGCGCGGTCGGCGTCCTGCATGTCGAGCGAGTCCAGCAGCGGCAGCTGTTCCAGCTCGACGGGCACTGTCAGGCGGGCGCGGGCAATGGCGGCGGGCAGGTGGCTGTCGGCAAAGCCGAGCGTGCCGTTCAGTTCGTTGTAGTGCTTGTCGAAGGTGCCGCCGGTGGCGACGATGCGCAGAGTCATGGTAAAGCCGATAACGAGTTGCAGAATGCTCAATGATAGCGCGCGGCGCCGGGCCAGAACCAGCAAATCTTTCTATGCGCTCATCTGGTAACTTGTTGCGTCGTTGAGTACACTAGAAAGCTGTTCCGACGTGGCCGGCGTTGCAGCGTTCCTGTCGCGTTTCCTCGCTCCGAATCTGAACATTGACCATTGACCCCTGGCCGCCGTTCCTGTTTTCACTCCGCAACGACCATGAAAGCGCTCGCTCCCGGCACCGTCATCTTCCACCGTCATCGCGGCTATGGCGTCATCACGGCCGTCAACTTGCTGACGGGCTGGATCGCCGCGCGCTTCGGCAGCGAGAGCCGCACGCTGGACCTGAACCTTTCCACCGATGAGGTGCAGTACGCCGATGGCGAAGCGATCCTGTTCCGCCGGGCACCGCCGGACCGGATGCCGCACGCGCGCCTGATGGCACTGGTGCGTGCACTGCACGAGGCCGGTTATCAGAAGCTCTACCTGTATTCGTGGCCAAAGCCGTCCGGCCTGCATTGGCGCTGGCACCTGTTCACGGGCACGCGCGACTGGATGCAGCGTTCCTGGCGCGAGGGCTGGTATGGCTCGGGGGCCGACTACAACGTCAATCCCGTCATGGGCTGGGGCGACAACCCGGGGGCCACGACACAGGAGCTGATCCACGCCCTGGCGAAGTTCGACCCGCAAGGCCTGGCCCAGGCATTGGGCCGCGACGACGACCACACCGCGTGGTTCGCGCAGGTCTGCGACGCGCTGCTGCCGGGCTACATGTACAGCCTGGACATGCAGCGCCCCAACGGCGGCCCGCTCGTGGAAATGCCGCCCGTGCCCGTCATACCCGTGCGTGCCGGCCTGCCGCCGTACAGCGGCCCCGACATCGGCTGGCCGCCGGGCTGGGCCGGCCTGTGGACGAAAGTCCATGCGATGCCGGCACGCCGCATCAACCTGACGGGCATCCCTGAAGCCTGACCACAGCCGAGCCTGTGTCCACCATGGGGTCACACCCCGACATGGACACGGGCTCAGCCGTTGACCTCACCGTTGGGCTCGTGTCTTTGTCGGGGTGTGACCCCGAGGTGGACACGATCTCAGCTGTTGGGTGACCTGAGGTGCTGGCGGTACTCGGGGTTCAGGATCGTCGCGCATTGTCCCGCTTCGAAGTCCAGCAGGTTCTGGAAGGCGTGGCGGAAGTACAACTCGTAGCTGTCCTTCTCGACGTAGCCCAGGTGTGGCGTCGCCAGCACTTGCGGCATGCGCAGCAGCGGCGAATCCGCCGGCAGCGGTTCGTCAGGGAATACGTCCAGTGCGGCCGAACCCGGACGGCCGCTGCGCAGGGCGCTCTCCAGGGCGCCTTCTTCCACCAGCTCGGCCCGGCTCGTATTGACGAACAATGCCTCCGGTTTCATCCGTGCCAGATCCTTGGCCGTGACGCTGCCGCGCGTGGCGTCGGCCAGGCGCAGGTGCACGGTCAGCACGTCCGCTTGCTCGAACAACGCTTCCTTCGATGGCGCCGCCCGGTAGCCGTCCGCGACGGCCGCGGCGCGGCTGGCCTCGCCGCCCCAGACCAGCACGTCCATGCCGAACGCGCGGCCATAGCCGGCGACGAGCTTGCCGATCTTGCCGTAGCTCCATATGCCCAACGTGCGGCCGCGCAGCACCGTACCCAGCGTATTGAACGGTTGGTTGGTCGAGACCGTTTGCCAGGCGCCCGCTTTCAGGTGGCTGGCATACGGCACGATCTTGCGCGCCGCGGCCATGATCAGCGCCCACGTCAGTTCCGCCGGCGCCGTGGGGGAGCCGACACCTTCGACGATGGCGATCCCCAGCTCGGTGGCCGCGGCCACGTCGACGTGCCCGCTGACCTTGCCCGTCTGCGAAATCACCTTAAGGTTGGGCAACCTCGACAGCAGCGCGCGGTTCAGCTGGGTGCGCTCCCGGATCAGCACGATGGCGTCGAAGGGCGTCAAGCGCGCCACCAGCTGGCCCGTACCGCGGATGGAATTGTTGAAGACCTTGACGTCGTGATCGTCCAGCAGACCGAAGCAGTCCAGCTCGCGGACGGCGTCCTGGTAGTCGTCAAGAATGGCAATTTTCATGGGGTTCCGTTTAATTGGTAGGGAAATAACAGGATCGTGAATATCTCGAATAGCCTACTACATTAGTCAAGCATTTTTCCTACATTTTTGTTAGAAATGCCCGGGTGCAGGTGTACAATCGGCCAGATCGCGGAAGTAGACAGATGAGCACGTCCCGGCCCGCAGCGCGATCCCTCGCGCGGCCAGATTCGATGGTGCCCGCTCTTCCCCGACCGCAATATCTCCCGCCCGCCCCGGCCGGGAGCGCGCCCTCGAGCAATCAGCGCAGCGACAGAACCGCCGTACCGCCGAAGCATTTCGAATGCCTTTCCGAGCGCAAGCCATGAGCTGACGACGAGCCTGCCGAGTACCGGATTCTTTATTCGCATTGGAGCTTTTATGAATCAGCCAGTCATGGGAGGCGTTGCAACAGTGAACGCACCAGCTTACATCAAGCAGCAAAAACTGATCAACTGGGTGGCCGAGATCGCCGCCCTGACCAAGCCGGACCGCATTTACTGGTGCGACGGCTCGCAGGAAGAGTACGACCGCCTGTGCGCGGAAATGGTTGCCGCCGGCACCATGAAGAAACTGAACGAAGCCAAGCGCCCGAATTCCTACCTGGCCTGCTCCGACCCGTCGGACGTGGCGCGCGTGGAAGACCGCACGTTCATCTGCTCGGCCACGAAGGAACAGGCCGGCCCGACCAACAACTGGACCGACCCGACCGAGATGCGCGGCACCCTGAACGGCCTGTTCGACGGCTGCATGACGGGCCGTACGATGTACGTCGTGCCGTTCTCGATGGGCCCGCTGGGTTCGCCGATCGCCCACATCGGCGTGGAACTGTCCGATTCGCCTTACGTTGCCGTCAACATGCGCGTGATGACCCGCATGGGCAAGGCCGTCTACGACGTGCTGGGGGAGAACGGCGAGTTCGTGCCCTGCGTGCACTCCGTCGGCGCGCCGCTGGCCGCCGGCCAGAAGGACGTGCCGTGGCCATGCAACAGCACCAAGTACATCGTGCATTTCCCGGAAACCCGTGAAATCTGGTCGTACGGTTCCGGCTATGGCGGCAACGCGCTGCTGGGCAAGAAGTGCTTTGCGCTGCGGATCGCCTCGAACATGGGTTACCAGGAAGCGCAGCAGGGCGGCGCTGGCTGGCTGGCCGAGCACATGCTGATCCTGGGCGTGGAATCGCCGGAAGGCAAGAAGCACTACGTGGCGGCGGCATTCCCGTCCGCTTGCGGCAAGACCAACTTCGCCATGCTGATCCCGCCGGCCACCTTCAAGGGCTGGAAGATCACGACCATCGGCGACGACATCGCCTGGATCAAGCCGGGCGCCGACGGCCGCCTGTACGCGATCAATCCGGAAGCGGGTTACTTCGGCGTGGCCCCGGGCACGAACGAGAAGACCAACTTCAACTGCATGGCCTCGCTGAAGGAAAACACCATCTTCACCAACGTCGCGCTGACCGACGACGGCGACGTGTGGTGGGAAGGCATGACGAAGGAAGCGCCCGCCCACCTGATCGACTGGCAGGGCAAGGACTGGACGCCGGCCTCCGGCACCAAGGCTGCGCACCCGAACGCACGCTTCACCGTGTCGGCCGTGCAGAACCCCGTGATCGACCCGGCCTGGGACGATCCGGCCGGTGTGCCGATCTCCGCATTCATCTTCGGCGGCCGCCGCTCGACGACCGTGCCGCTGGTAACGGAAGCGCGTGACTGGGTCGAAGGCGTCTACATGGCCGCGACCATGGGCTCGGAAACGACGGCCGCCGCCGCCGGCCAGATGGGCATCGTGCGCCGCGACCCGTTCGCGATGCTGCCGTTCATCGGCTACAACATGAGCGAGTACTTCCAGCACTGGCTGGACCTGGGCAAGAAAATCGCCGACAAGAACCCGGCCGACCTGCCGAAGATCTTCTGCGTCAACTGGTTCCGCACCGACGAGCACGGCCACTTCGTCTGGCCTGGCTTCGGCGACAATATGCGCGTGCTGAAGTGGATGCTGGAGCGTATCGAAGGCGAAGCGGGCGGCATCGAGACGCTGTTCGGCACGACGCCGCGCTATGGCGACCTGAAGTGGGACGGCATCCCGTTCTCGCCGGAAGAGTTCGAGACGATCACGTCGATCGACAAGGACGCCTGGCGCGAAGAGCTGAAACTGCACGCGGAACTGTTCGACAAGCTGGCGCACCGCCTGCCGAAGGAACTGACCGACAACAAGGCCAAGCTGGAAGCACGCCTGGCGGGTTGATCGGCTGATTCGTTCGCCAGCACCTCGCTGGCGTGCGCTTGGGGACTGTCCCTTCGGGACTGTCCCCGGTTTTTTTCTGCGGCGCATGCGGGATAATGGACGGCATACCAGACAGTCACGTGACCTCAAGAGCCATCCATGCCTGCACCGCACATCCAGTTCTCCCCCGCCAACCCCATCCTGCGCATCTTCGACGAACAAAAAGCCCGCGCGTTCTACGTGGATTTCCTGGGCTTCGCCGTCGATTGGGAACACCGCTTTGCCGACGGCATGCCGCTGTACCTGCAGCTCAGCCGTGATGGCCTGGTGCTGCACCTGTCCGAGCACCACGGCGACGGCACGCCAGGTACCGTGCTCTTCCTGCCCATGGCCGGCATCCATGCCTGGCAAGCCCAACTGGCAGCACAAGCCTACGGCTACGCCCACCCGACAGTCGAGACGGTGCCCTGGGGCGAGCAGATGGAAATCGCGGACCCGTTCGGCAACCGGCTGCGTTTTTGCGAGCTGGGCGACGATTAGCGCATCGTCATCGCGGCGTCACATGAGGCCGCAATAATCTGGCATCTCCCGTCCGGAGGCTGCCATGTCCCGTACCCTGCTTGCCTTGCTTGCGCTGCTGTCCGCTTGCAGCGGCGTCGATGTTTCGCCCGTCACCGCCATCCCGCCGCCGCCCGTCGATCCCGGTTTCGTCGAGCTGGTGCCGGCACCACAGGCGGGCTACTTGCACCGTGTGGCGTACGGCATGCCGGCCGATCGCGGGGAAGGTATCGCGGCGGGTGCGGAGGCCCTGTTGGCGAACCGCCTGCCCTACCTGGACGCCATGCAACGCCGGGCCGTGCTGCGCAGCACGGCGCTGCCGTCCGGCTACCTGAACCTGGACGCGGCGGCGCGCGGTTATCGTACGTTCACGGGCAATGTCGTCGTCACGCTGGACGCGGCACGCGGCGGCTACCACGCCCATGATGCCTGGCGCAACGACATCGGCGGTGGCGGCAAGCTGACGCTGCAAGGCAGCGGCACGCTGGCGCTGCATGGCCATAACAGCTGGGTGGGCGGCACCCAGGTCGACGGTGGCACGCTGGAGGCCGCATCCCCGCACGCGCTGGGCGATGGCGACGTCTACGTCGCCGTCGGTACTCTCGCGGGCGTGGCACGCGAGCGGCTGATCGTCCAGGGCAACTACACCCAGCTGACGTCGGCCACGCTGGCGCTGGCGCTGCAAGGCGCCGACAGCGGGCTGCACGTGCAAGGCGTCGCCACCATTGCCGGCGGCACGCTGCGCCTGCGTTTCGCCGAAGGCTACCGGCCGGCGCCGGGCAGCCGCCATGCCGTGCTGACGGCGGCGCGGCGCCGCGGCGTGTACGACATGATCGTCGTCGAAGGCCGCCAGGCCACCGCCCTGTACACGGCCACGGGCCTGACGCTGCGCATCGACGGCTGATTGCAGGTATGCTGTGCCGACAACACCCGGAGCATGGCAATGAACGAACACCAGGCGGGCGCACAGCCCGAACTCGATGATGACACGCTGGCCTTTGCACGCCGCGTGTTCCAGTATGCCCGCGCGGGCACGACGGACGAACTGGCCACGCTGCTGGCCCAGGGCCTGCCGCGCAACCTGCGCAACGAGCGGGGCGACAGCCTGCTGATGCTGGCCAGCTACCACGGCCACGTCGAGACGACGCGCCTGCTGCTGGAGCAGGGCGCCGATGCGGAACTGCAGAACGACGCCGGCCAGACGCCGCTGATGGGCGCCGCGTTCAAGGGCGACCTTGCCATGGCCACCTTGCTGCTCGACCATGGCGCGCAGGTGGACGGCATCGGCCGCGACGGCAAGACGGCGCTGATGTTTGCCGCCATGTTCGACCGCGTCGACATCGTGCGGTTGCTGCTGCAGCGCGGCGCCGATCCCGCCATCGTGGACGGCAGCGGCATGAGCGCCATCGACCTGGCGGCCAAGATGGGCGCGCAGAATGCCTACATGATGCTGGTGCGCTGACCGTCAGGCCCCGCCCTTGCTGAGGGCGAACGCGCACAGGAAGCCGGCCACCGTGATCAGGCCGGCGAAATCGTGCGCCTCCGCGAAGGCCTCGGGAATCATCGTATCGACCAGCATCGCGAGGATGGCGCCTGCGGCCACGGCCGTGGTCGCGGCGATCGCTTGCTCGGACAAGCCGCTGAACAGGGTGAAGCCGGCCAGCGCCGCAGCGCCCGAGGCCAGCGTGATGCCGCCCCAGATACCGAAGATGTAGGCGGCCGAGCGGCCCGCTTTTTTCATGCCGGCGGCGCTGGACAGCCCTTCCGGAATATTCGACAGGAAGATGGCCGCCACGGTTACGCCGCTGACGGCGCCACCCTTCAGCATCGACAGCCCGATGACGATCGATTCCGGAATCCCGTCCAGCAGCGCGCCCACGGCAATGGCCGCGCCGCTGCTGGCGTCGTCCTGCTGCTTCGGCTGGCGCTCGCCCGAGCGCTTGCGGTGCTTGGCACCGTAGGACGACAGCACGCGGTTGGCGGCCGTGTAGACGAGGGCACCGGCCAGGAAGCCGGCGGCCGTGGAGCGCAGGCCGCCCTGCGTGACTGCCTCGTCCATCAATTCGAACGAGAGCGCCGAAATCAGCACGCCGCTACCGAAGGCCATAACGGCGGCGATCAGCCGCTGGGGTACCTTGAGCCAGTAGCCGGCGGCGGCGCCCAGCAGCAAGGCGCCTCCGGCCACGAGGCCCCAGCCGCCCGCCTGCATCCATGGTGCCAAGCCGTCCATGCCATCTCCTGTCGCTGTCCGAACAGCCGCAGTCTACCTGGCCAGGCACTGACGGACCAGCCCGTGTCCCACCGCGGGGTCAGACCCCGAAGTGGGACACGGCCTCTGCTGTTACCGTCAATGCCGAGGCCATGTCCGCCTCGGTCACGGGCTGGTCTGCGGGTCAAGCCCGCTCGGCCCGATGCCGCATCAAGCCGAGGATGGACCGGTGAAAGTCCTGCAGCACCATCCGCCCCCACAGGTCGCCATACAGCTTCAGCTGCGACTTGTTGAGGAAGCGCGTCGTCAACGTCAGCTCGGTGCCACCGTCCGCCGCGGGCGCGAGGTCGTAGCCGCCGTCCAGCACCGTGAAGTATTCGCCGCCCAGTTCCACATGCTCGTCCAGCGCGTCGCGCGGAATGCTGCCGGGCGGGATATGGAAGCGGTAGTGCATGGCACGGGGACGATCCCAGTGCGTGATCACCTCTTCGAAGCGCACGTTCTTTTCCCAGCGCGACACGCGCACCGCGCCGTCACCCGTGCCGCGCATGTCGGCCGCGATGGGCTTGGGCAGGCCGATCAGGTGGACGAACGCGAAGCCCAGTTCGACGGGCCGGATGCCGCGCACGTCGGCCAGCTGGTCGAATACCACTTCGGGTGGCGCCGCGATATGCATCGTCGTGGACACGAGCTGCTCGCTTTGCGCCGGCGGCAATGTCGCCTCGATGGGGCCGAGCAGCAGCGGCAGCAGCGCGAACGCCGAGACGGTGCCTTTATTGTCCAGCATGCGGCGATGCAGCCAGCCGGCCAGCACGCCGCCCAGCACGGCCGCAACGACAAACACGGGCAGCACCAGCACGATGCAGATCAGGCCTTCCAGCAACGTGGCGAACATTGCGACCAGGAACAGCAGCATCGCCTTGGCGGACACGGCGGCGTCGCGCCGGACGGTACTGCGCTCGCCGCGCGCGGCCACGAACACGGCCAATGCACCCAGCGAGAATGGCGTCGCCAGCAGGAACGCCTTCGACACGATACTGAACTCGCCGTGATCCCAGGCAAAGCCGATGCGCAGGCCCAGGCCGTACAGGACGCCGACCAGCAGCGGCCACAGCTTGCGCAAACGGGGAGAGTGAAAGAAGCGCTTCATGGCGGACAAAACCCGTATTGTCGCATTGACCAGCACAGATTAGTCCTTGCAATTTCGCACACCTGTGCTAAAGTTCGCCACATGAACACTTCCGCAAAAAGCGAAGCCACTTACGCGCTGATCGTCGACGCGGCCATGGAAATGGCCGCGGGCGAAGGCATCGGCAAGCTGTCGCTGGGCGAGCTGGCCAAGCGCACGGGCATCAGCAAGAGCGGCGTGTTTTCACGCGTGGGCTCGCTAGAAAGCCTGCAGGGCGCCGTGCTGGACGAGTATGACCGCCGCTTCGGCGAGGAGGTGTTCCTGCCGTCGCTGCAACAGCCCGCCGGCCTGCCCCGGCTGCAGACGCAGGTGATGCTGTGGCTGAAGAAGGTGACGGACGAAAGCACGCGCAATTCCTGCCTGTACACGGCGGGCGCGTTCGAGTTCGACGACCTGGAGGGGCCGCTGCGCGACCGCGTCGAGCAGGGTGTGGCGCGCTGGCGCGCGTCGTTGCGCAAGACCGTGCTGCAGGCGATGGAGGCGGGCCACCTGCGGCCGGACACGGATCCCGAACAGCTGGTGTTCGAGATCTACAGCCTGATCATCGGCGCGATGCACGACGTGCGCTTCCTGCGCGACCCGTCGGCACCGAAGCGCATGCAGAGGGCGTTCAACCGGCTGATCTCGACGTACAAGAGCTTCAACGAGATCGAATGAGAAGGGTCACGGGTGGCATGCCATCCGTTTTTTTGACACTGATTTCGCACGACTGTGCGAAATGGAGGCTGACATGAAACTGCTGTTGCTGGCGCTGCCCGTCATTTATGTCCTGGTTCACTACAGCGTAGCCGATCTGCTGCGCGCCATCCCCGACCGGAATGAAGATTTCGGCGACTTTTAACCCAAGGAGGAGACACCATGAGCACCCCCATCGATTTTTACTTTGACTTCGGCTCGCCCTACGCCTACTTCGCGGCAGCGCGTATCGACGCGCTGGCGGCCCGCCACGGCCGCACCGTGCGCTGGCGCCCCGT
This sequence comes from Pseudoduganella chitinolytica, assembly GCF_029028125.1. Lineage (GTDB taxonomy): Bacteria > Pseudomonadota > Gammaproteobacteria > Burkholderiales > Burkholderiaceae_D > Rugamonas > Rugamonas chitinolytica. The sequence goes on from NZ_CP119083.1 coordinate 5,094,438, forward strand.
GCTGATCCTGGCGCTGTTCAAGGCCACCGGCGCCCTGCCGGCGCCGATGATCCCGCTGCGCGGCCCGTACGCCGAACGCGACACGGCGCGCACGGCGCAGCTGAACGGCATCGCCTATCGCCAGCCGGCCAACTTCCCGCAGCTGTTGCTGGCGGCGCCCCGCGCCACGCTGTGGATCGACACCGAATACGGCGCCGACAAGGCGGCCGCGTTCGCCCGCCGCTGCTTCGAGGCGTACTTCGCGGAAGGCGTGGATATCGGCCAGGACGACGAAGTGGTGCGGCTGGCGGAGGAACAGGGTGTCGATGGCGCGCGGCTGCGCGAAGCCATGCACGGCGCGGCCATCAAGGACCAGTTGCGCAAGGCGGGCGAGGAAGCGATCGCACGCGGCGTGTTCGGCGTGCCGTTCATGCTCGTGGATGGCGAACCGTTCTGGGGCTTCGACCGGTTCGACCAGATGGAGCGGTGGTTGACGCAGGCGGCCGCCGTGCCGGCCGCCGCCTGACGGTTTTACCGCCGGATTACTTCTTCTTCGCCGGCGCGGCCAGCAGCGGCACCAGGTACTTGCCGGTGACGCTGTCCGGATTGGCGGCCACCTCTTCCGGCGTGCCGGTCGCGATGATGCGCCCGCCGCCGGCGCCACCTTCCGGCCCCAGGTCGACGATCCAGTCCGCCGTCTTGATGACGTCCAGGTTGTGCTCGATGATGACGAGCGTGTTGCCCTGGTCGCGCAGGCGGTGGATCACCTTCAGCAGCAGGTCGATGTCGTGGAAGTGCAGGCCCGTCGTCGGCTCGTCCAGGATGTACAGCGTACGGCCCGTGTCGCGCTTGGACAGTTCCAGCGACAGCTTCACCCGCTGCGCCTCGCCACCCGACAGCGTGGTCGCGCTCTGGCCCAGCTTGATGTAGCCCAGGCCCACGTCCAGCAGCGTCTGCAGCTTGCGCGCGATCGTCGGCACGGGCTTGAAGAACTCGTGCGCATCCTCGACCGTCATCTCCAGCACTTCCGTGATGCTCTTGCCCTTGTAGTGCACTTCCAGCGTTTCGCGGTTGTAGCGCTTGCCGTGGCAGACGTCGCACGGCACGTACACGTCCGGCAGGAAGTGCATCTCCACCTTCAGCACGCCGTCGCCCTGGCACGCTTCGCAGCGGCCGCCCTTGACGTTGAACGAGAAGCGGCCCGCGCTGTAGCCCCGTTCCTTGGCCGTCGGCACCGTCGAGAACAGGTCGCGGATCGGCGTGAACACGCCCGTGTACGTGGCCGGGTTCGAGCGCGGCGTGCGGCCGATCGGCGCCTGGTCGACAGCGATGACCTTGTCGAAGTGTTCCAGGCCGCTGATCGAATCGTGCGGCGCCGGTTCCATCTGAGAGCCGTACAGGTGGCGCGACAGGGCCGGATACAGCGTGTCGTTGACCAGGGTCGACTTGCCCGAACCGGACACGCCCGTCACGCACGTCAGCAGGCCGACGGGCACCGTCAGCGTCTGGTTCTTCAGGTTGTTACCGGTCGCGCCCGTGATGACGAGCTGGCGGTTCGAATCGGCCGCATGGCGCTTCTTCGGCACCTCGATCTTCAGGGAGCCGTTCAGGTACTGGGCCGTCAGCGATTCCTTGTTTTTCAGGATGTCCTTCAGGGAGCCGGCCGCGATGACGTCGCCGCCATGCACGCCCGCGCCCTTGCCCATGTCGACAATGTAGTCGGCCGTGCGGATCGCATCCTCGTCATGTTCCACCACCAGCACGCTGTTGCCGATGTCGCGCAGGTGCTTCAGCGTTTCGATCAGGCGGTCGTTGTCGCGCTGGTGCAGGCCGATGGACGGCTCGTCCAGCACGTACATCACGCCCGTCAGGCCCGAACCGATCTGCGACGCCAGGCGGATACGCTGCGCCTCGCCACCGGAGAGCGTGTCGGCGGAACGGTCCAGCGACAGGTAGTCCAGGCCCACGTTGTTCAGGAAGGTCAGGCGTGACACGATTTCCTTGACGATCCGGTCGGCGATGTCGCGCTTGGCGCCCTTCAGTTTCAGCTGCTCGAAGAACGACAGCGTGTCGCGCAGCGGCTTCTCGGCGATCTCGTAGATGGCCTTTTCCTGCTTGCCGGTGCCGACCTTGACGTGACGCGCTTCCACGCGCAGGCGCGCGCCCGTGCATGTCGGGCACTTCTTCTCGTTGATGAACTTGGCCAGCTCTTCCTTCACGGCCATCGAGTCCGTCTCGCGGTAGCGCCGCGCCAGGTTGTTCACGACGCCCTCGAACGTGTGTTCCTTGAGGACCGTGCGGCCGCGCTCGTTGACGTACGTGAACGGCACCGTGTTCTTGCCGGACCCGTGCAGCACGACGTTCTGCGCGGCGGCCGGCAGTTTCTCGAACGGCAAGTCCAGGTCGAAGTCGTAGTGGCTCGCCAGGCTGGACAGCATCTGATAGTAAAACTGGTTGCGACGGTCCCAGCCCTTCACGGCGCCGGACGCCAGCGACAGGTTCGGGAACGCGACGATCCGCTTCGGATCGAAGAACTCGATGTGGCCCAGGCCGTCGCACTCGGGGCACGCGCCCATCGGGTTGTTGAACGAGAACAGGCGCGGCTCCAGTTCCTGCAGCGAGTAGCCGCACGAGGTGCACGCGAATTTGTTGGAGTAGACGTGCTCGACGCCCGTGTCCATCTCATACGCCACCGCGCGGCCGTCGGCCAGGCGCAGCGCCGTCTCGAAGCTCTCGGCCAGGCGCTGCTTCAGTTCCGGATTGACCTTGATGCGGTCGATGACGACGTCGATGGTGTGCTTTTCCGTCTTCTTCAGCTTCGGCAGGTCTTCCACTTCATAGATCTTGGCATCGTGCGTGCCGCTCTGCACGCGGAAGCGCACGAAGCCCTGCGCCTGCATGGCCTCGAACAGGTCGACGTGCTCGCCCTTGCGGTTGGCGACGACGGGCGCCATGATCATCAACTTGGTGCCCTCGGGCATGCCCAGCACGGCATCGACCATCTGCGACACCGACTGCGCCGACAGCGCATGGTCCGGGTGGTTGATGCAGTAGGGCGTGCCGACGCGCGCATACAGCAGGCGCAGGTAGTCGTGGATCTCCGTCACGGTGCCGACGGTCGAGCGCGGGTTGTGCGACGTGGCCTTCTGTTCGATGGAGATGGCGGGCGACAGGCCTTCGATCAGGTCCACGTCCGGCTTTTCCATCAGCTGCAGGAACTGGCGCGCGTAGGCCGACAGCGACTCGACATAGCGGCGCTGGCCCTCGGCATACAGCGTATCAAACGCCAGCGACGACTTGCCGGAGCCGGACAAGCCCGTGATGACGATCAGCTTGTTCCGCGGCAGATCGAGGTTGATGTTCTTCAGATTATGCGTACGCGCGCCGCGAATGCGGATTTCTTCCATGTATGTGCCTTGAATGTGCTGAACGTGTGCGAACTGGTGTACCAACGGTGTGCCAACTGCAGTGGGGGCCGGAACGGCCAATGCCGCGCTTGCGGCGCGGCGGTCGGTCAACCCGCAACTATAACGAGGTTCGGAAAACGATGCTGTGGGGATGCTTGAAACGTGATGCCCGGGTGCGTGCCGGCGTTGCCGGCCGATGCCACCTGCCGTGCCGCCATGGGGCGGCCTGCGCGGCTGTCCACCATAGTTGCTGCCGAACACCGGTTTTTCAAGTGCCGCACTCGCTCGTGACCCGTCTTTGACACGGATCAGCCCAAATTCAACCGAACACTGTATATAATACCAGTATTCGTCTCCGAGCGCGCTGGTGACGATCCGAAAAAATCCTGGCGCGCTGCATGGGCCGGGTATGCCGCTGCCAGGCGCGCTGGCATATAATCGTCCTTTGGTAAAAATTCACGCAGGAGTACTACATGGCATCTGTCAATAAAGTCATCATCGTCGGCAACCTGGGCCGCGACCCGGAGATCCGCTACATGCCGAGCGGCGATGCGATCGCCAATATTGCCGTTGCCACGTCGTTCCGCAGCAAGGACAAGAACACGGGCGAGCAGAAGGAAACCACCGAGTGGCACCGCATCTCGTTCTTCGGCCGCCTGGCCGAGATCGTCGGCCAGTACCTGAAGAAGGGCTCGTCGGTCTACGTCGAAGGCCGCCTGCAGACGCGCAAGTACACGGACAAGGACGGCGTCGAGAAGTACGCCACCGACATCATTGCGCAGGAAATGCAGATGCTGGGCGGCCGCCAGGGCATGGGCGGCGGTGACGGCATGGGCATGGGTGGTGGCGACGACATGGGCATGGGCGGCGGCGGTTACGACGCGCCACCGAGCCGCCCGGCACCGCGCCCGCAGCAGTCGGCTCCGGCACCTCGTCCGGCACCGAAGCCTGCGCCTAATTTCTCGGATATGGATGACGATATTCCGTTCTAAGGACCCACCAGGTCGTAGTAGTAAACAAAGCCCTACAAGTTACTGATTTGTAGGGCTTTTTCTTGGATATTTCTTGGTCTGTGCCATGAAAGCGTTCTGGCTGAGCTAGCGCCGTGTCAAAATTTCTCGACTATAGGCGGCGGGCGATGTATCACGCCCAAGCGAAACGGCTCTAATATTCCGCATGCCGGCAATCTCATGAATCTACTTAATGTTCTTGTCCATATTTCCCTTTCCGTATGCGCAGACTTATTGCCCACAAAGTATATTGAACCAAGAGGGGCGGACACGGCATCGCTGGCCATCGATTTGGGGGGAGGGAGGTAATGGACTGCGTGCGACTCCGATCTGCCGTTTTTTCGCGGCGACCCCTGCGATCCTTAAGGTTTAATTTCCAAGGTCAGGCGAATCAATCGACTAGTTTCTGTTCGCTCAGATCGCCGGAATGCGTCGCCGGCGACTATGTATTTCGATGCCCCGATTCCCGGATGTCCCAGCAGGTTGGTGAACGCGACACGGAGACCAGCCTTAGAATTGAGCCGAAACACGGCGTACGCATCCAGATCCCTCTGCACGCCTGAGTAGCTATATAAACTTTCGGAGACTCGCGCGAGCCCTCCTCCACTGAAAGCGAAGCTAGCACCAGCCTTAATCCCGCCTCCTTTTCCGACATAGTCCAACCCTATCGCACCGGAAAATGGAATCTGAGCATCGAGCCTATTTGCTGGGCCGGGAACTGAGCGTACTCGCGACCAGTTGCGCGAAAGACTAAGCCGGCCATCCACTGCTGGGGCGTTAGCCAATATCATCCGCAACGGCCCCTTTACTTCTATCTCCAGGCTTTCAATTGATGCCTTATCGTTGTTGCTTTGAACTAACGTCCATCGTCCGCCTTGTCGCAGAATGTCTCGTCGAACTACGTCGTCTATCCTCCGGCTGGACGCAGATAAACTCAGCAGCGCATTATCCGTCCAGTAGTGCTCGTAGGATAGATCGAAACCTAGCGCAACCTCCGGCTTCAGGAACGGATTACCAATATAGTCCGGCGAAACTGGACTATTAATCAGCGACCGCCTGCGGCGGGGGATAAGGCTCTCAAGAGAAGCGTCCTTAAACGTACGGCTTAAAGACCCGCGGAATTGTGATCTGGTGCCTGGAACCTTATACAATGTATGAACAATCGGACTCCACACCCTGCTGTGCTGTCCTAAAGTATCAAAGTCAGTACCTCGGCTACTGGTGCGCAAGCCCTCCCATCGCAGCCCGAAGTACGACGAGAAGTGTTCACTGATCGTCCAGTCATCCTGACCATAGAAAGCAAGCCGGCTTATAGAAACACGAAAACGGTCGGTCTCACTCTCCAATTGTTCAGACCGCTCCGACCTGGCATAGTCCTCGTCACGGCGACTTGTGCTGAGTTCCCAGCCTGTCGAAAGCACGTGACCCAGGTGAGGCCGCGTCCTGATCTTACCCGACGACGTAACACCACGCTCGCGCGTTTTCGACAGAACTTCCCGTTGCAGGCGGGCGGTATCCGATGCATAACCAACTTGTCGTACTATTTGCTGACCGAGCGAACCGTTCAGTCCAACTTTAACTTCTAACAGCCCCAGGCCATCCGGTTGTGTCGACCTGACTATGTTTGTTCGCAACGTCTTATAGTGCGTGATACTGTCGGAAGATTTACTATCAAACTGGTACCTTTCGCCGATCAGGTCGTTCGCTATGCCCTGGCCATGAACATGTATATCGCTAATAGTCGCGAAGCTTTCTGATGTAAGCGTCCCACCCTTATCGAGGTTCCAAGACACACGCGGAACAATATTCAATCCCTTGTTATGACCTCTATCACGTTCCGAAAGTAGCCGCAAGCCAACCAATTCATTCGCTTGGGAAGTCTCATCCTCAGTAGAGCTAGTGAATCGATCATATGTCTGTTGAAATGCCGAGGTGCTCAAGGAGTAGGCATCCCGACCGACTCGGTCAGATACCAACGAGTTCAGATTAGCCCATCGGGAAAAATGGCTGCGCCCCACTCCCACACGGAGCTCCTGCAGATTAGGCTTCACAGCCCTCTTCAGTACGATGTTGATTGTCCCTGCAATTGATTGAGTACTTAAATCAGCGGCGGCTCCCCGAATGATTTCTATACGTTCAACGGATGCTGGTTGAACCTGATCAAGAGAAAAGCCCGACGGAGCCCGCTCACCGTTTACCAGAATCTGCGTATACCCATTCCCCAGTCCTCGCAACCTGACGTCTCCGCCGCCGCGTACCGTTACACCAGGCACGCGCTTCAGTGTCTCTGTAATGATTGGATCGCCATATCGGCTAATTTCGTTACCGGTAATTACCACTTTAGACGCCGTGTCGTCTCTTCTCGGATCGAAAGAAGCGGTGGAAGCCACGATCTCAACTGTTTGCAGGGCACTCTGTTCTGCTGCCTTTACTGGTTCATCCTGTACTTTCGCGACATAGTTGCCCGAGACTGCGGACTGTTCTGGAGAATTCGCTGGCTTGGTTACTACTAAACTGGGAGCTACGGCAGCGAGAGACAACCAAATCGAAATAATCTTCATTTCTGTAAATTTCTAATGTTCAAAAGAGCCAAAGGCGCAAGCATACAGGCGTCTTGATTGCAGCTTGCAGGCGATCAATGTTGAGTTTGCCCCCCCAAGTAAACGCTGCCGCAGGCTACACCAGTAAAACCGAGGCGGCCGAAATTCTTTTAACACAAATCCTGCCAAACGCTCAACTATACATCGGCCGAAAATACGTGCAGCTGTAATATTTAGCAGTTGTGCCGCTGAGAATAATATGAGTTATATAAATTGAAAAAAGCAAGTAAAAATTTCTTGGTTAATCTCGTATATGCAGACATTATCTCGCCGCGGCCCATTGATAAAACTGGAAACGTCCAAAGCTATCATTTGGTAAGCCGCCCTTAACTTCTAAAATGAAAGGTAACTATGCAGATCGTTGAGCGAATTTTGGCGAAAGTTGTTGGTAAAGAGCTGAGCGCCGAAGAAGTAGCGAAGGTTTCCGGAGGCCACACCGGTAAGGAATGCCCTGAAGGCACCATGCAAACAGTACATTCCGGCGAAAAACCCACCGGTTGCGATAAAGGCTAAGTCTCGTGCCCCAGCCTGCGCTGGGGCATTACACGTATGAACAAAAATATCTTGATCATTACTCTGCGGGACGACAGTCACGTAGATGCAGTGGTATGGGGCCTAACAAGGCTCGGCCATAATACGGTCGTTTGGTATTGGGAGGACTTTCCAAAGCTCGACACTGCATCTCTCTGTATAGATAGCAAAGGTGAGGTAAAGGTGAGCCTGTGCCTGGGGGGAAACCTGGTAGAAGGCCCGCTGCAGTCTATTTGGATACGTCGACAGGGGCGCCCCGTTCCGGCAACCCGCACACATCCGCATGACGTTTGGGTGGTGCAACGTGAGTCCGAAGACTTCATACAGAACATTCTGCCGTTACTCGGTGACGAAAACACCCTATGGATCAATAGCATGGAAGCTGAGAGGGCTGCCAATTCGAAAGCTGCACAGTTGATCGCGGCCGCTAAAACAGGTATCAAGATCCCGTCCACGCTAATGAGTAATGAGCCAACAAGGATCAGGCAATTTGTCGAAGAAAACCGCTACCTCTCCATCTTCAAGGGATTCTGCCCCGCAGTATGGAACAACGACGACGGTTCACGCACAGTAATGCGTACGTCACTGATCACCACCGACATCATCGCTACTGACTTTTCACTTTCCGCGTGCCCAGGAATCTATCAGCCGTATTGTGAGAAACAGTATGAGCTACGTGTAACTCGCATTTTAGACAGGTTGTTCATTGCAAAAATCGACAGCCAAAGTCGTGGCTTTAGTGTTGACTGGAGGTTTGATGACTTCAATCCAGAACAAAACGTAAAGCGCCACTGCATATCACCCGAATGGGAATCAAAAATAATGGCAGTGTTTGATGCTCTTAAGCTGCAGTTTGGCTGTATGGACTTGATAGTTACGCCTGAGAACGATTTAATATTCCTCGAGGTGAACAGCGCTGGTCAGTTCTTATGGAAGGAAATTTCTGATTCCAGTTTGGAACTGCTGGACGCCTTCTGCTCGGCCCTTGGGACCCACAAAGTCGGTAACGGCAACCCTGCGTTAATCAACCTAGCAGGTTACCTTGCGGACTATTACGCCCGCGACGAAGCCGCTCAGAGTTAACCATCCAGCGTAAGAGACTAGTGATTGATCAGCTATATCGTGCCGAAGTGTACCAAGCCCGTCGCGAGAGTGTAGGAAGCAACTCCTTAGAGCTGGGCGGAAGCCATCTCTTTTCTTATTGCATGCTAGTAATTGCAGCCCTCTGTCTTACATATATATTGATGTACCGTCCGTCTTCCGGCGTTACCATTACTGGGCGCACAGTTAGTGCTATGGAAGTATATTCTCTAGGTTTGCCCCCGGCGGAACGTATGGGTTCGCCGATACAGCGGCAGCTAGCTATAGACGTGATTCGGCCAACCTGGCGCCACTGAGCAAGGCGAATGGACCAGTTGGAACTCTGATGCCGGGGATCGAAGCTAATGTCGGTCGTTATGTAATTTCGCAAACTATGCTATTTCCGAAATCTCATCCTCAGCATATTGTGTCGATTCTCATACCTAATGCCGGAGATCCCGGCCCCCTGCTAAACCTAGGCCGTCGGGTAGGACTAAGCACAGACAGTGAGAATGGTACATCTTTCAGCATGGGGCTGGTCATTGCTGTTGAAGAATGTGGACCGTTCAGTAGCGCGGCTTGGAATTCGCCGTGTGGTGTTCACTCGGGAAGATTGATAATGGTGAGGATTGCAAATAGCGTGGCCCGGGAAAAGCCCGTTCTGGGGAAAGTCGATTTGCGAACTGGTTATTTAGGGCCATCGCTTCTTGAGGTGCTGGCGGAGAGATTACATGCCGATCACTAGGTTGTTGGGGTGGATCAAAGATCGCTACGCAGAAAGAAAGACACCAACTGTCCTTCAGGACGAAGCTGTTGAGTGCGGAATTGCCTGCTTGGTGATGATATTAGGGTACCATGGTTACCGGACAGACCTTACGAAAATACGTCAGCGATTCTCGATCAGCATGCGCGGTGTAACGCTTAAGGCGATTATGGACCTGGCAAGTGAATTCCAGTTACAGGGGCGCGCCGCCCGTGTGGAGATGGGCGATTTGATGAATCTCCAGTTCCCATGTATCGTACATTGGAATCTTAATCATTTCGTAGTGTTAAAGCGCGTACGCAGCTGCCGACGACGCAAGTGCTTAATTTTTGATATTAATGATCCCGCATTGGGCAATATCCAGGTGGTCGAGCAAAGTTTCTCGCGGAGCTTCACGGGTGTAGTTCTCGAATTGTCGCCAAGGCCTGGTTTTGTTGCAAGGAACGAACGTCAAAGGATAAGCCTATACGATCTCGTGCGAAATCTGCCGCGGATCAAGTCAACCGTGGTTAGTGTATTCGCACTAGCGGCTTGCCTGGAAGTGGCTTCGCTTTTTACTCCGGTTGTAGTTCAAATAATTGTCGACGAAGCTGTAAGAGATGATAGGCCCGACCTACTCAGTACCTTATTTATCGCTGCGGCACTCCTGCTAGTCATTCAGCTGATCCTCACTTCTTTACGTTCGAAAACTGTAATCATACTGGGATCAAGACTAAATCTGCACCTGTCTACTAATCTCTTCAGACATGTCTTAGCTCTACCGTTCTCTTACTTCGAGAAACGTAGACTTAGTGACGTTTTGAGTCGGTTACATTCGATGACATCGTTGAAGGAGGTACTGTCTGCGGGCCTTATTGAAGCGGTGCTGGATGGGCTATTTTCCATCGTAGTCATTTTCGTGATGCTGACCTACGATGTTTGGTTGGCAACAATTGTCCTTAGCTCAGCCATTATTTATGCGCTGTACCGCGCCGCCGGGTACCGATCTCTCCTGAGGTTAAATGAAGAACTTTTGCAGGCGGACGCGGCGCAACAGAATTTTCTTCAGGAATCTATAAGAGGCCTTCAGACAATCAAGCTGTTCGGGAAACAAGCTGATCGGTTCGAGCACTGGCGAGCTTTACTCATATGCACAATCAATAAGCAAAATTTAGTTGGAACCGCCAATGTGTCTTTCGCATTTGTTGGGAAGATAATATTGGGCGCAGAAAATTTAATTATACTTTATTCGGGCATCTCGCTGTTAATTGATGAACGTATCTCGATAGGGATGCTGTATGCGTTTTTAGCTTACAAAGCGATGTTTTCCACGAGAGCGTATGCCATGGTTGATAAGTTATCCGTACTTCATCTCGTTAAGCTGCATACTAACAGACTAAGTGACGTAATGTTGACGCCACTTAACGGATTAACGACGTTAAAACATCAGGAGGGCATTGATGTGGCTGCGGTGAAATTTGTTGACGTCAGTTTTCGCTACTCGTCGTTGGATCCTTGGGTATTGAAAAACGTGAACGTAACAATCAGAGTGAGTTCGTGGCGCTGACAGGCACCTCAGGATGCGGAAAAACCACTTTTCTGAAGCTATTATGCGGTATGCTTGAACCAACGGAAGGCACCATTCTAATATTCGGCAAGCCGATTTCCATCGATGAGAAAAACCAGGCAATCGGACATATTGCTACCGTTTTGCAGGAGGATACGCTATTTGCAGGCACCTTGGAGCAAAACATATCGTTTTTTGACAAGAAGGACGAGTCAGATCGGGTTGTGGACTGCGCCAAAATGGCCTCCATTCATGAGGATATTGTGGCCATGCCGATGGGCTATCAAACATTGGTTGGTGATATTGGTACCTCATTGTCTGGTGGTCAAAAGCAGCGCCTCATGCTTGCGAGAGCGTTTTACAAGAGGTCGGAAATATTGGTCTTGGACGAAGCGACGAGTCATCTGGATTTGCATAACGAGTCACGCGTCAATTTTTCAATCGAGCAGGCAAACGTTACGCGCATCATTGCAGCGCATAGGAAAGAGACCATCGATACGGCACGTCGAGTCCTAAAGTTTGAAAATGGTACTATCGTTGCGGATTTCCATAACGATCATTCCGGTATGATGCTAAGGTGAGATCGGATGAACTCACTATCCTATCTTTCAGGTATTGCCAACGGTATGTTAGCACTCGTTTTCTGCCTTTCCGCTGTTGGACGATGGCCGGCGCGAAAAACTGTAGAATATCGTGCATATGTGCGTCCTGGCGTGGAATTTGTATTCGGCTACCTGCTTATTTTTGGCGTGAATTTGTGGTTAAGCAAGTTTATAGCGTTGTACTCGCTCATCATATCTGTCGCTGGCCTGATTTACGGCATTTTCTACGCCAAAAAGAAGCCGTGCAAATGCTTTGGTGGCCTATCCAATCATGTAGAGGGCTATATCGTACCGCTGCGCTGCGTGATGGTGGTATCTGCGGTCGCCGTTCTTGTACATGGTGAATCCGCGAATGATGACCTCAGAGTGATTGGGGAGCTCTACGCGGCATTTTTCGGGAACTGCATTATTCTGTTCGGTTTAAAGCATGTTAATAGTCCAAAGTCATTGCAGGGCGCGTCTACGAGACGGTATCCTGAGATCGGGGACCTGGTTTTTCGCCCGGGATTGGCAAGGAAGAAGTTGTCAGTCGCAGATCTTGTCAAGAGTGACGGTGAATTACTCATTCTGGTCGTTTCCAAAGGCTGTGAACCTTGCAATGCAATGAAACGCGAGGCGCTGGCGCTTCGAGGGGCCGGTCTGTTACCGATGCCGATATGGTTTCTTCCAGATGGCGCGGGTGATGGCTGTGATCCTGAGAATACGCTGATAGATGAAGAGTGCAGTCTCTCGAATGTGCTGGGAATCCGCGTGTTTCCGTCGTTGCTGCATGTCGGAGAAAAAGCTGAGCTGAGTTCGCCTATTGCCGCCGGTATAGATGCTGGTCGACAGCTGTTGTATGAATTAATATTAAAACAGTCCGCGCCGCGACCCCCAGTTGCAGTACACCCGAACGGCAGCGACGTAAGTCCCTGCCGCGCCGCATCGGTCTAAGTTTATGCAAATCGCGGTCTACGCTGTAAATCCCTACGCTGACACGTGGCGGTTACTCCGCCCGACGCAGTGCCGCACCTGCGCGTTTCAGCCCCATCAGACAGCCAGCTCGGGCCGGCAGGACCCGTATGTTCTGCCAGTCGCGTAGGCTGAATTCGCCCGCGTCACGTGCTCAGAGGACATCGGGTCGAGATGGGCGGCGGTTCTTCGAGGAAGCCGGCGGCAACGACATCCTCAAGATCACGGGCAACCGCCTGTTCTCGAATGTGACGCTGAGCGCGGACAAGGTCAAGGTCAACATCGACAGCGGCGACCTGATCATCAACCTGGTCGACCGCGACACGTCGTACGCGAAGATGACGGTGCACGACTACAGCCATGTCACGATTGCCGCACTCGACCTGGTCGACGCAAGCGGCGGCACGGTCGCGCACTTGGCCTTCAGCGACCTCGTCGCCCAGGCCGAGCACGGCGCGGACCCGTACGCGATGGCGTCGGTGTGGACGGCGGACCGGTTGGCGACGTTCTCGCACCTGGTGACCGACGCCTTGGCGGGAAATAGTGCCACACTCGTGGGGGTGCAAACGGCTTGATGCCGGCGGCAGGCCGAACCATTTCCCCCCACTCTCCACTCACCTGCGTAATTCCCCGCGCGGGTGGGGCCGACAACCCGCAGGCACAGGAGAGACGATGTTCAACCGAACGCAAGGAGGGGGCGGTCACGTCCCCCATGGCTTCCCCGTAACCGATCCGAACCAGGCGCCGCCACAGGGCAGCCGGCAACGCCACGCGGCGGCGCCGGCACCTGGCGGACCGCCGCCGCGCTCGTCCGCACCGCGGCCGGGCGGCCCCCATCCGCTGCAGCGGCAAGCAAGAGCGACGCCATCCGGCCCCAGCGGGGCGCCGCAGCCTGCCGAGCCACCGGCTCCCGTCATCGGTCCGCGCACCACGGTGCTCGACGCCGTGGACTGGAACAGCAAGGCCAACCGGGATGAGCTCGGCGCATTCCTCGTGCTGGGACATGAGGTGGGACGGGGCGACCCCCGGCTGGGACAGGCGCAGCTGGGCGCTCATTCGCCAGTCAAGCTCAGCTTGTATACCGACAGCAGCATGCCCGTGCAGGAGGTGCATCGGGGCGAGGCAACGGCGCGCCAGGCCGCGCTGACGCTGCTTGCCAACACCGAGCGCGAGTTCGGCTTGCACGGGACGCTTGCGGGCCAGGAGATCGAGCGGGCCCGGCACTGGCTGTCCAATCCGCACAACCGGCTGAATGCGGCGGCGTTCGGCGGCATGATGAAGGCCGTCAGCGAGGCGGTGCATGCGCAGGAAGTGCAGAAGATCGGCCCATCCCGTGCGCAACGCCTGACCGGGCGCATGCCGATGGACTGCATGACCCATCTGGGCTATGAGATCCGGCGCGCACAGCGCAACGCCAGCCCGGGCCAGGGTGAATTCCTGCGCGACCTGGGCTTCGAGACGATGGACCGGGTGATGCAGCATCGCCTGAGCTTTGGCAAAACCAGGCAATGGTTGACGGAAGTGAGCGACGATTGTGCCCGGCACGGCCTGCTCGACCTGGCGCGCCTGGCGAACCGGTTGGCTGGCGATATTCCGGCACCGGCCGCACTGCGCGACCATGCGACGCAGTTGCACGACAACGTTTACGGCCGGGCGCTGGAGTCGGTGCTGGTCAACGAGCTGATGCGCAATCCGCCGGACAGCGTCAAGGACAGCATGGAAGCCTTGAGCGGGCAGCTGGACCGCGCGTTGTCGCGCCTGCAGCCGCACGAACAGGACGCGGCGGCATCGGCGGTGCAGAACATGATGCGCCACGAACGCCGCGGCTGGCAGGCCCAGGCGCCCGAACTGGAGGCGTTCTACCAGGCGCCGCCGGGGTACGCACTGCGCGCGCTGAAAGACCTGCTGCGTGCGCCCAAGGAAACCGGCGCCGACTGCATCGCCGTGCCCTACCTGACCGTCAAGATGTCGCTGTGCATGGGCGGGGGAGCGCCCTGGATGCAGCGGGCCAACGTCAATTATCGCGACGTCGTCGGGCCCGCGTCGGCGCGCGAAACGGAGTCCGCGCCGAACCCGAACCGCATCGCGCCCAAGGCGGGCATCACCTCCCACCATCACCCGATGACCGTGCGCACGCACCCTGCGGAAGCGGCCATGCACCCGGGCGACCGCAACCGCCCGAAACTGCACGAGACCAGCGCGGAATTGCGCCGCGCATTGAAGCATGCGGCCCCCTTCGTCAGCGGTGTGTCCGGCTCGACCAACATTGTCATGCATGCCGTCGCGCACATGCTGGACGAGGGCGACCGCATCGATGCGAAGGACGCCCTGCTGGGCACGATGATGTTCCTGACGCACGACGGCGGCCATTCGATGCACGAAGCCATGTGGGTCGGCAACCAGCTGAACGAGACCCTGGGCCTGGACCTGGACTTGCCCGGTGGCGATCCTGCTCGCTACGTGGCGAACTACCATGACTTCATCGAGTCGTTCCCGCCGGAGAAGGGCCAGGCCACGCTGCGAGCGGCGGCCGACACGGCATGGCAGGTCACCCTGAACCAGTTCGGCCGCACCAGCCACTTCTCGGCGGACAATCCGATCCCCTGAAGCATGGCCCCCGCCTGGCGACAGGCGGGGGTTTCCTGTTCAGGCGCTGCGCCGGTGCTGCCGCGCAAACGCGAACACGGCTTCCCACGTCATCGGGAAATCCCCGGGTATACGCCGGTTGTACATGTAGATCGCCCCGGCAATCGCTTCCAGCCGCGCCGCGAATGGCAGCTCCAGCTGTGGTCCGAACGGCAGCGACGTGAAACCCTGGCGTCCCACGTCCGGATTGAGCGTGTGCAGGTCGCAATCGGCGCTGTGGAAATAGATGCCCACGCTGATGCGGGGCACGGTGGCGCGGCCGCTGCTGCGCCCGCCCCAGTGCAGCACTTGCGTGTTCCAGCCCAGCGGGCTGCCGGCGCGGGCCGGCAGGGCGCGGATGTTCTGCCAGTCGCGCAGGCTGAACTCGCCGCCGTCCACGTGCTCAGGAATATTCGGGTCGAGGTGGGCGGGCAGCACGTACATGCAGGCGTTGTCCGGCGAGACGTCCGTCAGCGGCAGCCATACGTTGAGCAGGCGGGGCAGGCCGTTGGCGCGCACGGCGTCGGCGCGGGGCAGGTCGCGGTGCGGGCCCCAGCCGGTGGCGCCGGCGCGCGCCGCCACGTGCCAGGCCCAGATATCGGTCGGCATCATGCGGTAGCCGTCCCCCAGCAGCACGCGCAGCAGCGGGTCGAGGCCGGCGAACATCTGCCAGAACTCGTCATAGACCAGGCAGAACACGGGTGGGATGCCGCGCTGCGCGAGGTCGTCCACCACCCGCGCCAGCCGGGCGGCCGTGGCTTGCCCGATGACGGGCGGCGCCTGGAAATAGCCTTCGCGCACAGTATCGGCGGCCAGCCGGGCGACAGTGCCGGCCAGGGCCGGATCGTGCGACAGGGCCGGTATTGGGGCGGCGGCCAGCGGCCGGTCGCCGATCGCCAGGTCGGGGTTCAAGGTCTGCCAGAACCATAGTTGGTGCGCGTCGCGCAGCGGCTGGTGCGACGGTTGGAAGGGTGCGTTCATGGAGTCTCCGTAAGGTGCCGCCGCGCCAGGCGCGGCGGCGGCGGTGGCTGGCGCGCGGTCAGCCGCCCAGGATGTCGCCTTCGCCGGCCTGGCCCCCTTCCTTGCCCTTGGCTTTTTCCAGCGTGGCCACGTCCACGCCCAGCATGCCGGACAGCTTCTTCAGTTCTTCCGACGAGATCGTGCCGTCCTGCAGCTTCTTCAGCAGCTTTTTCAGGTCGTCGCCATCGCCTTCCTCGCCGCCGCCCGCGCCGCCGGCACCTTCGGCGCCCTTGGCATTCATGCGTTCTTCCAGCTCCTTGCCGATCATCAGCTTGGCGCCGGGCGACAGCTTGGGGTCGCCCAGCATATTGATCAGGTCTTCATTGGTCTGGTTCTTCAGCTCCTTCTGGAAATCCTGGGTGGACATGGCACCTTGTGGGCCGCCGAAGCCGAAACCGCCTGGAGAAAAGCCTACGTTCATGATGTTTCCTTTCTATGCGAGGTGGCCGGCGCCGCGGACGCGGTCGCCGTGCAGGTGGGCCGGGGGCGCCACAACTGCCCTGATAGGTGTGGCCCGGGGCTCCAGGGTTCCCGCCATGGCGACAACGAACGATTCTCGCAAGCGGATGGAACTTGTCCGTGGCAGGCCTCCACTCATGGTTACCGACCCGAAGCAATCAGCCAGGGCGGCAATTCTCAACCATTTACGGAGGTTCACATGTCAGGAAAAGTCGGAGCGGCAGCAGGTGCGGGTGCAGCAGGTGCGATCGCCGATCAGGAAGCGGCAGGCGCGGCAAAGTCCCTGGTCAACGCCAGCAATATCCGCCTGAAAATGGAAAAGGCCGGCGAAGACAACGCCATGGGCCTGATCTAAGGCACTGTCTGGCGGGCGGGTGCGCCCGCCCACACACCAGTGGATCGCACCGGGTCCGGTGCGATCCGCGTCAGGAGGACTCGATGAGCACTTATCTGAACGCAAAAGCGGGCAACGCCACCGCGCAGCCTGGTCCGGCGATGGCACGCACCGCGGCCACGCCGCTGGGCGATGCGGCGCAGCAGGGCGCGGCGCAGGCGATGGAATTCCAGTTGTGGGTATCGCAGCAGGCGTCGTCGCTGGCGAAGCTGAAGATCTTCAACACGATGGCGAAATCCATCAACGACCAGCAGTAGGAGGACCCATGGCCGGCAGCAAGGTCAGCAGGAACGGCGCGCCCGTCGCGATACGGGACATGGAGGCCGTCGCGGCCGCCAAGAGCGACGTCAACAACGTCGCTGTCTTTACCAAGTTCATCAAGAAAGCCGAAGACACGGCGCAAGCCGCGTTGTAGGGGTCTGGCCGCCTTGCGCGGCCGCTCCTGCGCGCGCGCGACAGCGGCGCCGCAGGCCGTGCCGATGGAACCGGCAACTTTCCCCGGTCACTCAGTATCTGCCGAGCACCAGCCCGGCATCGACCCGGCGGCGCGCGAGCCGCCTTTTACGTCCGGAGAAAACCACATGTCAGCGACGATCACGACGACCACCACCACGACCACCTACACCACCACCGATTCGTTCTACGGCGGGTCCTTCAAGCCGCGCGGCGGCGAAGGCGGTCCCGATTTGCACGATATCAGCCACGGCTCGCACATCCCCGAGGGCAGCAAGGAATCGCTGGCCGACGCCATCGACGACATGGCCGTGCCGTCGTGGGTCAAGGCCATGGCCAAGAACATCCTGGGCGTCGATGACGACAGCAGGCTGCCGTCGGAGTCCGGCGCGGCCAAGACCATCAACAACTTCCAGAAAGAGCACGATATCGGCCTGTTGTCCGTCGAGCAGATGCAGAAGATGGCCGAGACCGGCTATTGCACGGGCAAGGACGGCAAGACCTTCCAGGTGCCCGAGGAAGTGCAGCTGGCCGCGCAGCGCATGATGGCCAATAACGGCGAGCTGTTCAAGAAGCTGGAAGCGGCCACGGACGGCAGGCACGACGGCCAGCTGGGCCAGGGCGACTACGGCAACGCCATCAAGGACGGCACCATTTCCAGGAACGGCGGCGACGAGACCCGCGGCTCCTCCGAACGGGGCCTGTCGCCGGGCGACTTCCTGAACGCCATCATGAACGGCAATATCGCCAGCACGCGCCCATCCGAATACGGCGCCGCCAAGACGATCAACGACTTCCAGAAGGAACACGACATCGGCCTGCTGTCCGTCGACAACCTGAAGATGATGGCCGAGACGGGCTACTGCAAGGACAAGGACGGCAACCTGATGCAGGTGCCGGAAGAAGTGCAGGGCGCCGCGCAGCGGATGATGGAAAACAACGGCGAACTGTTCAAGAAGCTGGAAGCGGCCACGGATGGCAAGCACGACGGCCAGCTGGGCCAGGGCGACTTCGGCGCAGCGCTGCAGGACGGCGCTATCGGCAAGGACAACGGCAAGGAAACCGTCACGTTCGGCGGCCCGGATAGCACGCAGTGGGGCGGCCAGGCCGATGGCCTGCCGTCGGACTCGTCGGCCGCGAAGACCATCAACGACTTCCAGAAGGACAAGGATATCGGCCTGTTGTCCATCGAGAACCTCAAGATGATGGCGGAAACGGGCTACTGCAAGGACAAGAACGGCAACACGGTGCAGGTGCCGGAAGAAGTCCAGCTGGCGGCGCAGAAGATGTTGGACAACAACGGCGAGCTGTTCAAGAAGCTGGAATCGGCCACCGACGGCAAGCATGACGGCAAGCTGGGCCAGGGCGACTACGACAAGGCCATCGAGGACGGCACGATCTCGAAAAACACCGGCCCGCGCAGCGCGCCGGCGCCCGATGCGCCGATCGACGACCTGCCGACCAGCGCCGCCGCCGCCAAGACCATCAACGAGTTCCAGAAGGACAAGGACATCGGCTTGCTGTCCGTCGAGAACCTGAAAATGATGGCCGAAACGGGCTACTGCAAGGACAAGAACGGCAACACGGTGCAGGTGCCGGAAGAAGTCCAGCTGGCCGCGCAGAAGATGTTGGAGAACAACGGCGAACTGTTCAAGAAACTGGAGGCCGCCACCAACGGCAAGCACGACGGCCTGCTGGGCCAGGGCGACTACAACGAGGCCATCGACGACGGCACGATCAGCGCATAACGCGCGCCCGCAGCACTGCGGGGGTGGACGCACGGGACTGGCCGTCCCCGTCCGCCCCCGGTCCCTTCCCGCGAAAGAATGGAGCACGCCATGACCAACCCAACGCAATCCCGCTCGACCCGCCAGGCCCTGGACGAAACCTTCCACTGGCACCGCATCCGCCGCCTGAGCCGCAAGGCCTGAGCGTCCGCCCCGGCAGGCGCCGGGGCCCCGAACCTACTTCCCACAGGAGCCCCCATGGACTGGAACGACGGCTACGTCGCCGACATCGCCTACCCCGCCGCATTCTTCCCCGAACAAAGCCCTACCCACCTCAGCATCGCCTGCATCCTGAACGGGGTCGAGCCGGTGCCGCTGGACCGCCCGTTCACCTATTTCGAGCTGGGCGCGGGCATGGGCCTGACGGCATCGGTGCTGGCGGCCAGCCATCCGCACGGGCGCTTCTACGCCAATGACTTCCAGCCCGCGCATGTGGCTTCCGCACGCGCCCTGGCCGAGGACGGGGAGCTGGACAACCTGACGCTGCTCGAGTGCAGCTTCGCCGACCTGGCCGCCGGCAAGGTCGACCTGCCGCCGCTGGACTTCATCACCATGTACGGCGTCTACAGCTGGGTCACGCCGGAAAACCGCCGCCACGTCGTCGACTTCATCGGCCGCTACCTGAAACCGGGCGGCATCGTCTACGTCAACTACAACGCCATGCCCGGCTGGGCCGGCGTGCTGCCGTTGCAGCGCCTGATGCTGGAGCACGCCGAACGCCACCCGGCCGGGCGCGAACGGCAGGTGGCGCAGGCGCGCGACTTCGTCGAGGCCATGAAGGCCGCCGGCTGCCGCTACGTCGACGACAATCCCGTGCTGCGCCACCGCCTCGCTTCGCTGGCGGACGACAAGGCCGGCTACCTCGCGCACGAATACCTGAACCGGGGCTGGGAGCCGCTGTATCACGCCGACGTGGTGCGCGACATGGCTAACGCCAAGCTCGATTTCGCGGGCGCCGCCAATCCCGCCCACGCCTACCCGGCCCTGTTCCTGGACGAGCGCCAGCGCAGCCTGCTGGCGCCGATCGACGACGCCGTCATGCGCGAGACCGTCAAGGACTACCTGCACAACACCGCCTTCCGCGAGGATGTGATGGTGCGGGGCGCGCGCCGCATGTCCGCGGCGCGGCAGGCCGAATGGCTGGCACGCATCGGGCTGGCCCGGACCAGCGTCGACGCGGACAGCGACGTCGAGCCGCTGCCGCCCGGGATCGATGCGACCGAGGCGCAGCGCCTGCTGCCGCCGTTGCGGCGCATGTTGCAGCAGTTGGCCGCCGGGCCGCTGCCCCTCGCCACGCTGGCCGCAGCACTGGAGCTGCCGCTGGCGCAGGCCGCGCGGCTGGCGGCGCTGCTGGCGTCCTCCGGCCACGCCGCGTTGTTCCTGCTGGATGGCGCGCTGAGCGACGCCCGTCCCGCGCGCGCGCTGAACCGGGCCATCGCCCGCGCCGCCCTGCATGGCGACCAGTACCAGGTGCTGGCATCGCCCCTGCTGGGCGGCGGCCTGCGCGCCGGCCTGGTCCAGCGGCTGATCTACACGGTGCTGACCGACCGGCCCGACCTGGACGACGGCGAGGCGATCCTGGCGGCGGTCCGGCACAAGCTCGAGCGCTATCGGGAGGCGGCCGGCTGCGACAGCCGCCAGGGGGCACAACTGGCGTCGCTGACGGCCACGTTGCCGCAAACGGTGGCCGCCATCCTGCGCCTGCGCGTGCCGGTGTGGCGCGCACTGCAGGTCCTGTGAGGCGCGGCGCGGCGTGCGTTGCACGCGCCGGCGTTCGCTGCGCCCTTGGTAGAATGCCCAGGATCGGAACGGGCAAAGCGGAGACGGGCGTGGAGACGGATGACAGGGAAGAGGGCGCGGCGCTGGACGGTTCGCCGGCCGCCGCCATGCGGCTGCTGGCCGAACTGGCCGCGCTGGCCGGCCAGCAGCATGCCGGCACGCCCGTACTGGAATTGATGGTCGGCGAGATCGTCACGTTCGCGTCGGTCGCCAGCGATGCGGCCTGCCTGACGGTGACGGCGCGGCTGCCGCCCTGCGGCCCGGCCGGCTACCTGCCCGCCGGGGCGGCCTTGCAGCAACGGCTGGGCCAGGACGGCATCGACTGCCGCTGGCATGCGGATGAGGGGTGCTACGTGGCCGTGCGCACCGTGCCGCTGGCCACCCTGCGCGACGAGCGCAGCCTGATGGACGCCATCCTCGACACGGCCGATGCCGCGCGCGACTGGCATGCGCACCTGGCGGAGGGGCGGCGCGGCCCGTCCGCCTGAACCGCGGCGTTCCTTACCGTTCGCATTCCAGGCGCGCCGCGGCGCGTACGCGCGACACCCGCGAGCGCACGGTGCCGATCGGGATCTGCAGGTCGCGCGCCGCCTCCTCGTACGTCAACTCCCCCTCCAGCACCGCCTCGAAAGTGGCACGGATCGGCGCCGGCAGGTCGTCGACCAGCCGCTCCACCTTGCGCGCCATCTGGCGCCATTCGTACTGCAGCGCCGGGTCGGCATGGATGTCGACCTGCTGCTCCAGGAAGTCCTCCTCGACGGTCTCGTAACGGTCGGCGCCATTGCGCCGGCCCTGGTTGCGCGCCAGGTTCAGGGCGATGCCGAACAGCCAGGTGGACGGCTTCGACAGGCCGGAGAAGCGGTCGGCGCAGCGCAGCGCCTCGACGAACGTGTTCTGCACCACGTCTTCCGCATCGCTCGGGTTGCCCAGGTAGCGCTGCACGAAACGCAGCAGGTGCGTGCGGTGCTGGCGGTACAGCGCGGTGACGTCGATGGCGGCCTGCGGCGCCGGCGTAGCCGCCGCAGGGGCGGCGACCGCGAACGGCAGGGCGGCGGGAAGCTGGTCTTCCGCGTGACCGATCATCCGGATCGGTGCGGCGGTGCGGGCATGGGCGGTTTCAACGATCGTAGTGTGCATGATGGGCTCTCGCTTGTAGGGGGTTACGTCTGCGTTCCTGGCAGGCATCCGGTAGTGCGCCTGTCGATGTATTCAAGATAACAGTGGATCGCCGCGCCGCCGTCGTTTCTTGAACAATGCTGAGACATTGAAAAAAGTTGAGGAAATCGCCGGGCCGCCGGTGGAACCGCAGGCGCCTTCGTGCCACGGCCGCGCAGCCGCCCCGTGCATGGAACCATGGCCGCCGGGCCGGCCACCAAGCAGCATGAGTACGCGCCCCATCAACCAGTTCAACCAGGTCCCGGCCACGGCGCCGCCGCCGCAGGGCCGCCCCGTCACGGGTGTGCCGCCGCGCCCCGCGCCGCAGCAGGCCAGCGTGTCGATGCTGCCGCGCGCAGCGATCGACAGCGAAAGCGGCGTGCGCGACGGTGTGTCGTTCCAGTCCAGGAGCCTGGACCGGCGCCACCGGGCCACACCCCGCGTGGCGCCGCAGGCGCAGCGCCAGGGCAATCGCAAGGCCGCGCCGGACAACGAGCGCAAGCCCGGCCGGGCCGCGTTGCGCAGCACGGGCGACGACCCGGCGGTGCACCTGGAAGCGGTCGAGCAGACGCTCGACATGCTGCGCGACGACAGCGGCCGGCGCGGACGCGAGGAGGTCAAGGCCATCCTGACCGAACAGCACGAGCCGATGGAGCAGTGGCGCGTGCTGCGCGATGCGCTGGCGGGCGTGGATGAGCAGAACCTGTCGAACTACAAGAAGAAGGTGTTGCGCGAGGCGATCGGCGAAATGATGGCCGACGTCGTCGACCGCGATTCCGGCGTGCGCAAGGCGCTGCAGGAGTCGGACGTCTCCGGTTCGCTGGAGGCGGCCGTGGA